>CAIRSR010000152.1 GCA_903881315.1 uncultured Thiotrichales bacterium | reverse complement strand
TGATATCAAAACAATGGCAGGTCGGGCAGAGGAAGGTGCAGATGCCACAACCAATGCACGGCTGCGCTAAGGCCTCCCATAAGGGCGAGGTGAAGCTTTGTTTTAGCCGTGCAGGCACGGTGGCTACGTCGCTGACGGCCCGTTGCGGATACGAGAGGGCAGCAAGGCGGAGTCGCCCAGCCTCACTACGATCCGTGCCGTTTGGTTCAGTGAGTAACGCACCGGCGGACTGCATGAGCATCTCACCGATGGCGGTAACCGAGGCCACCAGATAACGATCGCCAAGATCAGTCATCAGGACATCAAGGCCATCGGTAGAAACCGGCGAGCCACCGACCGACTTACAGAAGCAGTTTGGACTCGGTGGTTTATTACAGGCGAGTCCCACATAGACCAGCCGTTCGCGGCGCGTCCGATAGTAGACATCATCGAACTGATCAGTAAAGACCTTGTCCATGCGCGGCAGACCTCTGCCATCGCAGGGGCGAACGCCAAATACTACACGTCGCCCGTCCTTTGGCACCACCGGGGTTAAGCGAGGGGCTTCACCCTTGGTCTGATCGAAGGTAAAAAAGACCTCGCGCTGGGGGAAGGCAAACCCCTTCGGGGGCTGGGCCGTGTTGGGGTGGTTGAGTTGTACGGCCTCAGTTATACGCGCTACTGGCTGATAACTCCAGACGTCGTCAGCGAGCACCGGCACGAAGGCCTCCCAACCACTCAGCGCATTGATCCAGTTGCCAATCTGTCCTTTCTCGAGAATTCGTTCCATAGACGGCTACCTGATGAAATCGTTGGGATCATCGTCACGGAAGGACGATACAAGCGAAGCAACCTCAATGCTAGCACCGGGTTCGTACCCAAACTTCTCACGGGCATCGCGCTCTAGTTTGGTATTGAGCAAACGGAGCGGGATATGTACCGGGCAGACGCGCTCACATTCCCCGCAGTCGATACAACGACCCGCCAGATGCAGTGCCCGCGTCATGTGATAACCGATATTCTCGGAACCTGTCGCAGAACGCTGGATCCACCGGACGCGGTTCGCCTTTTCCTCAGCCGTGGTGTCCGGCGCTACGGTAAAGGTGATGCTGTCCACAATACATTCTTCGCAGTAACACATCGGGCACACCGAGCGACACGCAAAACAACGGATGCAGCGGTCGAACTGGCGTTTCCAGAAATCCCAACGGGCTACCTGGGTGTTCGCGGTCTGTTCAAAGCGACCAAGGGCGGCAAAGGGAGCCTCAAGCGTCCGTGCCTTTTCTTCGCCAAGCACGACATCATTCACCTTGGGGAAGGGCTGGCGACATTCCAGGCAGCGCTCGGCCATGACCTCTCGAGCGGCGCAACGCTGCTCGCCCTCGGCGCTGGTCACCACATAGTCGGTGCCATCAAAGCGTGCGTCAGTCAACGCCTGTGAATTGACCCCGAAGCGGCGCATAAGCTTCTGATCACTAAAGACGCCGGTCTCTTCGCAGGAAACACCGAGGATATAGACCTCCTCGCGCTTAAAATAGTTTTCTTGTAATAGCACCACGATAGCGCGGGCGTCACAACCCTTGGCCACAATCGCGATGGGCTTGTCGGGTGTTTGGCGGCGATGCTTTAAGAGCTTCCTGTCCTCGACGAGATAGAGGGCGAGGTTGTGGACGCAGGAGGGATCCCAGACCAACTGGGCAGCCTCCTCGGGGCGCGTAATCACGACCGGTTCTGCCGCCATGCCTCGACTGCCGCGCCGATAGCCAACGACGGCACGTACCTCCCCTTTTGTCAGGAGATCACGCGCTCGGGTACGCAGTTCTTGGAGGTTGATCATGGGCGCTGCGCCTTCAACTTGTCCTGCGGGCCGAGGTGGCGCAGGTCTTCGACAAAATCCCTGACGACCTTGGCATATTTCGTACCTTCAGCGGCGGACACCCACGACATGCGGAAACGCTCCGGCTCCACTCCGATAAACTGGAGCAATTCACTGACCATGTAGAGCTTGCGCCGGGCATAATAATTACCCTCCATGTAGTGGCAGTCGCCGATATGGCAACCGGACACCAGCACACCATCTGCCCCCTTGTTAAAAGCGGACAAGATGTACTGCGGCGATACGCTCCCCGAGCACATGACAGTAATCGGGGTTGCGTTAGCCGGGTACTGGATACGCGATACCCCAGCCAAGTCGCTACCCGCCGAAGAACACCATTTACAAAGGAAGGCAACTATCTTCGGTTCGTACTGGGTCTGTTGCTGTTGTTGTTCATGCATAATTTATCAAGGACAAGCAAATAGGTTTATGGCACACCAGTGCTGTTTCGGTTACAGACTCAACACCGCCCCGATCATTTCCTGTATTTGTAACGGTGTCGCGTTCTTTACCTCGATTGCGGCACGGACACAGGTTGCGGAACAAGTGCCGCATCCTTCACAAAGTACGTCATTGACTACCGCCTTTCCATTCTCTAGGTGAATCGCATCGTAGGGACACGCATCGACGCACATCTCGCAGCCGGTGCAGAGCCGTGAGCGTACCCGCGCCACCGTTGGCGAGCGGATCAGCCGTGGCTGGGATAGCAGCGTCACCACTTTTGCTGCCGCTGCACTCGCCTGTGACACTGTCTCTGGAATATCCTTCGGGCCTTGCGCGGCACCGGCGAGGAAGATACCCGCCGTGACACTCTCTACTGGCCGAAGCTTCGGATGCGCCTCCTGCAAGAAGCCGTCCTTGTCGCGACCAATCTTGAGGGTTTTCGCGATCTCGGCAGTGCCTGCGGATGGTTGCATGGCGAGCGCCAATACCACCATGTCGGCTTCGATCTCGACGTTCTGCCCAGACAGTGTGTCATTCCCGTAGACACGGATCTTTCCATTGTCCTCGTAGATCTTCGAGACGCGCCCACGTAGGTAGAGGGTCTCGTCATCCTCCATGGTGCGCTGCACGAACTCCTCGTATCCCTTACCGCCCGAACGAATGTCGATATAAAAGACGTAGGCACGGCCATCGGGTACGTGGTGCTTGTACAAGCGGGCGTGTTTCGCGGTGTACATGCAGCAGATCTTCGAGCAATAAGAGCAATGCCGCGCCGGATCCCGCGAGCCAACACACTGGATGAAGACGACATCCTTTGGCTCTTTGTGATCGGAGGGGCGCAACACCTTGCCCTTGGTCGGGCCCGAGGCGGAACACATCCGCTCGAACTGCAGGCCATCGACCGCATTCTCGAGATGACCGTACTCGCCCAGGTGATCCTGGCTGTAGAGATCGAAGCCAGTCGCGACGACAATGGCACCGATCTCTTCGGTAACCGTACGCGACTGCATGTCGTAATCAATGGCACCCGCTTCGCAAACATCCTTACACTTGCCGCACACGACCGGATTTAGGCCCAAACAAGAGCTTTCGTCCAGGGTATAGCTGGCTGGAATGGCCTGTGCGAAGGGGATGTAGATGGCGCGACGCGCACTGATGCCGAGGTCGTATTGGTTTGGCACCACGACCGGGCAGACCTTAGCGCAATCGTCACAGATCTTGCACTTGTCAGGATCCACATACGTGGCCTTCTTCAGGATCTTGGCGCGGAAATTACCGACATAGCCGGTAACCTCTTGCACCTCGCTCGAGGTCATGAGCGTGATCTTCGGATGGCGCGTAATCTCGACCATCTTGGGCGAGAGGATGCACTGTGAGCAGTCTAGTGTCGGGAAGGTCTCGGACAATTGGATCATGTGACCGCCGATGGTGGCGTTCTTTTCCACCAACACGACCTCAAAACCCGAATTGGCGAGATCCAGAGACGCCTGGATCCCCGCAATCCCACCGCCGACCACCAGCACACGGCGCGTAACGCCGATGCCGATCGGCTCGAGTGCGAGGTTGCGCGACACGCGCTTGACGGCGCTCAGCGAAATCCTAATCGCCTTCGCAGTCGCTTTGGCGCGATCCTTGTGTACCCACGAGCACTGCTCGCGGATATTGGCGATCTCACAGGTAAAATCGTTTAGGCCCGCCGCCTTTGCATTTTCACGGAAGGTCTTCTCATGAAGATTCGGTGAGCAGCAAGAGACGACGACGCTGTCTAATTGGTTATCCTTGATAGCCTGGATAACCGAATTCTGGCCGGGGTCTGAGCACATATAGACATAGTCCCGGGCACAGACGACAGATTCCTCGCCAGCCATCGCGGCGGCTACGGCGGCGACATCTACCGTAGCGGCGATGTTACTGCCACAGTGGCAGACAAAAACGCCAGTGCGCTTTTTGGTCATAGTGCAACAGAGCCTTTTACCAGGGAACTGTCTTGGTATCTCAGAAAAGGGTTAAGGTTACGATGCGGACTTTCCAGACATGCACTGAACACCGTGGTCGTACCCCTTTTCAAAAGCCTTGATATTAATCTTCAAGAAACGGCTAGGAACCCAACCCGGTATGGCCTTTTTCATGGCGTCCGCAGTAACCACTCCGGTGACCGCCGTGAAAAATCCGAGTGCGACGAGATTGGTAAATAACCGATTCCCCAATCCTTCTGCAAAGCGGGTTGCCGGTACTCGCCACACCACCAGATTGGGGTGCTCCCCACGGAGTTTTACCAGATCCTCATCGACAATCAGGATGCCCTTGTCACAAAGTTCGACGTAATACTTCTCGTAGGCTTCTTGTGACAACGCCATTAGCACCGAGGGACTGGTGATATAGGGATAGAGCACACGATCATCAGAGACCACCAATTGCGCTGCGCAGGCACTACCACGCGCCTCTGGCCCAAAACTCTGGGTCATGGTGGCGAACTTGTCGTCGTGGAGGGCCAACGCCTCACCCGTGATCAGCGCACAACGGATAATCCCCTGTCCCCCGAATCCCGAGAACCTGATCTCCGTTGTGCTCATGCCGGCGGCGCTCCCGCCGCTGCTGCTGCCTTCGCTGCCTCTTCGGCCTCTTTCTCTGGCGGTGTCTTGCCATAGAGCTGGTAATCATCGCCGATGAACTTGGTATTGCAGCGATTCGCAGAATCAAGATAGGTCGGCTTTTCGCGATCGACAAACTTACCGATGATGATCTTTCCTTGGAAATCGATGGCCGTCTCGCGGGTATCCGCCCCATGCTTGAGGACGGCGTTGTTCTGGTAGTACTGTAAGGTATCTACCCCGTCACCAAGCCGATTGCGCCGCAGGTACAGCGTTGTGCAGGGCGTAATCACCTCAATGAAGGAAAAACCGCGCTTCTGGAACGCTTCCTCAATCGACTGGGTGATGTTGCGCGAATGGAGCGAGGTCCAACGGGCAACATAGGTCGCACCCGCAGCGTCGGCCAGGAAGGGCAGGCTGAACGGATACTCGTAATTCCCGTAGGGCGTGGTCGAGGCATTCGCAGAGGTTGGCGTGGTTGGTGTTACCTGCCCGCCCGTCATGCCGTAGGTGAAATTATTGATGCAGATAACCACGATATCCATGTTACGCCGTGCGGCATGGATAAAATGATTACCACCAATACCGGTGAGATCACCGTCGCCACTAATAACCACCACCTTGAGATCGGGGTTGGCCAATTTCAGGCCCGTTGCGACCGGAATGGCCCGCCCGTGGGTCGTGTGGAGGGAATCGAAATTGACGTAACCCGCCACACGACCAGAGCAACCGATACCAGACACCACGGCGAGCTTGTCATGATCGAGCTTGCTGCGCTTGGTGGCCTCGGCAAAGCAGGTCACTACCGAACCAATGCCGCAACCTGGGCACCAGATATGTGGCATCCGCTCGCTGCGGAGCACACCGGCCAGAGGGGCCTTGATCTCGACCTCTGCTTTTTGGTTCATTGGCAAGCTTCCTCAATTGCTTTCAGAATGACCATCGGGTCGTGGACAGCGCCACCGCAATGGTTCACGCTCACTACCTTACAACGACCAGCAGCACACCGCTCGACCTCGCGCACGATTTGCCCATAGTTGATCTCGGGCATGACGATGGCCTTGACCTTGCTCGATAGGTCGCGGATCTTCTGTTCACAGAACGGCCACACCGTGATAAGGCGCAACGAGCCAACCTTGATGCCTTTCTTGCGGGCCTCTTGGACAGCACGTACAGCGATGCGCGAGGTGATGCCGTAGGACATGACCACGACCTCGGCACCCTCCAACTCGTCCTCTTCGACGCGAATGATCTTGTCGGCGTTGCCGTTGATCTTTTCGATCAGGTGAGTCAGAACGATCTTGTTTTGTTCTGGCGTCATTACCGGATAACCGCGTTCGTTATGGGTGAGGCCGGTAATGTGGAAACGATACCCATCGCCAGCGCGGGTCATGGGATGACCGCCCTGTGAATCAAAACCATAGGGACGGAAGTCTTCCTTTGGCCCCTTAAACAGATTGCGCTCGACAACCTTAATCTCGCTGGCGGGTGGAACGACTACCTTTTCGTGCATATGACCAACGGTCTCATCGGTCATGATAAAAACCGGCACACGGTAGATTTCAGAAAGATTAAATGCCTCGATCGTGAGATCAAAACATTCCTGCGGGCTGTCGGGCGACAACGCGATGATGTTGTAGTCACCATGCGACCCGAACCGAACCTGCATCATATCCTGTTGCGCGGTAAGCGTTGGCAGACCGGTGGAGGGGCCGCCACGTTGGACGTTGGCGATCACCATCGGTGTTTCGGTCATTACAGCCAACCCGATGTTCTCCAACATCAACGAGAAACCTGGGCCAGAGGTTACGGTCATAACCTTCTGTCCGCCCCAAGCACCGCCGATTAGGGCAGCAATCGAGGCAATCTCGTCTTCCATCTGGATGAACAGGGCACCCACCTCGGGGGCTCGCTCGGCGAAACGCTCGGCGGTCTCGGTGGAAGGGGTGATCGGATAGCCAGCGAAGAACCGACAACCAGCGGCCAATGCACCTTCGGCGATGGCATGGTCACCGTCCATGAAGTGGGGGCCAGCATCGACTCCCTTTGGATCAGCAGCGACGATATTCACATTCCTAACTCTACAGTGCGTGGTTGACGGGATAGATCAGAAAGCTTCGCCATCTTCTCTTTATTTATACAATCCAGTACCAAACTAGTCTGATTACTCACTTCTGAAACACTCACCAGTTCACCTGATTCACGATCTATTGTGCGCTACGGTTCATCGGACAACTGCGTCACGCGGATCGCGAATTCCGGGCAGATCAATTCACAAAACGAACAGTTACGGCAATTATCCGGCACTTTAACATAGGGCGGGTGATAGCCCTTTGCGTTATATTCCATTGCCGTGTCCAATACATTCATCGGGCAGAACTGGACACAGAACCCACAACCCTTGCACCAGTTCTTATTGATATGCACGGTGCCGAGAACTGGTTTGAGATCGCCAAACAGCATAGCCTATCTCCTCAGACCAAGCCCAGACCGGCTAGGGTGGGCTCTGGATCGACGTGATGGAGATCAAAACACAGCACAGTCTTATCACACCCGAGCGCAATCGCCATCAGTTGGGTGAAATACAGCACTGGCATGTGATGAAAGTTCGAATTCAATCGCCGCGCTTCTTGTTGGCGGTGATCCAGGTTGTGCGCACAGAGCGGACAACTAACGACCACCACATCGGCTCCGCCGCTATGGGCATTACCCATAATCCGGTTGGTGCGATCCGCTACGACCTCGGGCTGACCAACGGTGTGGTATGCGCCGCAGCACTCGGTTTTTAAGGCAAAACGAACCGGTGTCGCACCCAGCGCTTCTACCAATTTTTCCATGACGGTTGGGTTTTCTACATCGTCAATAGCAACCTCTTGTGGACGAACCAAGAGGCAACCATAGTAACAGGCCACCCGCAATCCTTTGAGCGGTCGCTTTACCTTGGCAGCCAACTTCTCAAAGCCAACCTGATCGCGCAAAACCTCTAGGAGGTGCAGGACATCGACATCGCCAGTATATTTGGTTGTTTCGAGCGACAGAAAATCGTTAATCGTCGCGAGCGCTTCCGCATCGGCACGCACATGTTGGTTCGCACGCTTTAGTGTGTTATAGCACATCGCGCAAGAGGTCATAAAGGCGTTTGCCGATTCCTCTTTGGCGCGGATCAGATTCGTGACCGGCGCCATGCGTTGTATCAGATTGTCAGAGGTAAGCCCATGTACAGTGCCGCAACAATTCCAGTTGGCTAATTCTTTGACCTCTACATCAAGACGCGCCATCGATGCGACCGTGGAATCGTCGAAATTCCGCGCATGACTCTTTAGGGTACATCCAGGATAGTAGCTGAGCTTCATCGATCCACCTTCACTCCATCAGGAAGTCAGCTTGCGCATACTGCTGATTATGGCAATCGGCGGTAACGCAGCAATGGTTTCAGGAGACAATTCCGTGATGTGAAGACAGTCCCGGCGATCATTGGTGCGCAACACGATCTCGCGCAAGGCCTCAATGACCTCAGCAATCCGAACATTCTTCGGGCAGCGCGAATTGCAGGTCATGCACGAAACACAAGCCCATATCGACTTGGATGCAAGCAATTGCTCGCGCATACCGAGTTGCACCATGCGGATGATCTGATTCGGCAGAACATCCATATGATCGGACATCGGACAGCCCGCCGAGCAGTTTCCGCATTGATAGCACGCCAAGATCTTCTGGCCACTAATTTGCTCGACCTGTGCCACAAAGGGATTGCCAGGCCGTGCTGGGGTGATGCGTAAGGAAGTTATCATAGGGCCTCGCAGCACGGTCAAAATTTACCATCCTGGCGGAATTCCGGCGCATCCAGCCAGATACCTACATTCAAAACACTGTCAAGCTGTGTCTGTAAAAAATCGTAATGAAAGTGCTCTTCCTCGATCAAATGCTTGATCATTCGCAGCTTCATTGGATCATTGGTGCGCACCTTGAGACCTTCAAAAAACTGAATAGCGCGCCGCTCTAACTCCATCCCGAGACGCAAGGCTTGCGTGTCGTCAGCCAATTCAGGGCGACCCCGCGCCGCAATCGCCGCTTCAAGCTCGGTGATCACCGGCGAAGTCCGAGGGCTGGCTGTCTCTTCGCTCGAAAGCCGCTCCCATTCGTCCGCATCAACCATGCCCGAGAAGAGGGCACCGATCTCTTCGATATGTCCCTGCTCTTGTTCCGCGAGACGCAGGAACATAGCCTTTCCACGCGGATGCTGCGTTGCTTCAGCGGCGCGTTTATAGAAGTACTCGCCGTTCAGCTCCAGGGCAACTGCGCCCCGGACAAGATCAGCCAAACCTTCGTCGACGTTACTCATTTTGCTTCCGCCCGCTGCGAATCCGCATGGAGACGATTGTGCAATACCGAGCTGCCCGGCAATGTCTGCGCATTACGCGCCAATTGACGCTTCTTGACCTCGGCGGGCGCGTAAGACGGCAGAAGTATCGGAGTCACTAGCGTTGACTGAATCTCGGCCTGCGCCAGTTCCTTTTCGTGTTTGTCCAAATGGGACAGGGTGAGCCGACCGAGTTCGACCTGTGCGGCATACTCACTGGCATAACGACCAGCCCGCTGCCCGAATACATTGTAATCTAGCACGGAATTGCCCATGAGACGATTACGTCCGTGCACACCACCACTTGCCTCGCCAGCAACAAACAGCCCAGGTATATTGGTCTCGCAACGGGCGTTGATCTCAACGCCGCCATTCTGGTAATGGAGCGACGGATAGATGAGGATCGGCTCTTTGGTAATATCGATCTTGTAGCGCATGAACTGGTGATGGTGCGCAGCAAAATGGTGAGCGACATAACCCGCGCCATGGATCTCATCAATAATCGGCACATCCAACCAGACACCAATCCGACCTGATGGCGCTTCAATACCACCACCATTCTGGCGGCACTCACGGATAATCGCAGACGCCTCAATATCGCGTGGTTCGCGTGGGAACACAAAGAGTTCGCCATCCTTATTGACCGGCTGACCGCCTGCCCCACGCACCTTTTCGGTAATCAAAAAGCCAGCGAGCTGTTCAGGGAACGCCGCACCGGTTGGGTGGTACTGCACAGAATCCATATACAACAGCTTAGCGCCAGCACGATAGGCCATCACCAGCCCGTCGCCGGTAGCGCCGTAATGGTTGGTGGTGTCGAAGCCACGGATGTGCAAACGCCCAAAGCCGCCCGTAGCAATTACCGTAGACTTCGCTTTGACAACAAAGAATTCTTCGCTGTCCATGCTGTAGAGAATCGCGCCAGCACAACGGCCCTCGCTGTCCATAATCAGCTCGACCGCCGGCATGAATTCCTTTACGGTGATCATGTCGGGGTGATTGCGTACCTCGTCCATCAGGGTACGCATAATCATCGCGCCGATATGATCGCGGCACGACAACATACGCTTGCGGGAGGTGCCACCACCATGCAGAACCTGTAGCGAGCCATCGACTTGCTTGTCCCACACGACGCCCAGCTCTTCGAGCCACTGCACGACACGCGGCGCATCTTCGGTCAGTGCTCGCACCAATTCTGGTTTGTTGGCGAAATGACCACCACCAATGGCGTCGAGGTAGTGACGTGGCGGAGAATCAGTGGGCGAAACCGCAGCCTGCATCCCGCCTTCGGACATCATCGAGTTGGCGTCGCCGATCCGCAATTTGGTTGCGATAACCGAACGTATGCCACGCTCCTTCATTGCCACCAACGCAGCACTGCAACCTGCGCCGCCACCACCGATGATCAATAGGTCGGTCTCGATATCCGGCTTGCTGAGATCGACCTGCTCGGTGCGCAACCAAGAATGGGACTCAAGGAGATCAGCGACCTCGGTGGTCAGGATCTCACCACGATTCGGGCCAATCCGCACCGCTCGGCGGGCGTCTGGCTTAAAGTCCGGGTGGAACCCATCCAATACCGCTTGGCGCTCATTCGCATTCATCGGCGCATAAACGGGCTCTGATTTTCGGCCCAGTTCCGCACGCTTTGAACGGGTCTGGATTACCTTGCGCAACGACTCCGCCATGTATTCTGGATACATCTCTAGTGCTCTCCCCGCCTGTTACTCGGAATCACGCGCATAATAGCGATCGGAAAGGGATTCACGACCGAGCGCCATCAGTTCCACATACTCGGCATTATAGCTGCCCTCTGCAACGGCACGTACCCGCACCGCCAATTCTGGACTATTTTTGCTCAAATGACGACCATACAGGCGCTTTGCTAACGTGGCAACCAACGGCTGGGTGATCTCAGCCGGACAACGCAACATACAAAGACCGCAGGCGACGCAGTAATAGGACAGTTCGGTGATTGCAGCGATATCGCCCCGTTTGGCTGCCTGCACATAGTCCATCACGCGAATGTCTTGCGGACAGGATCGGGTGCAGGTATTACAGGCAACACAGCGAAAAACTACCGGATAGGTCTGCTGAATCGCACTAACATTCGGTCTTAATGTTTCAATATCATAGATGGCTTTTTCAGCCGGAACGGACGGGATCTGGGCAAGAACCATCCCATCCCCAACCAAGGTCGTACAGGCGAGGCCGGTACGAATCTTGTAGTCACCAGCCGCCCGATAGATCGTGGCACAGGCACCGCAATAGCCCTCACGACAACCGGCACCACGGATAATCTGGTGACCAGCGTACTCGATGGCACCCATGATGGTTGCCGTAGCAGGCACCTCGCAGGCTTTACCCATGACATAGACAGTGACTTTGCGGTCTATTGCCGTATCATGCGCGGCGCCTGACTGCGTAACTGGCGAACTGCTGGTTGCAGTAGCCGATGCGCTCTTTGCTATTCCCATGCCTCACACCTGTCAAAAGATGACGGTCGCTACGACTGCGCTCCCCTCATGCGGAGAGCGCAGACAACTCAGTTACCCTAGAAATGCACCCTCTTTCCACAGACCCTGCGCCTTCAATGAACACCAGATTAAGGTGCCTGGTGTTCTGGTTACTGAGGAGCGTGATCAATACCGCTAGGTCATTACTTTCAAGGTTAGCCGTATTTATTACAATCCGGATTTTCCCCTACCCACTCGCAGGCAATGTGTATTCCTACGAAACGAATGTGCACTGGGAGGCCGGAGTACGGGTGTCCATATTCCGTCCGCGATTGATGTGATCATCAATCTCGCCGGCACAGCCAACCATGCGCCCGTACAAAAAGGCGGTGAATGCCGCTGTTTCCATTGCGTCTGCGGGGAAGGCACCAGTCCAATAGCGTGGCCACAGTAGCTTAAGCAATAAAGCAGCGATTACCGCGTCAATGTTGACGCAGAATACGTTTGCGGTGACCCCGTTATCGTAAAGCGACTGCACGAGCGTAGAATAGAAATCGTGGAAGACGTTGACCTCTCCGCGTTCTTTGAATAGCCCCGAGAGATAAACCTCACGCGGATCCTTATTGACGAGTTGCCCCTTGAATACGGGGTGATTGACGCCGGGGATATTTTGTACTGCATCCCCCACCCCTTTCTTGGCCTTTTTCTCGGCAAGGAAAGCGAGTGCGAATTTCTTGCTCATCGCGCCCAGGTCGATTCCATGACTGGGGTCGCCTGCGTCTTTGAGGCCGGTACCAGCAAACTGATCGATCAGGAATTGCACACCCTCGTAACCGTTGCCACCATGGGCAAAACCGGTGTGCGTCATAAAACCGATCATGGCCTTATTGATCTGTACCCGGGCTGGGGTTTCTGGGCCGTCCGCCGAAACTGCGCCCTTAGCACCCTGCGCCGAGATGGTGCCGACCCCATTAGAGACAATGAGACCGAGCAGAACCTGGAAGGGGAAGAGCTTCTCGGGTGTCGGTTGCTCACCCAATAGCGCCAGATAGGAGATCTCGGTTGCTGTCCAACGATTGATCAATTCCTCGTTAGAGACACCGCAGAAACTATCGGCCTGGTGACGCGCTGAGGCGACCGAGGCACCAATGATGGTCGAGAACAAGCGCACATACCAGGGTAGATTACGGGCGGTGGTGCGCGTTATCTTCTTGCGCATCAGGGCCCCCCAGCAGATCGTCGTGGTAATGGCGGCAAGCACGGCATCAGCAGTCGGATGACCCGCCAAGGTCTGGAGGTAATCCACAAACACCGATCTCGCCCCGCGCGCCTTTAAGCCAGCCAATACGGCATTTGCCTTGGCATCTGGGGTGTCGCTGACCAATCTCTTTAATTGCGCGGCGGTTGGATGGACTGGGGAGAAATCAAAGCCAATTTCTGCCCCATCTTGTAAACCAGAATGCCCGAAGAGATCGATAAGGACATCGGCTGCGGCACGGGCCCCCTCCACACGCGCCGGGCCCATTACCGCACAGGCTGCCGACAATACCGTGTTGGGAGAACTACCCGACGCTCGCACGGCATCTGCGACCGCGACAATGCTATCGCCGTGTAGATTCACATCCGCTGCGATGACTGCATTGCACAGGGCATTGTCGTTATCGTCATTGTGCTCGTGGAGCAATGCCAGGAAATAATTCGATTCTAACGGGTAGCGAGCAGTATCCAGAACCGACACGCCACTGACGCGGGTCACCTGGGTTTTGGAATCCATAATAGAACTGCCCGAGCGATCCTTCATTGGCTCGCGTGGGAAGATGGTGCCAACCTGTTTGCTCAGATCCGCTATCTGGGTGCGATAGGGTTGAATGGGTTCCACCAACGGGATATCCAATTCCGGAGGCAACGACAGACCCTGGTTGCTACCAAACCAAGGCTTAAGGGTTAGATCGCCCTCGGAGGCAAAAT
Organism: uncultured Thiotrichales bacterium; assembly: GCA_903881315.1. Classification (GTDB taxonomy): domain Bacteria; phylum Pseudomonadota; class Gammaproteobacteria; order CAIRSR01; family CAIRSR01; genus CAIRSR01. The sequence goes on along the minus strand of CAIRSR010000152.1, from coordinate 9,288 downwards.
CTGGCGAAACCCCATGGAGCTGCATTACCGCAGTCAGCGCTGCGGGGATGTGGGCAATGTTGGTGACGACGGCACCACGCTTAGAGACAACGGGATTCTGTGGGGTAAAGATCTCGTCTACACCGAGGGTCTCTTGGAACCATTTTTCTTTCGCGATGGCATTGTCGCCACTGCCAGCCATGGCACCGGCATGGCCAATGGCGCGGCTCAACTTGGCCTTCCAACGACCGACAACGCAGGCAACCACGGGCTTGTCGAGTTCTAGGTTCTGCTCGTAATAGCCGCCGGGCTCAATGTACATCACCGCTGCTTTGGTGCGCGCATCGTTGCTCATGGCGAAAGCAAATTCGGCGGGTGCATAGTGGATATAGAGATCCTTGCCCGACGAAATAGACGTGGTGGTTCCCCAGCCAGCCGATGCCAGATAGCTCGCGATGGTCGTGGTGAAATTTCCCGAATTAGAGTAGATGGCGACTGACCCCTTTCTCAGGGTCTCCCCTGGGTCGTCGCCGCCTAATGCCCCACCAATGCGTACATGATTCCATGCGTCTGCGATACCAAGACAGTTGGCACCGAACACATCCACGCCGCGTTGTTGGGCCAATGCACGGATCTCACGGGAGTCATGCACCGAAACCTTCTCGGTGAGGATGAAGACCTTCTTCACCTCGTTATTCACGCGCAGCAACTCAAATACGCCATCACGAACCGCAGATGGCGGTAAATAGACGACGCCTACGTTAAAGCGATGCCCCGCCTCCAGGCCCTCGCGTACGTTGTTGTAAACCGGAATGCTACCGGCCTTGGTCTCGAGGACTTCGCCACGACGCCCGGGGGATGTGCCAAACACAATGTTCCCACCCGAATAGGCGTGGCTCACCGGCGTCACGGAACGGGATTCGTTCCCCATGATGTTCAAAACACATACCCGATCCTCGCGCGTAGCGAGTTCGGCCAAAGAATTGATTCCGACGAAGAAATGTTTGAACTTGTCGCGTGCGTTCATTCAAGGTTCCCCTAGGCAGTGACGCCTAATTTCTTAGCAAGCAAAGCACGTCCGCCTTCTTTCATCCACTTGTCCGCCGCCTGGGCGTAGTGCACCACGTCGGTCATGGACGAGTCGAAGGCAAAGATGCGGTAGGGTAGTCCCAGTGCGTCCAGTACATCCTTGAAGACCAACAAACCCCGCGATAGATTGGGTCCGCCGCGACCGATGACAACGTACAAGGGGGTTGGGCCGTGGGCGTTAAAGTACTCGCGTAGGGCGTCGGCCATCGCACGGAAGGTGACAAAGATATCGGTATTATTGGCCTTGCCGCCGATGATGAATAATACGTTGGACTGCTTCAACCAGTGCTTAAGGCAAATACGCATCACTTCGCGCATCTTCTCGTAGGGGGGGTTGCCGCCAAAGTCAGAGGAGATGATAGCGTCGTCGCCGAGAAACTCAGTGACCAGTGAATTGGCCCCGCCACCAAAGGTCGGTGCCAAGATCGTGCCGTTCGCGTTGATGACCGATACATCCGATTGCCCTTGGTAGGTGCGCAGTTGGTTAATCTCCTGCTCGAAATCAGAATAATCGACTGCAGCCAGGTCATCAGGGAGGTTGAGTCGCTTTACCCGAGGGTCGTCGCGGTCAAAACCGCATTTGAAATCACATGCAACCGGTGTCAATGCGCCTGGGCGACGCTGGCTCATGCGGATCGGGTTTAGCTCTAGGGTCGTCATGCCGTAGTGGTGGAATAGATCCCACAACTTCGGGAGGTTCTGTGCGAGCGGAGAGATAATCTCTCGCGGGGCCTTAAGATCAGACAAGGCATTGGTGATGACGAACGACTTCAGCCCAGTCAGCGGATCGAACGGAATATGCGCGACCTTATCCTTTGGGAGTTCCTCGATATCCATTCCGCCAAGATGGGTCAGCGTGATGGTAGGCGCACGGAAACGGGTCGAATCATTAATCGAAAAATAAACCTCGTGCTCTGCTGGGACAGCGCCTTCGTAGGTCACACCATTCGATTTATAGACGTTGGTACCGACCTGGTGCGTAGTGAAATAGAGCCGCTCTTTTTCTTTTATCGCGGTTTTCAGATCCTTGGCGCGACCAATCAGGCCCGCTTTCCCCTTCTTACCAATACCGCCCGAGAAGTTTGGTTTGATAAACACCTCACCGACTCGTGCTATCAAATCCTTGATCTCGTGATCACTAGCCTCTGGCCCCAAGACCTCAGCCCGTGGAAACTCGACGATATCTAACAGTTTTGCGCCATACAGCAACCCGCTGATATTCATAGTATGCGCCCCGTTACCTCAAATGGAATTTATTTATTCTTGATACTTAACGGCATGGTTTGGTCTTTGGGAGACAAACGAAGCGGAGGTGCGTCCCCTTAAGGATTCGGCGACTGGCCACCGCATTCATCTTCTGCCTGCGAACCAACGAATAACCACCCATGCCACCCGCCAACACTACGCAACAAAACAACGCAGAATGGGTAACTTGATAACGCCCTCATTTGTGGGGTGGGCAATGAGAACAAATCCCGTGCAACTTGCTCGGCAATTCTCGTCTGCCGATGGTTTGATGACACCACGGCTTTCATAAAAAAACAAGCCCAACCCGACCGAAACTGGACGGCCCCCGCTCCGACTTGTGACCATGTAACATCATTCTGAAACGGAAATCAACACAATTACTGAAGGGGAAATTAGTTTGTTAGATGGCAAAACGAGGCCGTTTGGTGTTTGATTAGGTGCCAGTTTGTCTCGATAATAAGATTATTTTATCTGCAAACACAATGTGTTATGATTGTCTCGCAAGAAAATTAGTGGGGTCAGCTAGAAGTTTGCTTGAAATTGCCGTAATCTTCGCGAGTTCCGTGACTAAGCTGATAATAACAAAAGGATTATACGGGGTTGCTGGACTGTTTGGCGGGACTGCCTATAAGATGGCTGCTTATAATGACAGTTTATGGGCTGAGTAGTATGCTCTGCTTATGGTCTCGAAGGTTATGGTCTCGAAGGCAGGAAAACCCGCCTTGCGGAACAAGACTTGAGATCTCTGTGTCGGATAGCTTTTGGTGCAGGCTTTGGCAGGTGCTACAAAATGTGGTAGGGGTAACTGGTTCGCTGTTGGGCGAAGCGTTGCTGGCTCCCACTGTTCGGGCTTTACCTAAGCGGTGAGGGATGTCGTTTGGGTGTGGTGTTATAGTGCGACTCCTTGGCCCAATCCGTTGTGTCTCACATTCCTAGAGAAACCTAGAGAGAGTTTATATGAAACCAATGAATCTGACGGAAAAGATATTTGCGGCACACCTGGTCGGGGGTGGTGCATTACCGCCTGCGGGTGAGGTGGTGACGATCCGGATTGATGAGGCATTCACCCAGGATGCGACCGGAACCATGGCAATGCTGCAGCTTGAGGCCATGGGTGTGCAGCGCGTCAAGCCTCTGTCAGTCAATTTTGTTGATCACAGCATGATGCAGTCGGGCTTTCGTAATCCCGATGACCATGAGTATCTGCGTACCGTTTCCCAAAAGCTTGGCATTATCTTCTCGCCACCCGGCGCTGGGATCTGCCACTTTCTAAACCTCGAAAATTTTGTCAAGCCCGGCATGACTGGTATCGGCGCGGATAGTCATACCGTGAATGCTGGCGGCATGGGTGCTATCTATTTTGGTGCGGGTGGTTACGACGTGGCGTTGGCCATGGCCACTGGTGAATACCAGATCCCGATGCCCCAGGTGGTGAAGATCAACCTGGTCGGGCGCTTGCCCGCAGGCGTCATGGCGATGGATGTGATCCTAAAGATGCTGTCCATCTTTGGTGTTAAGGGGGGTAAGGGCAAGATCTTTGAGTATGCGGGCCCCGCTGTCGCAACGCTGAGCGTGCCGGAACGCGCCACCATCACCAATATGGGCGCGGAGATGGGGGCCTCTACCTCTATCTTCCCAAGTGATGAGCGTACCCGTGAGTACCTCGAAAGTCGTGGTCGTGGCGCGGATTATCAGCCCCTCGCTGCCGATGATGGGGCGCAGTATATCAGCGAGACCGAGATCGATCTCTCTACGCTTGTGCCATTGGTTGCGCTGTACCCTTCGCCAGACAAGGTAGAAACTGTTGCCGCCCACCTTGGCACTCGCATCAACCAGGTATGTGTTGGTAGCTGCACCAATAGCTCGTTTGAAAATATCGCGAGTTTTGCCGAACTCCTGAAGGGGCGGCGCGTGGCGGTGGATACCTTGCTGTATCCAGGCTCGCGTGCCGTGGCGATTCAGTTGACCAATGCGGGCTATATGACCTCGCTGTGGCGCTCGGGGGTGCGGGTCATGGAGAACGGATGTGGCGCGTGTATTGGCCAGGGTGGCTCGCCGGTCAGCAAGGGCATTAGTCTGCGCACCTTCAACCGCAACTTCCCGAAGCGTTCTGGCACCCCCGATGCCCAGGTGCATCTGGTAAGCCCATTGGTGGCGGCGGCGAGTGCGTTGACGGGCGTGATGAGCCTGCCCGATCGTGCGGTTGAGATTAACGCTGTCCCGCAGGTGGATGATACCGCCTCCTTCCTCATGCCACTACCAGAAGCAGAAGCGGCACGAGTCGAGGTGATTCGTGGGCCGAATATCATGGCGCTGCCGGATTTCGAGCCGCTGCCTTCTTGTCTAGTGGGCGAGGTTCTCTTGAAGCTTGGCGACAATATCAGCACCGACGATATTCAGCCTGCGGGGGTTTATCTGCCATTGCGCTCGAATGTGAAGGAATACGCGATGCAGGCGACCTTTAATCAGGTCGATACCAGCTTCTCGAAGCGTGCGGTTGCCCATCGCGACGCCGGAGGCCATGGTATTTTGGTTGGCCGCGAGAATTATGGCCAGGGCAGTTCCCGTGAGCATGCCGCCCTTTGCCCACGTTGGCTGGGTATTCGTGCGGTGGTGGTGGCCCAGTTTGCGCGTATTCACGTTGCCAATCTGGTCAATTTCGGTATCGTCCCACTTACCTTCAAGAATACCGCCGACTACGACAAGATCAACCAGGGTGATAAAGTCTCCATCGACGTCTCTAACCTGGAAGGCGATCTGTTCATGGAGGTAAATGGCGAGAAGATCCCATTAGTGCCCGCCTTCGAGCCCAAGGATGTCGCCCAATTGAAACTGGGTGGTGCGATGTCGCAGTTCAAGGCAACCTACTGTAAGTAGTACTCGCTATCGGTTCTGCCGATGCGGCACGAGCCGGACAACCCTGCGGGCAATTTTGCCCGTGGGGTTGGTGAGAAAACCAACATAGCAGGGTAGTCATGTAGTCATTGATAACGACTACCTTTGCGACGGTACCAAAAAGATCAGGAGTAATGAGGAATGCTTGATATTATTTATACTAAGGTAGATGAGGCCCCTGAATTGGCGAGCGCTTCTTTCTTGCCGATTATCCAGGCCTTTGCCAAGCCCGCTGGGATTGTTGTTGGTACCAAGGATATCTCCTTGGCTGGTCGCATTATCGCGAGTTTCCCTGATTATCTCACCGAGGCACAAAGACAGTCTGACGACTTGGCCGAACTAGGCGAACTGGTGACGAGCCCTGATGCCAATGTGATTAAGCTCCCCAATGTCAGTGCCTCGCAGCCGCAATTGGACGCCGCCATCAAAGAGTTGCAAGCGCAGGGCTATAACCTGCCGCTCTATCCGACGGAGCCGACCAACGATGCTGAGCGCGATGTGAAGGCCCGTTACGATAAGGTGAAGGGCAGCGCCGTGAATCCGGTCTTGCGCGAGGGCAATTCGGATCGGCGTGCGCCGTTGGCGGTCAAGGAATACGCCAAGAAGAATCCGCATTCGATGGGCCCATGGCTGCCTTCCTCCGGTACCCACGTTGCTACCATGAGTAGCGGCGATTTCCGTTCTAACGAATTGTCTGCCACCGTTGGTTCGGGCAATGCGGGAGACGGGGCGATTGAATTTGTTGCTGCCGATGGCGCGGTCACGATCCTAAAGAAGATCTCACTGAAAGTGGGTGATGTGGTTGATGGCACGGTGATGAGCGTTAAGGCCCTGCGCGCTTTTTACGCCGAGCAGATTGCCGACGCCAAGGACAAGGGTGTGTTGTTCTCCGTGCACCTCAAGGCGACGATGATGAAGGTCTCTGACCCCATTATCTTTGGTCATGCGGTTTCTGTTTTCTTTGAAGAGGTGTTTACCAAACACGCGAAGGCGTTGGCGGACGCTAAGGTTGACCCCAATAATGGCTTGGGTGATCTATTCAGCAAGATTAAGGCGCTGCCAGAAGACCAGCGGGCGGCGATTGAGAGCGATATCCAGGCCTGCATGGAGAAGCAGCCCGCGCTTTATATGGTGAATTCGGACAGGGGCATTACCAATCTGCATGTGCCGAGCGACGTTATCATTGACGCCTCTATGCCCGCGATGATTCGTGCTGGTGGTATTGGTTGGGGCCCCGATGGTAAGGCGTGTGACACCAAGGCCGTGATCCCCGATCATTGCTATTCGGGTGTCTACGATGCAGTAATCAAGGATTGTATTCAGCACGGTGCCTTGAATCCGGCGGTGATGGGGTCGGTGCCGAATGTCGGCCTGATGGCGCAGAAGGCCGAGGAATATGGCTCGCACCCATTTACCTTTAAGGCTGCGGGAACGGGTGTTATTCGTGTTGTGGATGGTGCGGGTCAGGTGATGCACCAGCACAATGTAGAGGGCGGTGATATCTGGCGCATGTGCCAAACTCGCGATGCCGCTATCCAGGATTGGGTGAAACTCGCGGTGACCCGTGCGCGTCTCTCGTCAACCCCGGCGGTGTTCTGGTTAGATAAGACGCGCCCCCATGACGCGGAGCTGATCAAGAAGGTTGATCGTTATCTCAAAGATCATAATACGGCGGGCCTCGATATTCGCATCATGTCCCCAGAAGAGGCGACGCGGCTTTCGCTGCTACGCATCCGCAAGGGGCTGGATACGATCTCTTGCACCGGTAATGTGCTGCGTGATTATCTGACCGATCTCTTCCCCATCCTTGAGGTTGGCACCAGCGCGAAGATGCTTTCGATTGTGCCGCTCATGAACGGTGGCGGACTTTTCGAGACGGGTGCGGGTGGTTCTGCGCCGAAGCATGTGCAGCAATTGGTGGAAGAGGGCTTCTTGCGCTGGGATTCGCTCGGTGAATTCTGTGCCTTGGGGGCTTCTTTCGAGCACATGGGCGATACCCGCAATAATGCCCGTGCGATGGTGTTGGCCAAGACGCTCGATCAGGCGGTGGGTAAACTGCTCGATTTCAATAAATCACCTGGGCGTAAACTCGGTGAGTTAGACAATCGCGGCAGCCATTTCTATATCGCCATGTATTGGGCTGCGGCACTCGCAGCGCAGACGGATGATGCCGAGATGCAAAAGCATTTTGCGCCGATTGCCGAGCAGCTTGCGAGCAATGAGGCAAAGATCTTGGTGGAACTCTCTGCGGCGCAGGGTAAGCCGTCGGATCTGGGTGGGTATTATCATGCGGATCCGGTGAAGGTGGCGGCGGTGATGCGACCGAGCCCGACACTCAATGCGATCATTGGCTAGGCGATAATCTAGCCCTGCCTCAAACCCCGTTAAACCTGCTCAAGGTTTTGATTTTATTATAGTCCCTCCCCGTAGGGGAGGGGTTGGGGAGGGGTGGCGGCTAGCTTTTGATTTACTTTTTGATTGGCCTTGTCTTTCTGCTTAGATCCCCCTTTGCCATTCCAGGAGAGGGGGATTTTTCTTTGGGGCGATGGGGCCGTACCCTGCGGGATCGTTTTCCTTGCCCTAACGATTTCTCGATCGATGTCTGTTGCTGTCCGTGGTAGGTTTGTGTTGGCGAGAGGGGCGCGGTCTCAGGGACGCTCTTGACATCTATCTTATGCGATATACCATCAAACGATGAACGGCAAACAAGTCATCAAAACCCTGGAAGCCAACGGATGGTTGCAGGCCCGCGTCAATGGTAGCCACCACATGATGAAGATAGGGTGAGGTGACGGTTCCCATTCCGGTTCATGGTGCGCGGGATATTGGTACTGGCCTGCTCAAGAAAATCGAGAAGCAAACCGGAGTAAAACTCCTATGAACACCGCCTACCCCTATACGGTCGAGCCACAAGAGAGCGGCGGCCACCTTGTGCAGTTTATTGATTTTGAAGAGAGCCTCTTGCAAAACTCTCTGAGATAAAGGGTCTGCTGTTGTTTACGCCCATTTCGGGGCGATTTTTTGATTCCTCTGCGCTCACAGCGGCGAATTTCTTATCCTGACGGTCTGTATTTCATGAGTTTGTCCGTAAGTGAACCTGCATCACAGGATGCACGGTATTGGGAAAGTGCCAGGAAAGTTGCGGTCAATGTCGCAATCGCATCAACTGATCTGCGGACAACGCAAGGACGCCGAACATCAGATGGCCCATGACTTTGGTAGCGCCCTGCACCCTTATCGAATTGCCACCGAACTCATCTTTCAGTCGTGCGTTGCTGCGCTCGGCGACCGTGCGCTCGTTGTAACGGATCGCCTCAGCCGGAGCGAATTCGATCTTCTCGCCTCGGCGCGGATTATGGTCGATCAGAGGGATATGACCCAGAGTGCGGCAGTGTTCACGCAGCTCAGTGCTGCAATAGGCCGCGTCCATGACATCGTAGAGGTTGGTTACACGGTGTGCGCTGATGATCGACAAGGGAATGGCGGCACGACTGTCGTGCATTGAGGCCGATGACAGCAGTGCCGAAATCGGTACGCCACAGTCTGCCGTGTCCAGGTGCAGTTTGTAGCCGTTCCAACTGATCTTGTAGCCCTGCGCATTGCACTTGGTGCCCCGATCGCAGGCAGTAGGAAGATCTGCGATCATCTGCGCCAGGGTTTGTTTGCGCTGGAGAACCAACGGAGATTCTTTGGCGGCAGGCCGATTGTCACCGTTGCGGGGACGCCCACGTTTGCGCTTGGCCGGTGCCGACGTTTCGACTGGTTCGGCGGAGACGTCGGGCGTGATCAAGTCAGGCGTAATCAAGTCAGTCACAGGGTCAGAGATTTCCGGTGCCACAGCCCGGTTGGGGCGTTCGCGAGCTTCAATGGCAGTGCCGTCGCGACTGAGATGACCAATCAGTTCATCGCCAAGGTATTCCGTAACAAGGGTTTCATGAACACGTTCGGCCAGTTTGGCAGTAGCAAATTCTTCAAAGGCACGCGAAAAGGTTGATTCAGAAGGCAGTTTCTTACAGAGAGGGAAACCACAGATCCGCCGTAGTGCGCGATCCAAGACTAATCGCTCGATCAGCCCAG
>CAIRSR010000151.1 GCA_903881315.1 uncultured Thiotrichales bacterium | reverse complement strand
TGCGCAAAAATGGTGCAGGTGCCAGCGGTGAGTGCGGCTACGGTCTGGCCCGTCACCGTACACACGCTGGGCGTGTTCGAGGTAAAGGTCACTGTGAGACCAGAGCTGGCCGAGGCGCTGACCATTGTCGATGCGCCAACGGTGAGGGTCGTCGGAGTAAACACCAGTCCGCCGATGGTCTGGCTTAACGGGCTCGAGGTTGGCGTAACACTGGCCGAAGGCACGGATGCGCCACTCGTCCCCACCCCATTGGTCGCCGTGACCGTAAAGGTGTACGCCGTGCCATTGCTAAGACCAGTTACGGTAAGTGGGCTCGATGCACCGCTCGCGCTATAGCTCCCGGGCGACGAGGTGGCCTGGAAACTGACGACGGCACTGCCGCCGTCGTTGCCGGACGGGGTAAAGTTGACGGTGGCCTGGCTATCGCCTGGGGTCGCGCTGTCGATGGTGGGGGGGCTCGGGAGGGTTCCAGCGACCCCTTGGGTGTAGGCGCGGATGTTGACATTGGCCGCAGGCGAAGCGGTGGTGAGGTCTTGCCAGGATGCACCATCGCTGCTGATGTAGCTCTGGCCTGGGCTCGCGGTTGCGTTGCTGTCGTAGCCTAGATCCTGGTCTTCTAGTGGTATCGGATAGACGAAGTTGGGGGTGGTAAATTGCACCGCGACCGCAAACTTCTTCCCCTTCGTTAGGGCCACCGGATTCGTCAGGGTAACGGTGTGATAACCCGCGTAGGTAATGGTTCCTCCGGTCGTCGCATTCGCAACCAGGGTGCCGGAATTGGGCGTATCGACAACACCGGTATAGATACGGATCTGGTATTGGGTATTCACGGTTTGGGTATAGAACGAAACCGCCTGAAGATTCTCTGCGGCGATGGCAACAAAGACATTCGCCCCCGAAGCCGGCGCAGCCCCATAACCGATCGAACTCGTCATGCCAAAAGGGTCGTAGAGGTAGGCATGGGAATAATTGTAGATGCCCTGGGGCGCACGAAACACATGGGCGTCGCTGAGACTCGGATCATAATAGGAGATGTAGAAATAGCCGTTATCGCCCCAATTCGTGCCCCATTGGTTCTTGGCGATAAAGGCACCATTGCCCGACGGATGCGTGCTAAAATTGCTTGACACATAATTATCATCCCAACCGACCAGGGCGACCTCGTGGTTGGCAGCCTGGGGGCTGCTGCTGGAGCAATAAAACGAATTGGTGACGGGCTTCCAGCAAGTAGACAGGCTATTGTTAGAGATGCCGTTATCGATATAGAGCGAGATATCGACAGCGCCATAGTTTTGCAGGGCAAATTTATAGTTATTATTGTCGGTGGAACTCGTGCGATCGGGTAGCACCAGAAATTCTTGGAGATGCTCGCGCGGCACAAGGCCCGCAACCGAGGTGCCCGCCGTCCCGGTATAGGGGTCATCGCTGGTATAGACCAGCCCCGAGGCCATCGAGTTTACGTTGATATTGTCCCAACGGGTCTGGTAGGCACCCGAGATATCGCCATTGCCGCCACCACAAGGGGCGTTATCAAAACCGTGGCGGACGTTTTGGTGATTGGCCGAGAGATCATAGACGCCAAGGCCCGCAACCAGGGCATTGGATTCGGTAGAAGCGAGGGTAGAAAAGGCCCAGCAATCGCCACACTGGCCTTGATCCTTGACCGGCGTGACATACCCTAAGGTGCGCAGATCAAACGCAGCCGGGTATGAGGACGTGGTGTGAATACCTTGTGCAATCTCGGGCGTAATCCCCGTCATGTGCGAGCGATTGGCCGGCGCGGGGATATAGCCAGTCGGGTGTTCGTTTAACCGCGTCCCCCTTTCCACCGAGGTAGCGCCAGCAAGAAGACCGCGTTGCTCCGGCGTAATCTGCAAGGCGGGCACGGCCTGTTGTTGTAAAAAGGCCGGATTAAGGGGGGCAAAGCGCGGCATAAGCGCTGTGCCGTCCGCCGCCGCTTGCGCACCAAGCCCAAGCAGGAGGATGAGGAATGCCGAGCGTAGGGAATGGATAATGGGTGTGGCGGCATTCATGGCGATTACCTCAGCTCACCGCTGGCGTGGAATCTGTGGCGCTGCGATTGGGTCTTCTCGAACGAAGAGCCAACCCTTAGCTTTATAGGGAACCCTGCGCTCCCCTACCCCACCAGGGCCGTCGGCGCTTGGCTCGAGCGCCGGAGGACTAAGGGGTTCCCCTTCAAGGTGAGCCAGTATACCATTCTGGGCCGGGGTGGATGTGACATAAACACGGGGGGCTTGATGGCGGCATGGTTGGCATTGTTGTGGAGAAGCTGGTGAAGAGCGTGTGGTGGGGGTGCGGACGTAACACGAAGTAGATTGTAAGATTTTCGCAACACGAGGAATCCCACGTAACTTTAGTCATTTAGGTGCCAACCGCTGGTCTCTTGGTTGATAATAGGTTGGCGTGGGCACCGGAGGGTTTGTCGCTCGGTTAGGTCGCATCAGGTCACATGCCTGTCATGTGCTGGGCATACGCTAGAGCGGAAGCAACAATGATGACCAGTCAAAAGCAGAACCCCTCGCTGCAGGTTCTTTCTGGCTCATCGGGGGGGTAGACAGGAAACCCGGCAATCATTTTACAGGGCCTTTGCTATAGTCCGGTGAGGCGCACCATCTTTTGTTATCGAGGCACCGATGGAGAAAAAGGAGCCATTCGCGCAGATGGATCAAACAGAGATGATGCTTGCAATGGTTACAGGATGGCAAATGTTAGCCTGTTTATCAGCTATAATTACCTCGGAGATCAGAAGATGACGCTGTCTCGCATGAAACTAACCCATCGTTTCGCCCTGCTGGTCGGCATGGTCGCAATTGGCTTTGTCCTCTATGGTGCTTGGTCATTCAAAACGCTGGATGATCTCAAGATTAACGGGATACTCTACCAACAGATCGCACAGAGTAAAGATTTGGTTGGGGATATCCTGCCTCCCCCGGAATATATCCTCGAATCCTATTTGGTTGTGTTGCAGATGAAGGATGCGACGCCTGGCGAATTACCGGTGTTAGTGCAGCGCATGAAAGAACTCAAAAATGATTTCGATACCCGCCATGTATTCTGGCAACAGGCGGACATCGACACTGATGTGCGCCAGGTGCTTCTGACGCAATCGTATCAACCTGCCGTTGATTTTTATAAGGTGGTCTTTGATCAATACATCCCCGCCCTTGGGCGCAATGAAACGCCAAATAGCGTAACCACGGCTACTGTGGGGGCACAAAAGAATAGCAATACTCCGTCAAAGAATAACGATGTGGCGAATGCGTTAAAAGATTTAGAGACCCTTTACAAGACGCACCGTGATGCAATTAACAAGGTCGTCGAACTGGCCAACAAAGCAACCGAAGCGAAGGAGTTGGGTGCAAAGGAGACCATCCATTCCTCCACCTGGATCTTGCTCGCTATTCTTATCGCCTCAATGGGGGGTGTGGTTGTATTCGTGGTCGTTCTGGCGCGCCAGGTGGTGCACGCCATCAGAGAGGTTTCTCATGCTGCCGGTGAGTTGTCCAATGCGGCGACCCAGATTGACAGCACGGCCCAGGCGCTGAGTCAGGCCACCAGTGAGCAAGCAGCCAGTGTGGAAGAAACCAGTAGCGCCGTGGAGCAGATCAGCGCTTCGGTTACCCAGAATGCGGATAACGCCAAGGTGACTAATGTGCGGGCAACCCAGGCGGCTGCCGAGGCGCGTGAGGGTGGCGAGGCGGTAAAAGAGACCGTAAGCGCGATGAAACAGATCGCCACCAAGATTGGAATTATCGACGATATTGCCTACCAAACCAATCTACTTGCCCTTAACGCTGCCATTGAGGCGGCACGGGCAGGAGAGCACGGCAAGGGTTTTGCGGTCGTGGCATCTGAGGTGCGTAAACTCGCCGAGCGCAGCCAAGTAGCGGCCCAAGAGATTAGTGAGCTTGCGGGCAGCAGCGTACGGCTCGCGGAACGGGCAGGTACGCTGCTCGGTGAACTGGTGCCAGTGATTACCACAACCGCAGACCTGGTGCAGGAGATTGCGGCGGCTTCTAAAGAGCAATCCGGCGGTGTTTCCCAGATCAATACCGCCATGGTTCAACTTTCTGATCTCACCCAGACGAATGCTGGTTCCGCTGAGGAATTGGCCGCAACCTCCGAGGAATTGTCCGCCCAGGTCGCTCACCTCGAAGATCTGGTCGCCGTTTTTCAGGTGACGAGCTGCCATCCTGCCAGTCCGAGAACACCACCCCACCAGCCGAAAGGACAGAAACCAGCGCACCCAGGAAGAGCGGCGGCACAACCCGCAGCAACCAGGGTAAAGAGGACAAAAGTCGCCAGTACCCAAAATGAATTTGAGGCATTTTGAGGGGGACTATCATCACCTTGTCGTAGGCCGCCGCAATCACTGAGGTGCAGCAAGCGCCTTGTCTTTGACTGCCCTTCCTCCTTGCGCGGGGAAGGGTTTTCTCGCTCTTTGTCCGATAGCCCCCTCGTGGTTGAGTCTACGCGGCCTTTGCGCGATGGAGTGCGAGTCCGGCCTGTCATTGCGGCAATAATGAGATTAGGTCTGCCCCCACCTAATCTCAAGTACCACTAACCCAACCTCTCCCCCCAATCCCCTCTCTTCCTAGGAGAGGGGTTTTTATAGAACCGCATCCCCCGCAAGCCCCCCTACTTCCAACTCCCGAGCACAATCCGATTGCTGCCATTGGCGGTTAACGCGACCTGGCTGAGGCTGCTCCCATCCGCATTGATAAAGGCGAGATTCCCTAACACATAACTCCCCGGGGTGAGGCTCGTATCCAACAGCAAAATCTTCGCGCCATCCGGCGACCACTGCGGCGTAAAATAGGCGAGATTGCTGCTCGCACTGTTGGTGAGGGTTGTTGCAGCCGCGCCATTGGCGTTCATCACCACGACGTCCGACTTTGTGCCAGAGGTTGCGGCAAACAACAGTTTCGTGCCATTCGGCGACCACACCGGGGCAGTGTAATTCAGCCCCGCGCCAATACTATTGGTGAGCAGCGCTTGACCTGAGCCATCGCTATTCATCACGGCAATGTCAGAACTCGTTGCAGAGGTCGTACTATCGAATGCGCTGGACACATAGGCAATCTTGGTGCCGTCCGGTGAGATCACCGCCGAGGCCGCAGAGACGCTACTCATCGCGCCATTGGTTAGATCTAGCGCAGCCGAGCCATCGGCATTCATCACCGCGAGTTCTGCGTTAGCGGTAAATAAAATCTTGGTGCCATCTGGGAACCACTGCGGCGCACCATAGAATACGCCAGTGGTGGCACTGTTAGTAAGCTGCGTCCCACCCGAACCATCCACGTTGAGCACATCAATGTCCGAGATGGGAATTGGGTTTGGGCCTACCGCAGGCAATTGCGCGGTACACAAGATCTTTTTACCATCCGGCGACCAGACTGGGAAATAATAAGAAGCCCCCGTGGTCGCGCTATTGGTCAGGGTCGTAGCACCCGTGCCATCGGCATTCATCACCAATACGTCGGGCTTGCCACCATCCGCCGAAAGAACGGACGCCAGGATCTTCGTCCCATCCGGCGACCAACGCGCCACATCATAAGAAACACCCGTTGTATTCCCAAAGGTCAGTTGTAATACCCCCGAACCATCCGCCGCCATTACAAAGATGTCGCCCTGATCGGTAAAGACAATCTTTGGGACAATGACGGTAATACTGTTGCTGACCGAGGTCGCCGCAGTCCAATTGCTATCCCCGGGCTGGGCCGCCTGCACCGTACACGTACCCGCCTTCACCGCCGTCACCAGGTTATTGGTAACCGTGCAGACCTGTGGTGTCTGCGAGGTAAAAATCACCGCGAGACCAGAAGTCGCGTTCGCAATCATCATCGCCGAGCCACCCACAACAATTCCAGTCGGGGTAAAACCAATCGCGCCGATGGTCTGGCTGCCCTTGGTAATGGTAATGTCCTTGATGACCGCCATAGCATCAGCATAAATGCTATTGCCGCCTTGGCTGGCCACAACCGCACAAGTACCAACCGCAATGGCCGTTACCGTGCCATTCAATACCGCGCAGGTGCTTGGTGTACTAGAATTAAAAGTTACCGCAAGCCCGGAACTCGCGCTCGCAGTGGCCTTGGTGGTGCCCCCCACCACCAGGGTCGTGTGGTTGAAGATGATCGCACCAATCGTCTGCGCCATACCCATCACCAGGATGGCCTTGGTCGCAGTAGTCGCCGCGCTGTATGTGGAGTTACCGGCCTGATTGGCCGCAATGATGCAGGTTCCCCGCCCAACTGCCGTCACCGTGCTGCCAGAAACGGTGCAGATGTTGGGTGTGGTCGAGCTAAAGGTCAGCGCAAGCCCCGAATTCACCGCAGCACTCACCACCGTTGTCCCGTTAATGGTGAGCGACTTAGACGAGAATTTAAGATCACCAATCGTTTGCGCCTTGGTGGTAATCGTGATGCCCTGGGTTACCGTGGTGGCCGCGCTGTACATACCATTACCAACCTGATCCGCCGCAATGGTGCAGGTGCCAACCGCAACCCCAGTCACCGTGCTGCCAGAAACGGTACAGACGAGCGGCGTCACGGAGCTAAATCTTACCGCCAGGGTAGAACTCGCGGTCGCACTCACCTTGGTCGTGCCACCAATCGCCAGGGTGGTGGGATTAAAGGTAATCGCACCAATGGTCTGCGCCTTGGTCACGGTGACGCTCTTGGTCACGGTGCTGGCCGCGCTATAGGTGTTATCCCCCGGCTGACTCGCAGCAATCGTACAATTGCCCGCCGCAACCCCACTGACAGTGCTGCCAGAAACCGTGCAGACATTGGGTGTGTTCGAGGCAAAGACCACCGCCAGGCCCGAGCTTGCCGTCGCGCTCACGGTCGTCGTCGCCCCTACCCCGAGCTTGTTGGGGGTAAAGACAAGTCCGGTGATGGTCTGTGATTTGCCGACAACGGTGATGCTACGGGTGACGGTAATTGCCGAATGGTAAGTAGCGTTACCGGCCTGATCCGCCGCAATCGTGCAGGTGCCGGGGGCGAGGAAGGTGACGGTGCTGCCAGAAACCGTGCAGACATTGGTCGTGGTAGAACTAAAGGCAAGGGCCAATCCCGAGGTCACCGAAGCGCTAACAACCGCTGTGCCACCCACGATAAACGACTTGCCAGTAAACTTGACCTCGCTAATCGTCTGGAGCTTGCCAGTAACAGTAATGCCTTGGGTGACGGTGGGTGCTGCGCTGTAGGTGTTATTACCAGCCTGATCCGCCGCGATGGTGCAGGTGCCAACCGCGATCCCGGTCACCGTCGCACCACTCACGGTACAGATGGCGGTAGTCGTCGAGCTAAACTTGACCGCCAAACCCGAGCTTGCCGTGGCGCTCGCCTTGGTGGTGCCGCCGATGGCTACGGTGGTGGGGTTAAAGCTAATCGCGCCTATCGTCTGCGGGCCAGTCACATTGATGGACTTGGTGACAATCTTCGCCGCCGCATGGACGGAGTTGCCCGCTTGGCTCGCCGCAATGGTGCAGGTGCCGGTCGTAACCCCCGTTACGGTGCTCCCCGCAACCGTACACACCGAAGCCGTGTTCGAGCTAAAACTCACCGCAAGCTGAGAGGATGCGCTCGCGCTCACCGTCGTCGTCCCGCCAATCGCAAGCTTGATGGGGTTAAAGGCGACATTACTGATGGTCTGGGTCTTGCCAGTAACGGTGAAGCTCTTGGTGACCTGTTTGGCGGCGCTATACGTAGAGTTACCCGCCTGATCTGCCGCAACCGTGCAGGTGCCGATGGCAATGGCGGTCACCATGCTGTTCGCGACCGTGCAAATGTCGGGGGTGGTCGAGCTAAACGTGAGCGCCAGACCAGAGGTCACGGTCGCGCTCAGGGACATCATCCCACCGACCGAGATGCTCTTGGACGCGAGCCTGATGTCGCCGATGGTCTGGGCCTTGGGGGTCGTCGCCGCCTCGGCCTGGTGGGGGGCAGGGTACAGACCGATAAGCGCGATTACCAGAAGAAGATACCGAGCACGAAACATGGGGCGCACCTCAGAAGGTTTGGGTAATGCCTTTGGGACTACCTACCACGGTAACACCACAAACGCCGTTTGACCGGAAACTTGTTGTTTGCGTAAAGGGGGTCTACAGTAGCCTCATGGCGCGTTATAACCCCAAAGCGTCCCCCGCAGCAAAGGCACGCACCCCTGTGGTATGCACCACCGGGCAGTGATCGGAGTACACCCTATCTTTGCTAGGCATACCTACCCGAAGTATATAGGGAAAACCAACGACCGAACACAAAGCGCTGTGGTCTCGGCGGGGTGAGGCAATGGGGTTTGCCACGAGGCGGTTTGCGATGGGCTGAGGCGTTTGCCTGCCTGGTCGCGCCTTTGCGGTTTATCTTTTAGGTGTCCTGACAATGAACAGTAAAACGGTACTCTTTCAGCCGACGACGTGGCGGGTGGGTCTTGCGCTCGTTTCCCTTGGACTTTCTCTTTCGGCGAATGCTGAGTTGGGTGGTAGTGTTGCGACGGTAACGGCGGATCATCTGTTTATCAAAGCCGCGACCCCCATCCGCTTAGCCGCTAAAAAGGCCTACACCATCCACGAGATAGAATCCCCCTATCGGACGACGGTGCGGGAATATGTCTCGGCTGAGGGCAGGGTCTTTGCTGTGACCTGGCAGGGGGCGCATGTCCCGAATCTACAGCAGCTCTTGGGCAGTTATTTTGAGCAATATGCTACGGCTGCCCTAGAAGCGCGGAGCAAGATACCGGGGCGGCATCCCATCAATATCCAGGCACCTGGGCTGATTGTCCAGACTAGCGGACATACTCAAGCCTTTTCTGGTCGAGCGGTGGCGAGTGATTTAGTGCCACCCGATATTACCCTAGAAGAGATTCAGTAGAATAACAGACTATAACAGGTCGGGGGACACTGATGCGTAGGCTAATCTCGGGTGTAGCGCTACTATTATTCTTGGCAGGTTGTGGTGGTGGCGGTGGTGGCAGTAGCGGCGGTGGTGGTAATGCAGTGGCTCCGGTCAGCAATGTGCAGCCGATTACGGTGAATGGTGGGCCCACGAGCAACTATCCGAATGGTCTCTTTACCCGTGTGACGATCTGCGAGCCCGGGACTGCGACCTGTGAGACGGTGGGTGGTATTCTGGTGGATACGGGCTCGATGGGGCTGCGGGTATTGCAGTCGGCCCTTCATACTATCCATCTAACGGCAGAGACGGATGGGCAGGGGAATACGCTAGAGAATTGTGTTGCCTTTGCGGATGGGTCTTATCTGTGGGGGCCGGTTGCGTTGGCGGATATTACGCTTAGTGGCGAGACGGCTGCGAGTGCGCCGCTGCAAATCATTAGCAGTTCTGCGAATGGCATACCGACGGGTTGCTCGGGGGGTGGCCTCCAGCTTCAGAATACGGTGGCGTCACTGGGCGCGAATGGGATCTTAGGCGTTGGCGGAGAACCAACCGATTGCACCTATCCGGGGACGAAGAATTATTGTGATGGTAGTCGTAGCGCAACCCCTGACCCAGTGTATTGGGCCTGTGCGAATGGTGTTTGCGCGAGTGGTGCGAGCGCGGTTGTGGTCGCGGCCAATCAGCAGGTAGTGAATCCGGTAGTACTTTTCCCAACCGACAATAATGGGGTGATTATTGATTTACCTGCGGTGGCGAGCCATGCGAACACTGTGAATGGGTCGATGATCTTTGGGATTGGTACGCAGTCGAACAATGGGCTGGGTAGTGCGGTTGTGATTCCGCTGACGAATGGCTATTTTAGTACGACCTTTCAGGGCACGGCACTTGCTTCTAGTTTTCTTGATTCGGGCACCAATACGCTTTCTTTTGCTTCCCTGATCGCAACTTGTTTGGATAGTTTTTATTATTGCCCGGGGTCGTTACAGCACTTATCGACGGTGACGAATGGGGTTGCGGTGGACTTTGATATTGATAATGCGGATACGCTGTTCAATAATTATCCGAGTGCAAATGCCTTGAGTGCGCTTGGCTCGCCGCAGGGGGCGGGGTCATTTGATTTTGGACTGCCGTTTTATTTTGGACGACTGGTGTTTAGTTCGATTGATGGACAGACGGTGACGGGGAGTGGGGCGACGCCGTGGGTTGCGTATTAGACGGGGGAATTGTAGATTAACCCCGCCCCCTGCGCTTCTCTCTGCTGGATTAAACCCCCTGCCCTTTCTTCCTCACCAAGCGCAGCCTCTCGCTGTCCAGCGCTCTGTTCTATGATACAGCACCAGTTGCTGCAACAAGTTCCGATACCGGCTTAGCGTACTGTAAGTTCCGTTTTCTGCGACCACCCCTGGTAGAGAATGCTATCAGGATGGTGATCGTGAGGTGTTTCATCACCAGTGTCTCCGAGAAAGCCAGCCCTTTAAAGCTTCATGTCTCCCAGGCGTAGCCTATTTCTCATCGCATTGGATAGCTTTCTTGACCTGCTTCCCGCCTCTCCATTCATACTGCCAGCATTTGACCTCTTGGTATTTTTTCCCGTCATACTGAAAAAGGGATTTATTGGTGGTCACGGACGAGTTGTGGGATGTACAGAAGAGATCTTTGTAGCCCCTTGTAGAGGATCCCCGCATTTCGACGTACAACACGGGCAACCCAAGCAGGGGGCGATAGCCTTTCCGTGTCTTTTCGTAGATGCGGATCATAAAGTTGGCGTTGAAGACCTCAACCGAGGTGTTGATGACGATGATCTCTGCACCTTGCCTGAGCGCTACCTGGCGAACCTCCATACCCTCCAGGGTCTTGTCCTTATCCGCACCAAGCGCATCAATACCTTCTGCGTCGGTTTCGCCTTCCAGTATTCCGTCCAGTATCCGCCTTTTCTGTTCTAGGCTGAGCTTCTTCTGCGGCAGATGCGTAATGTTGACCGAATCAGCAGCCGCCGGAGTGGGTACAAACCACACGATCGCAACAATACAAGAGCACAGAAAAACGACTTGTCTGAAAGACATCACCGGACTTCCCGACGGGCCAGAAGTATTCTTTTGCTTATGGCCGCCCCTGTTTTGGCTCAGTCGTTCCATTTACAGTCATCAGGGAAGGCAATGAGTTGTTTCAGTGCGTTGGCATTTCCTTGCAGGGCCTTTTTAGCCAGCTTTGCGCAGCGTGAATCCGGCTTCGTCAGAAAGTACGTGGCAACGTTGTCGGCACAGGCCGTACACAGCCCCATCTCCAGCAATTTATTTTCGAGATCGTACCTCTTTAGATCATCTACCGAATTCCTCTCCCTATCGACGTTGACGGAACGGCTGATCGTATCCTCATCCTCCCAGGCAACGCCGCCGATCGTGCAGTTGAGGAGTTTCAGGGCTTCAACTTTCTTGCCGCTGAGGATCACATGCGTAGGGCAGCAAGATCCGCCATGGGCACAGAAGGAGGTTTCACCAGTTGCCTTGTCAATGTTGTACTGCGTTATGGCATCCATGGTTTCGCCCTTTCTAAACACGATCGAGGACGGGTTCCCAAGGGACGGGACATTTGCGAGCACTGCTGCCTTGCAGATATCCATGGCCTGTGCCGCTCCCGCGCAAAGCGCGCAGTAAAGCAGCATAAACATCGCAACAAGGCGCGGCACAGACCGGAAGCCCGAAAGGATGAGCATTACTTTTCCTTTTGCTACGGAGGCAACTGCGGTAGCTCCGATCGTTTGGACAGCGACAGGATTATCAATAAAGGCAAAGGATCTAATAAAAACACACACTCAAAAGAACGTGCTAACCGCCGCGTCCAACGCATCCCGCATATCCGGATCGTCCGTAATCGGTCTCACCAACGTCACCCGACACGCCGCCTGCGGCGTCACGCCCTTCGCAATCAAACTCCCCGCATAGATCAACATCCGCGTCGATAACCCCTCATCCAATCCATGACCCTTCAAATTCCGCGAGCGCTCAGCAATCGATACCAATTTCCCCGCCACATCCACACCAACCCCGGCCTCATGCGCCACAATCTCGGTCTCAATCGCATGTTGTGGATAATGAAAATCCAACGCACCAAAACGCTGTTTCGTCGATTGCTTTAAATCCTTCATCAAACTCTGATAGCCCGGGTTATACGAGATCACAATCTGAAAATCCGGGTGCGCTCGCACCAATTCACCCTTCTTCTCAATCGGTAACACCCGTCGATTATCCGTGAGGGGATGGATCACCACAATCGTATCCTGGCGCGCCTCCACTACCTCATCTAAATAACAGATCGCACCATAGCGCGCACCCAACGCCAATGGCCCATCCTGCCAACGTGTCCCCGATGCGTCCAAAAGATAACGACCTACCAAATCCGATGCCGTCATATCCTCATTACACGCAACCGTAATCAGCGGCTTACCCAAACGCCACGCCATATACTCCACAAAGCGCGTCTTGCCACATCCCGTCGGCCCCTTCAACATCATCGGCATTCGCACCGCATAGGCCGCCTCATACAACGCAACCTCATCCGCGACACTTCGATAATAAGGCTCTTCCGCAATCCGGTATTGATCAATAATATCGCTATTCATGCCCCCTCCTCAAAAAATCGCAAATCCCCCAAACAACAAAACCCTACCCCCCGCGCTCACAAGCAAAGGGGGTAAGGCACAGGGACTACCAGTTACGACTCGCTCGCCGTAGAATCAGACCGTTTTGCCGCGAAAGATTACCATGGCAGCGCCCTGGGTCTGCTTGAAATTGTCGTAGCCGACCAAGCGCACATGATTATTCGGATTCGCTTGATGACAAGCATCCGCCTCAGCAAGAATACGGTCTACGTCAGTCTCACCAAACATCGGGAGCTTCCACATATACCAATAATGCTCGAAGGCATGTTCGGGCTCAGTATGCTCAATGCCTGGGTTCCAACCACGATTGACAATATACTGCACCTGCTTACGAATCTCTTCCGGGGTCATGGCAGGCAAATAAGAGAAGGTCTCGAACTTGCGGCTCGCCGGATCAGATAGGCGTGAATTGTAGTCTTGCATGTTGTCCTGAATCCTAGTAACGAACGAAATGGCGCTTAGTATATCCTGACTGCCACACCCAAGAAACTTCCTCGCGAGATAGGTCAACCCCCAAAACCACCCCCTCTGTGGAGGTATATTTCCCGATTGGGGGTATAGCTGTGGTAGGATTGCGCTAGCAGGCAAGTTCCCTTTGCCTGCTCAAACAGGTGACTAGCCATGAACCGCAGGCTTGATGTTACGTCCATAGTAGACTGTGATGACGATGATGACGAGCATCCCATGAACCGCACCCTTGATATTGAGTCCGTAGAAGGCGAGATAGCGCTTGTCATCGACTACCAGCCCGGCGAGAGCGAGGCGATTTCTGTGCTCACCGGTGCGATGCAACTGATCGGATCGCTAGATAGGCTCGACCACTGCCTACTCTCCAGCATTGATAGCGACCTAGAGCCGGTTTCTATCCTAAACGATGTGCAACACTCCTCCCTGAAGATCCTACTTGCCCGTGTTATACGCCATATTCCAGACGACGTAATCAGTAATCTCGAGTGGAAGAAGTGGCTTGGCGCACTACTGGTAAAGGGCAAACACCGCCTGCTTTCGTCCAACGACACTGAAATTCCACAGGTGCTCGCGAGCCTCGAAGACGATTACAAGAACGCGCCAAACACCACCGCTGGCTACGCGCCACCCTCCCTCACAGACACGCGAGCGGCGCTACGCCAAGTAGCAACCGCACGAGCATCGCTTACGGCTGGCAAGGTAACAGTACAAACGGAACTCGGCGACATCTTGCTACCGCTTACACCGACAGAAGCGCTGCCTATTGAGCCACCATCACCCATTTCCACCAACGTCTTAAAGGATCAGGTATTGCTTATCAAGGCCGCTGCGTTTGAAGGAAAGCGGCAGTGGCAGTTTTCCGACGGCTCGACCTCGTTTGGCGCGACCATCAGCGACGAGGCGTTTTTGCAGCGCGTTGAGCGTGGAGAGCATTTCGGCAAAGGCGATAGCCTCGTTGTCGATTACTCCATGACACAAACCCTGTGCAACGGCAAACTCTCCACTCACCGCGAGATCGTGGTCGTTAAGCGACACATGAACCGCCACCAACAACTGATCCTAATCTAGGGGTCGCCCCAGTTACCCATCCACTTGGAGATAGATGCACCAAACAGGGTGGAAATGCACTGACATGCAGTATACCCGCAGCATGTGGCGGTCGGCACACGCCACCGGATCAGCGCCTACCCGCTATCACACGCACTACACCAACCCACAACAGATAACCACCCATTCAGAGATATTGTAACCCTATAGACAATCATTTATTTTGTTCGCTTGGTTTTTTCGTATTAAACTCTTTTCTTGTTTGTTTTTTGTTAATAAAAATCCGCACAAGATCCGCCTGAATGCGTTGTGTGTAGCGCGGCAGTCAGCTTTTAGGGTCTCAGTGATCACAGTGTCGAGAAACTAGCCCACATTGAGAAGGTACGCAAATGTCCGGCAAGCTGTATGAGCACCTGACGGGTAAAACAATCACCACGTCTACCAGCCTCATCGAGATAGAACAGGCAACCGAGGAGTTTCTTGGACGGCCCCTAAAGGTTGAAGAGATGCGCTCCCGCCTTGTCACCGAGGGTGGCAACGTCTTTGGGTATAGCCGCACCATGCTTGATCACCTCGAAGAGCGTATTGATCGCCTTATGCCCAAACCGGAATAGTGAACCTTACTGCACCCACCCGCTCTCTCTGGTAGCATGGTGGGCTTTTCGTCTCAACGAGTTATAGTGACGATCACAGGAGAGCGTTGTAATGAACAAAACGGAGGAGGACGTTTTCAGGGTATACCAGGAGACATTCAAGGGGATCTATGCTGACCTTGTAGTAACCGCAGAAAAAAAACCAGCCGGAATTCTGGAACAGCTAGAGCATTGTTTCTCGCATTTCGCGGTTGCCAAAACCTCCGCAGACCACACCGTTATCCAAGAAAACATCAATCGCGCCTACGGGCATATTGTCCGTGCATCCCTTGATGCAGCCAAGCTTTTGTGGTCAGAACTCCGTGAACGAGCGGAGAAATTCGTGACGGACGAGGAAATCCGGCGTTTCTGTATCAACACCTCGGTGGGTGTTGTCTATTCCAAACTTCAGAATGCGGAAAGGCTTTCTCTGCGGGCAAGACGCTCTGAGATAGAGAATATTGGAATAGACCCAGAGCTTTCCATCGCAGAGTGGTGCGAGGCCACCTTAGCCTACCAGGAACTCTACGATCTGATTGACCTCGATAGGGTCAAGCAATACCAGCAGGCCAAGCCAAGCACCAGCTAAAAAGCAAGCCCAAGGAACTGTTCATTACGCTCGTGCTCGGAAATACGCTCGTCGCCTGGTTCTGGCCCAATCCACCCGCGATACTCGCAAGCCACCCTCCCCTAGCAGCGCCCGCGCCAGGCCAATCGACTGCCCACTAAGGCACTGCAACTCACCTCGCCTCCCGAAAATAAAGTGCGGTACAAAATCCCTGCCGTCTGCGCAATGAGAGACGTATCCGTAACCTGCCTCAACTTTCTCGGCTTTATCAAACGCTCGGAACAGGTCTTCTGTTGAAACAACCGCAGCACTCAATGACCACCACTGGGATGCTGAACGTGATCCACCGCCGATGCGTTGGCGGGTGCGTGCTGTACTAGCTGGGATTGCGGGAGGGACGCTAGACTATTCGCAGAGAGCAGCCGACTTCCCCAATCATAAAAACCAGGAAGCCCGACCAAAATGCCAACAAACGATAGGAAAACGGTAACACTAAATCTCCTGGCTTCAGTAACCCTTCTTCCATATTCGACGTTAATCTCGCTTTCCAGATCAGGCAAATACCTACACAATTTCTTTATTGCCTCAAAATCACTTGAACTCGACAATTCTATATAGGCTTCGACTCGTGAATCCCTATTTCTTCTGGTCTCTTCTGTCTTTGATTCTATACTAAGGATGGCCGCCTTGGCTTCTCTAAAATCCGTGTAGAAACTCGCAATCGGCCTTCCGGTCTCAATGGAGGCAAGTTTTTGAATCTCAATCTTTGCATGAGCCACCAGCAGATCGATTGAGTCATTCAACGCATTTTTAGCAGCGTGCTCCGCTATACCTAATAATCTGACAGCCTCATCAATGTCCTTGTTATTTCCATTAGGCGTTTGGTGTTGCAAGAAATCCACCAACGCACGCGCACAATACCTAAACTCATTGTGAACCTGCGCATCTATCCGCGAAACTATCTGCTGGACACCCTTGTATACCTTCTCCGCCTGGTTATACAGCGTAATGAAATCCGCCATCCTTGCGCCAAGTTCAGGGTCGTTTCCGACAGACACAGACCACTCCTAGTCAATCTTCGCAAGATCAATGTCTTTTGCTTGCTTGATCAGTGCAGTATGATCTTCAACAGAGATAATGCCCCCAATCCTGGCATACACATTACCCCTCACAACACGGGTTAAAGCGTAGCGCGTCGCCACAGCCTCAGGGGATTTCTCTTTTCTAGGGAAGGGCTTAAAGGCAAAAAGCAATCGGTTCCGCATGACACTGTACACCTGATTCTGCACACTCAAGACCAAGCCACCCGCACCCCTGGGCATCCGCCACGAAAAGGGAGCACGGCCCGCTTCCACGCACACAAGGCGATCAACCTACGCCAAAGTGTATCAAATTATACGAAAGCGTATCAACTTATATCAAAGCGTATCAAATTATACCAAAGCGTATCAACCTATATCAAAGCGATACAAAAAACAGGGGAGCGGAACCTAAACGATCCCGCCCCCCCTGCTAGGCACTAAACCGAGGTACTTGCCTCGATCTACCGATGCGCTACGTCAAGCTTATCCACGGTGTCGAACTCGAACTTGATCTCCTTCCAGGTCTCCATGGCAATCTTGAGTTCGGGGCTGTGGGCAGCCGCCTTGGCGAGCACCGCCTTGCCCTCTTTCTCAAGGGCAACACCTTGGTTGCGCGCCTCAACACAGGCCTCGAGTGCGACGCGATTGGCCGAAGCGCCCGCCGCATTGCCCCACGGATGGCCGAGGGTGCCGCCACCGAATTGCAGCACCGAGTCATCGCCAAAGATGCTGACGAGGGCTGGCATGTGCCAGACGTGGATGCCGCCCGAAGCGACCGCGAAGGCACCCGGCATTGAGCCCCAGTCTTGGTCGAAGAAGATGCCACGGCTGCGGTCTTCTTTGATGAAGCGCTCGCGCAGGAGGTCGATCCAGCCAAGCGTAGAGGCACGATCGCCCTCAAGCTTACCGACGACCGTGCCGGTGTGCAGTTGATCGCCGCCGGAGAGGCGTAAGATCTTGGTGAGGACACGGAAGTGGATACCGTGGTGAGGGTTGCGATCGAGCACGGCGTGCATGGCGCGGTGGATGTGCAGCAACATGCCGTTGTTTCGGCACCAGTTGGCGAGACCCGTGTTGGCGCAGAAACCACCAGTGATGTAGTCGTGCATGATGATGCGCGAGCCGATCTCTTTCGCGTACTCAGCGCGCTTGTACATCTCTTCGGGGGTGGGGGCAGTGACGTTGAGGTAGTGGCCCTTGCGCTCGCCGGTCTCGCGCTCAGCCTTGTTGATGGCCTCAATGACAAAATCAAAACGCTGACGCCAACGCATGAAGGGCTGGCTGTTGACGTTCTCATCGTCCTTGGTGAAATCAAGGCCGCCACGCAGGCATTCATACACCGCACGGCCATAGTTCTTGGCGGAGAGGCCGAGCTTGGGCTTGATGGTGCAACCGAGCAAGGGCCGCCCATACTTGTTCATGATGTCGCGCTCGGCCTGGATCCCCTGGGGTGGGCCGCCGCAGGTGATAACATAGGCAATCGGGAAGCGCACGTCTTCTAGGCGCAACGCCCGCACCGCCTTGAAACCAAAGACGTTACCAACGAGCGAGGTAAAGACGTTGACCACCGAACCTTCCTCGAAGAGGTCGATCGGGTAGGCAATGAAGGCATAGAAGCAGGTGTCGTCACCAGGCACATCCTCGATGCGATAGGCGCGACCCTTGTAATAATCCATGTCGGTGAGGAGATCCGTCCAGACGGTAGTCCAGGTGCCAGTAGAGGACTCGGCAGCAACCGCCGCCG
>CAIRSR010000150.1 GCA_903881315.1 uncultured Thiotrichales bacterium | reverse complement strand
GTCTGCTCAACATAGATTTACCTCACAAAAATTACCAAGAATATCTGATATTCATGTATTTAGAGAATAGTATAGCATATTCATGCGGTTGAAGCAGGAATCAAACTAGACCAGTACCGAGGGGGCTGACCAGGGGGCTTGTGCCCAGCAGTTATTGGCGAGTGGCATTACGCCAGTCGAGATTCGCCCCACCACCGGGCGGACAACCGCTGCCACCACAGAAGGATGGCAGCGGTTATTTCGTCCGCCAGTGACCGACACCGATCTCATGTTGTTCAGCCGCCAGATGTACACCCTGCTGAAGGCGGGTGTGCCCATCCTGCGCGGTCTTGCGGGTCTGAAAGAAGCAACCCATAACCCCACCTTCGCCGCCATTCTCGGTGAGGTACTGGCCGACCTTGATAGTGGCCGCGAACTCTCCGCCGCAATGTATCGGCATGGTACGGTGTTTACCTCGTTCTATCTCAGTATGCTGCGGGTCGGCGAGATGACGGGCGGGCTCGATAACGTATTCTTGCACCTGTTCCATCACCTAGAATTCGAGAAGCGCACCCGAGATCAGATCAAAACCGCCCTGCGCTATCCGGGATTCGTCCTCCTCGCGATGGCGTCTGCCATAACCGTTATCAACATCTTCGTGATCCCGACCTTCGCGCAGGTATACGGAACCATGCATGCCGAACTGCCCAACATCACGCAGTGGATCATTGCCTTCTCTTCGTTTACCGTCCGCTTCTGGCCCCTCATCCTGGCGGGGATGGTTGCCCTGGTGGTGTCTGTGCGGGTGTACATCAATACGGTTCCTGGGCGGTTGCGGTGGGATACGCTGAAGCTCAAGATTCCCATTGTGGGCAGCATCGTCGAGAAGGCAAGCCTCGCGCGCTTTGCACGTAGCTATGCGCTGGCGGCCAAGAGCGGCGTCCCTATCATCCAAGCGCTTGGTGTGGTTGCTAGAACGGTAGACAATGCCCTTGTCACCCAAAAACTCGAGCAGATGAGCGAGGGGATTGAGCGCGGGGAAACCATCCTGCGCACCGCAATCGCAACGGGTATCTTTACGCCGGTGGTCTTGCAGATCATAGCAGTCGGTGAAGAAACCGGCGAACTCGATAGCCTGATGCAAGAGATTGCCGAAATGTACGACCGCGAGGTCGAATTTGAGGTCAAGACCCTGAGTGACCGCATCGAGCCAATCCTCATCGTCGGCCTTGGGATCCTGGTGCTTATCTTGGCGCTCGGAGTATTCTTACCACTCTGGAATATCGGCCAAAACGTGATGCACCATTAAACGGGTGAAGAATCAGGGGTACCTAGTGCAAACTCCCGAGTTCAGCGCCGAGACTCAAAAGAATCACTGGTCTGCGCCACACCCAACGGGACGCGCCAACGGATGTGGCCCCGCTGGGTCGCAAGGCTTTACCCTGCTCGAATTTGTGGTCGTTATCACGCTCATTAGCGTCGTAAGTACGGTCTTTGTAGATCGCTTGCTATACTATAGCGAGATGGCCGAAAAGACGGCGATGGAGCAGGTTCTCGGTGTTCTCCAAAGTGCAACGACGATGCGTTCGGGTGCTCTGTTCGCGCACGCACAGAACGACCGCATTGAGGCAATGCCCAAGGAGAATCCGATGAAATGGCTTGCCGAGGTGCCGCGCAATTATCTCGGCGAGTACTACAGCCCCGATATCAATGCTCTGCAACCAGGCTCTTGGTATTACGATCTGCACGCGCGGGAATTGGTGTACTTAGTCGATCGTGGGCGGCGGTTCATCACCCGTTCGGATGGGTGTAAATGGATACGATTCCGTGTTGAATTGGTCTACGATGACCTTAACGCAGAGCCTAAACCTGCCGCTACACCAAAACCAACCAAGGGCGGAGGCAAAACAGACGTGGGGGTGGCGGCTGGGGTGGTCATCAAGCCGACCCATCTGTATCAATGGTTCTGATCCTTGGGGGTTGTAGCGTGGTGGATTGGTTGGTTGGTCTTATCAGCAAGACCCCCTTTAGTTTTTTTGGCCTATTTTTACCTTGGTAACAACCGGAGGCGGTGTGGGAAAGATCCAGGAAAGTAGTGAGCGGTTGTTCCTTGTCTTCCAGGAGGGAATATCTCTTGGGAATGAACCTGGCCGTCCTCGCAAAAAACCCTCTCCTAAGGATTTCGAACAGACCGCAGCCGCGTGTTTGGCAAATCTCTATGCAGAAGCAGAGAAGGAACGACAAAGGAATCGGCTCGGGCTATTGGGACGCGCACGGGTTGCCTTTCATCTTCAACAAAGATTGGTAGCAGCGGGCTACCCGCTACCTTTGGTAAGGCAGATCCTCTTTTCTATGCTCATCGCTGCCTTCATCCCGCAGAAATCCTAAGCCTCCCCCCTCCAGATAAGGTTGTCTGCGAGAGGAGGCAATCAAACAACGCAATCGCGCTGAACAGCATGAAACGACTCGCTGGTCTGTTTTGGGTATACCTCGGGCACTGGTTTCGTCGGCACGGCATGGTGGGTCTCGCCGAAGCCTGCTACCGCAATGGAACCGAGCGGGGCGGGAGACATTCCGCACAGGCGTGGTTTTATCTCGGCAAAAGTTTGCTCGATCGCGACGTGTTGCAGGACGCGGTTGTAGCCCTAGAGGGTGCGGTGCAGTGTGACCCACACCATGCCCGAGCGTGGTGTGGTTTGGGCGCTGCCCATCGCTTGTTGGCCGACCTACCCGCCGCACACCAAGCTTACGCTGAGGCCATCCGAGCGAACCCTGACTATGCACAAGCGTTGAGTAATCTCGGCGAGTTGTGCCTAATCCAGGGGGATGCGGCGCTGGCCCTCGCCTATTTCGAGAAGAGCCTCGCACGAGAGCCAAACCTGCTGGAGGCGCTGAGCAATCGCGTTGCGGCACTTTTTGAATTGGGGCGCTACATTGAAGCAGAAGAAGCTGCCCTAAGGGCCATTGCTCTCTTTCCCTTAGAAGCCGCGACGCATGTCAACCACGGTAATGTGCTGTTGCATACCGGTAAGGCGCGGACAGCGCTGCTGGCCTTTCAGAAGGCGCTCGAATGCGACCCCGCTTGTGCCGAGGCGCATCTCAATCTGGCCACACTACTCGGCGAGTCTCACCACCTAACCCATGTTATCGGTTTTATCGAACAGGAGATTGCGTTAAAGGGCGAGACTGCGCAACGGCTCGGCGCACTCGGGCTGGCCCAATCCGCCAAGAAAGACTACGCCGCTGCCGCAAAAACCTGCGAGAGGGCGCTGGAGATCCAACCAAGCCACGTCTCGGCAATGATTACCCTCGCAGGCTGCTTTGGTATTCGCGGTGACCATCGGGGGGCCATGGCGCTGCAGCAGCGTGCCCTGCAGATCAACCAGAATATGTCCGCCATCTTCTCTAATGTCTCTTTCGAGGCCACCTACCGTCCGGATCTTTCCGCCGAAGAGATCTTTGATCACCACAAAGCGTGGTCACAGCGCTTCGAGTTACCCGTAAACGCGATACGCTATCGGCATGAGGCCGGCGAAGCCCGTGATCGCCGTCTGCGCATTGGCTATGTTTCTGGTGATTTTGGGCACCACCCAGTTGGTTTTTTGTTGCTGGATGTGCTGCGTCACCACGACCATGCCCAATACGAGATCCACTGTTTCTCGATGATGCGCAAGGATGACGCCATTACGGTCGCCATTCGTGAACAGGCGGATGTGTGGCACGACGCACTATTGATGAGCACCGAGGATCTGGCGAAGGAGATTCATGAGAAGCAGATAGACATCCTGATCGACCTTTCTGGGCACACAGCCTACAATCGCCTACCAACCTTTGCTTTAACGCCCGCCCCCATCCAAATCACCTGGATTGGCTACTTCCACTCGACCGGGCTCGAAGGTATCGATTACTTTATCACCGACCCCTACACCTCGCCCCGAGGTTGCCAGCAGTTGTTTTCGGAGACCCCGGTGTGGCTACCGCACTCGCGTTTCTGTTTTTCTCCCCCTGGTTACTCGCCCGAGGTCGGCCCGCTACCCATGCTTGCGAAGGGGCATGTTACCTTCGGTTCATTCAATCGTACCGAAAAGTACCTCGATCCAGTCATCGCGGCGTGGGCAAAAATCTTAACTGAGGTGGCCGATAGTCATCTTATTATTAAGGCTGGCGCACTCGAAGATGATAGTATACGTACTGACCTACTCCGCCGTTTCGCCCTGGCGGGTATTGATGGGGATAGGCTGGAGCTGCGTGGGCCGTCGTCCCACGATGAGATGCTTAAGCAGTACGGTGAGATAGACATCGCCCTCGATACCTTCCCGTTCAATGGTGGCATGACTACCATTGAGGCGTTGTGGATGGGTGTGCCGGTAGTGACTATTGCAGGCCACGGGGTGGTGGCGCGTCAGACGGTGTCTGCGCTAACCAATCTTGGCCTGGAAGAGCTGGCGTTTCCCGATGAAGCGTCCTTTATTCAGGGTGCCGTTGCCTTAGCAACGGATCCGGAGAGGATGGTGCGCCTCCGTCGGCAACTACGCCCGCGCATGGAAGCAAGCCCGTTGCGACAGTCTGCGCAGTTCGCAAACGACCTTGAGGCGCTCTATCGACGTATGTGGTGGGCCTGGTGTGAGGGCACGCGATTGGCAGCGGATATTTGATCAATACCTTGTCAGGGCTCAACGCAAGCCGATTGCATGAGTCTCCATCAACACTATAAGAGCGTATGAGGAGTTCCTATGTTTCAAGAGATGAAGATAGGTGTTCGTCTGTGGGGTAGCTTTGGTCTCGTGGTGTTGATGCTGGCCTTGGTGGCGGTGCTTGGGATATATTCCCTAAACGCAGTTGATGATGATCTTGAATTAATCCTGAAAGATAGGTATCCAAAAACCGTATTAATTAATGCGGTTGCCGATAAAATTGATCTGGTTGCGAACAAATCTAAAGGCATTTTGTTTATTAAGAACCAAGATCAGATCAAGCCTGATCTAGAAGCGATCCTGGAGGCGCGCCGTTTCATGACCGAGAAACTGGCGACGCTTGGCCCTCAGCTTAGATCTGAAACCGGAAAGAAACTTTTTGGCAATATCCGCACAACGCTAGCCACATACACTACCGCTGAGGATAGATTCCTCGAGGCAATCAAGACGAGCCATTGGGATGAAGGGGCGCAATTACTAGCCCGCGAGGTACATCCCGCAGAGGCAAGCTATCACGAGGCCGTTAAAGCGCTGCTGGCCTATCAGCACAACATGATGGAATTAGACAGCACCAATGCCACAAATACCCAGCATCGTGGTGTTGCCTTGGTGCTCGTCATCACCGAAATTTCGCTGCTGTTGTCCATTGGCTTGGTGATATGGATTGGGACGAGCGTTACCAGCCCCTTGGATAGGGCCGTAACCCTTATCGCCCATATCAGTCGTGGTGACATCCCAGACCCAGTACAAGAACCGTGGCCGGGCGAATTCGATAAAATCCGCGAAAGCCTGAATACCGCGAGTGTCGCTATCCGTACGCTCATCCAGGACGTACATACCCTTGGCCAGGCTGGGGTCGAAGGGCGCTTATCAGTACGTGCCGAGGCCAACAAACATCGTGGTGATTACCGCAATATCATAGAGATGATCAATGCGACTCTCGATTCGGTCACGCATCCGGTGCAGGATGTGATTGGGGTCATGACGGCACTCGAGAAGGGGGATCTCTCTCAGCAGGTAACTACGCAATACCGTGGCACGATGGGCCAATTGCGCGACTCAGTGAATAACACCATCTCCCAGATCAGAACCGTTATCGAGGACATCCAGTTTATCGCCTTGTCGGCTGGCCAGGGTGATTTTAGCGTCCGCTTAGAGATTGGCGACAAGCAGGGCTATCACCAGACCATCTCAGAATTGCTCAATCAGCTCTCGCATGTCACAGAAGACGGCCTGTTGAATATCATCCGTGTCGCGGGCGCACTTTCTCGCGGCGATCTCACCGAAACTATCGATCATGACTACCCAGGGCTTTTCGGCCAGGCTCAGGTAGGTATGAATACTACGGTTGAGAATCTGAAGAAACTAGTCGATAGCATTAAGGAATCGGTAGATAGCATCAATACTTCGGCTGGGGAACTTGCGATTGGCAACAATGATCTTTCACAACGTACCGCCTCACAGGCTTCCGCACTAGAAGAAACTGCCGCAAGTGTTGAAGAACTCACCTCGACTGTGCAGCAAAACGCCGAGAATGCGCGACAGGCCAACCAGCTCTCCCTCAACTCTTCGAGTGTGGCGGAAAAGGGCGGCACCGTCGTCAATGAGGTGGTTACCACCATGGGCTCTATCCATGACTCCGCCCGCAAGATTGTGGATATTATCTCGGTGATCGACGGTATTGCCTTCCAGACCAACATCCTTGCCTTGAACGCCGCAGTAGAGGCTGCCCGTGCCGGCGAACAGGGCCGCGGTTTCTCGGTAGTGGCAACCGAGGTGCGCAATCTCGCCCAACGCTCGGCTACTGCTGCAAAAGAGATCCAGGCCTTGATCAAGGAATCGGTCAACAATGTCGAGGCGGGTACGCAACTAGTCGGCGAGGCGGGTCAGACGATGGGGGGAATTATTACCTCGATCAATCGCGTGACCGGCATTATGCAGGATATTTCCGCAGCCGCCGCTGAGCAGAGCAAAGGTATCGAACAGGTAAACCAGGCAGTTATACAGATTGAAGAGGTCACGCATCAGAACGCAGCACTCGTCGAGGAGGCGGCAGCAGCCACAGAATCCCTAAAACAACAGGCGAGCATTCTGTCCTCGTTGGTGGAGGAGTTTAAGGTTAGTGTCAGAGGCAAATCCGCTGCACTACTCCCCGCTCCTGCCAAGGGGGAAAACTCGCATTTCGATGATGCCATCGCCGCTCACATCAAATGGAAGATCCGTCTGAATAAGTATATCGACGGCACCAGTACCGAGAAGCTTGATGCGGATAGCGTCTGTAAAGATAACCTATGTGTTCTTGGTAAATGGATCTATGGGGATGGCAAGAGACATCAAGAGTTGCCTAACTACACCGATCTGGTCAAGAAACACGCCCACTTTCATCGTTGTGCCGGGGGTATTGTGAGAAAGGTTGAGTCGCACGATAAGGTTGGGGCCCTGTCTGTCCTCAAGGGAGAGTTTGCGGTCATCTCAAAGGACACTGTCACGGCGCTGATGAACCTCAAAAGGACGATCGCCGGAAGCAAGTAGGATTGGCTTTTTACCATCGCACGGCAGCGGCTGGACGAATACTATCCCCAGCCGTTGCCGGGTGTTGGCCGGAGAAGCGCCCCATCCCGACGCAGTAGGCGAGCGCAAGAAAACAGATTGTCGGCAGAGACCTTCTTGGTTGTACTGGTAGGCACACTGAATAGCACCCATGCAAACCGATCCGTCCTCCCCACCCCCTCCCTCTGATGAAAGAACCAGCGCACCCGTGCCGGTGCTAACGGTTGTTTTATTCTATGCGACCTTCGCGGCCTTCTGGATTCTGGTTTCTGACAAAGCCGTCGCCTGGCGCTTTAGTGATCCTGCGCAGATTGCCCTGGTCAGCATCCTCAAGGATTGGGCTGCGGTTTTTGTAACCGCCCTATTGCTGCATCGCCTAATGCAAAATCAGAACGGGCCCACGCATCTATCTACGCAGAGTCAACGGCCCCTAGCATTGCCTTTGGTGCTGCTCACCCTCGTCATCGGTGCTCTCACCGTGGGAGGCATCCTTCATACCTTCCAACAACAAAAAGATAAAGAAATCGCCCTATTGCGCACCATTGCTGACCTTAAGTCTCGGCAAATCGCTGATTGGTTTGGAGAAGGTTCAGCGGAAGGAAATATCCCCCCCATTGCATTCTTGGCCGAATTTTCCCATCGTTGGCGAAACGCTGGATCTTCCATAGACAAGGATCCGGTTGGCCACCTGTTGGATAATCTTCCTTCCCTACAAACCTGGCCAGTACCCACCCCAAGCGGAGAGGTTATCCTCTTCCGCCGTGATGGGGATAATGTTTTATATCTCAATAAACTTCGTTTCCGGCCCAACGACGTGACGCAATTGCGTGTACCGATAGCGGATGGCAAAACATTGGCCGCCGAGGTATTGCGTGGCGAGGCGCAAGAAGACAGACCATTGGAAGGACTTGACTATCGGGGGGTGTCATCCATTGGGCTCATGCGCCACATAGCGGGTACCGATTGGTTTCTCCTGGCTAAGGTGGATAGGTCGGATATCTATGCCGCCAGTCTCGGCGACATCCTCTGGATTGGGTTGATTGGCATCATCGCGCTCGCGATGGCTTTTGTTGGGGTTTTGCTATTTCACCAGCACCATCATTCGACCACCACACGACGCGAACGTGAGATCCAGGCCGAGCGTCTCCGTGCGCTGCAGTTGCTCAATGCCATCGCGGATGGTTCTACTGATCCCATCATTGCAAAGGATACAGAAGGCCGTCTGCTATTACTCAATCGAGAGGCAGCACGCATCATTGGCTGTCGACCAGAAGATGTGTTGGGTCGGGATGCCACAGCAATCTTCACACCAGAACAGGCTGAGCGGATCAGAAATGATGACCAACAGGTCATGCTCGGCAATCGCATCCTGACCTTCCAAGAAGAGATTACGACGGCTGACGGTGAGAAGCGCACCATGTCCACCACCAAAGGCCCACTCCACAATGCGCATGGACAGGTCATTGGATTGTTTGGTATTTCTCGTGATATGACGGCACGCAGAACTGCCGAGGATCAATTGCGTAAACTCTCGCTTGCCGTTGAGCAGAGCCCGGAAAGTATTGTAATCACTGACCTGGATGCACGTATCGAATACGTGAACGAGGCCTTCGTCCGCAATACCGGCTACACCCGCGAAGAGGTCATTGGTCGCAATCCACGCATCCTTAAGTCTGGAAGTACGCCAAAAGAAACCTTTGCTTCGCTGTGGGATACCCTTGCGAGTGGCCGCCCTTGGCGAGGTGAGATCTACAATCGGCGTAAAGATGGCAGTGAGTACGTTGAGTTCGCTAACGTCGTGCCCATTCGTCAACAGAATGGACAGATCACGCATTACGTGGCCGTCAAAGAAGATATTACTGAGAAAAAGCGCCTCGGTGACGAGTTAGATCGTCATCGTCACCACCTAGAGGATCTGGTGGAAAGTCGGACACTGGCGCTTGCAGAGGCTCGCGAACGGGCAGAGGCCGCCAATCGGGCAAAGAGTGCGTTTCTCGCCAATATGAGCCACGAGATTCGTACGCCGATGAATGCCATCCTCGGTTTAACGCATCTCTTGCAGCGCAGTCATCCCACCCCAGAACAAGCCGCACGACTCGACAAGATCGACACCGCTGCGCACCATCTTCTCTCGATTATCAATAACATTCTTGATCTCTCGAAGATTGACGCCGGTCGGTTTGAATTAGAAGAAACCGATTTTGTCCTCGGCGCTATTATGGATCATGTCCATTCGTTGATCGCGGATACGGCAAAGGGCAAGGGGATTACCATTGTCACAGAAATTGCTTCCCCGCGCTTGTGGTTGCGTGGCGATCCGACGAGACTTCGTCAAGCGTTGCTCAATTATGCAAGCAATGCTATTAAATTTACTGAAAAAGGTTCAGTTACCCTCCGCGCCCGTTTGCTAGAAGAGGCAGACAATCAGATCTTCATCCGCTTTGAAGTAAACGACACCGGCATTGGCATTGATCCCGAGAAATTATCCAAACTATTCGATGCCTTTGAACAAGTAGACGCCTCAACCACCCGCAAATACGGTGGTACCGGGTTGGGGCTCACCATCACGCGGCATTTGGCACAACTGATGGGCGGCGAGGCCGGGGTCGAAAGCATTCCAGAACAGGGGAGCACCTTCTGGTTCACCGCTCGCCTCGTGCGCGGACAGGGAACAGCCTCCGCCAGCACAACCACCACCCGAGGCGAGGCGGAGCTGCAACTACGCGAACGCGCACGACTAGCCACACCCACAGAGGCGGCGAGTAGTGCGAGTCGCTATCGACTGCTACTAGTAGAGGACAATGAGGTCAATCGAGAGGTGGCCCTCGATCTCCTCCACGCTGCGAATCTTGTGGTAGACGTTGCGGAAAATGGTCGCATTGCCGTGGCCAAGGTTCAAGCGGGTGAGTACGATCTAATTTTAATGGATGTCCAGATGCCGGAAATGGACGGCTTAGAGGCAACCAGAATCATTCGCACCTCGGCCAGTGGTATGGAAATACCCATCCTGGCCATGACCGCCAATGCCTTTGAAGAAGACCGCCGAACCTGTGCGGCAGCGGGCATGAACGATTTTGTCGCAAAACCCGTTGACCCTGATGCCCTGTACACGGCGCTACTGAAATGGCTGCCAGTTGAGGTTTCGCTACCCGTTGCAGACGAAGAGGATGCTGTCTGGCGCGAGCGCCTCGCAACCATTTCAGGCCTTGATATAAACTTTGGGCTGAAGGTATTGCATGGTCGGATGGCCACCTACCTACGGGTGTTAGCAATGTTCGTCAAGAATCACAGACAGGACGTGCAACGCCTCCAAACACTCTTGGTCGAGAACAACTATCCAGAGGGTAAGCGCCTTGTCCATACACTAAAAGGCGCTGCGGGCAATCTCGGGGCAAAGGATGTCTACGAAAAGGCGCTTGCCCTGTATGCAGCGCTCGATCAGTGGGTCTCAGAAGCCGACCGTGAAGGTAACCTACCTAAACCCTCAATAGGGGACTTAGGTGAGGCACTCACCCACGAGCTGTCTCGATTGATTGAGGCACTCCAGATCGTGATCGATCGGGAGCCTGCGCCCAACACACGGCCCGCACCCAACGTAACCGAAAAAACTCCCCTCATGACCCTCCTGTTACAACTAGAGGGTTTGCTCGTCCAGGGTGATATGGCGGCCACCGAACTTGCGAGGGAGCAGTCCGCGTTTTTGCTGAGTTCCCTCGGTGTGGCGGGAGAGACTATGCTTCACCACATCGACCTCTTCGACTACGAAGAGGCCTTGGTTGCCTTGCGCACCCTGCCTTGCACATGGTTGGCACGCCAAGACGAGGATGGTATTGTCGCCCATTAACTGCGAACCACGCCTGACCGGTTTGTGGCGCTAACAACGAGAAAGTCCTTCATGAGATCTGTCCCTGCGAACCGTGTTGTACTGTGGTTGATCCTTGCCATGCTGTGCTTTACTGCGCCTTCTGTTGCGGTTGCACAAGACTTTGCTGCCTGGCTTCTGGAACTCAGGGAAGAAGCACATAGGCAAGGTATTTCTGATGCGGTGTTGCGAGACGCGCTATCCGATGTTACGCCACTCCCCCGCGTCATTGCGTTGGATCGCCATCAACCAGAAGTCACCATGAGTTTCGAGCAATATCTGGAAAATGTTGTGCCTGCTGTACGCATTACCAAGGCGCGCAGCCAATACCAGCAAAATCGTGATCTACTAGAGGAGATTGCCGAACGCTACGAGGTTCAGGCAAATTTCCTGGTGGCCTTCTGGGCCATCGAAAGTGACTTCGGTCGCAACCAAGGCAACTTTTCTGTCATCAGTGCGCTCGCGACACTCGCCTATGATGGTCGCCGATCGGCCTACTTTCGTGGCGAACTGCTAGACGCCCTGCACATCCTACAGCGCGGCGACGTAGCGCCCGACCACATGATCGGTTCTTGGGCCGGTGCTATGGGACAGGCCCAATTTATGCCTTCGGTGTTCCTGAAATACAGCGTAGACTACGATGGCGATGGGCGCTGTGATATCTGGGGTAATCGGGCGGATGTCCTTGCCTCAGCAGCCAATTATCTGCACAACATCGGTTGGCATGGTAAGGAGGGTTGGGGTACTGTCGTTATGCTCCCGATCGGGTTTGATGGAAAACTGCTCGGTCTTGCACAGACCAAAACCCTGTCGGAGTGGGGTGCGCTCGGCGTTAGCCGGAGCGATGGAAAGCCCCTTACCGGAGCGATGACGGCGTCTCTCCTCCAACCGGGTGGTGAAGAGGGCCAGGTGTACGCTGTCTATCCCAATTTCTTGGTGATCCGCACTTGGAACCGGTCTAATTTTTATGCTACGGCAGTGGGACTACTGGCGGATGCCGTCATCGCAAAGCCTGAGACCAAGTACGAACATCGTTGAGCGCAGCGCGATAGCACATTCTCAGTCTTTCGGATTTAGATATTGCCTCTAGCACGTAACATCCTCTAATGTCTCAGCAAAGAAAAGCTATTTCACTGATCTCCGGTGGCCTTGATTCGCTCCTTGCAACGCGCGTGATCCTAGAACAGGGTATCCATGTAGAAGGCATTAACTTCTACACTGGGTTTTGTGTGGAAGGACATACCCAGGCGATTCGCCGCAAAGCGAGCGACAGCCCAAAGGGAAATCGTGCGCTGTGGGTTGCCGAACAGCTTGGCATCCGTCTGCATATTATTGATATCTCCGAGCCCTATAAAAATATCGTTCTGCATCCACATTATGGCTACGGATCGAATCTAAATCCCTGCATCGACTGCAAGTCTTTTATGGTAGAAAAGGCATTAGAATGGATTCGTCTGCAGGGATTCGATTTTGTCATCACCGGAGAAGTGATTGGGCAACGACCGATGTCACAACGCAAAGACACGATGTCGGTTGTCGCCCGCACCTCTGGGGCAAATGATTTGCTGTTACGACCACTGTGCGCCAAACATCTACCAATTACCCTACCCGAGAGAGAGGGATGGGTGCATCGTGCTCGACTCCATGATTTCAATGGCCGCTCGCGAAAACCACAGATAGCACTGGCCGCTCATTATCAGCTCAAAGACTACGCCCAGCCTGCGGGTGGGTGCTGCTTTCTTACCGATGCCTCCTACTCTGCAAAATTGGCTGATTTTTGGGCGTCCCAAGGTAGGCGTGACTACGAGTTAGACGACATTATTCTCTTGAAGGTGGGGCGCCATTTGCGTTTCCGCCCCCATTTCAAGTTGATTATTGGGCGTGATGAGGGAGAAAATAACTTCCTCGAAGGTTATCGGAAACGCTTTGTCCACCTACGCCCCATATCACACCAGGGCTCGTTGGTTCTGGTCGATGGCGAATTGCAAGATGCAGACGAACGCAACTTTGTGGCCCGTCTTTCTGCGCGGTTCTCGCAAGGTCGGAATGCAGAGCAAGTAGAAGTAGAATTTACCAGTCAGGACGAAAGTCCCATCCGCATGTTCGTGAACCCCCTCGGTGCCCACGAAATATTGGAGTCCTGGTACCTCTGAGGAAGGTGGTTTCCGAGATTTTGGTATGCGACACTACTCCACGCAAGATGGGGAGATGGGTTTATGAAGCAGCGTAGGCAACTGAACAATATTCAGTGGGCAGTGGGAACGGTTCTCGCGTTGGTGCTTGCCACCCTGCGCGCAGAGGGCGTAGACCCACAGCGCCCCCCCTCTGAGCGAGAAACTGGCCAGGTTCTGTACATCGTTGGCTCAACGCTAATGCAGGACTACACCTCAGTAGTAGTGGAGCACCTGGTAAAGAATGCTGAGCTACCACCTGCGCTTATTGTTAATCAGGGTTCGACTAAGGGGATAGAAACCTTCTGTTCTGGTATTGGCCTGGATACCCCTGATATTGTCGCAACCTCTCGTCGTATTCATGCCTACGAATTAGATACGTGTTTCGAGCATGGGGTACGGGACATTATCGAGATACAGGTTGGCTATGAGGCGGCTGTGTTCGTTACCCGTCATGACGACCAGGAATACCCCCTAACCTTAGTGTCCCTATATCGCGCTGTCGCCGCAGAGTTACCGAAGAGCCGCAACCAGTTCACCGCGAATCATTACCTTCGTTGGAGCGAGGTAGACAAAAACCTACCAGATACTGAGATCCATTTCATTATCCCGGTGCGCAGTCTTGGTGGACATGCCTTCTTTGAGGACAGGATGCTCCAGGGGGCTTGTCGCAACATTTCAGAGTTCAGTGCTCTCTATGATGCCGCCAAGCGCGTCCAACAATGTATTGCCATGCGTAATGATGGGCGCATCATCGAATTAGACACCCCCTACGACCGGAATGTAGTACAGACACTCGCCGTCTCCCCGCCAGGTAGTCTTGCGATGCTTCCTCTGCGCTTTGCCACGGAACATCAGGAATTCCTCAGAATCCAACCCCTTGATGGGGTTATTCCTGATTATGAAACGGTCGCCAACCATCAATACCCCTTTATACGACCGCTTTATTACCTAGTAAAAAAGGCCCACGTCAAGAATTATCGTGGGCGAGGGTTGGTGTCTGGTCTTCGCGAATTCATCACGGAGCTTACCCGAGAATCCACCATCGGGCCAAGCGGCTATTTGGCAAAACTTGGCGCATTCCCGCTCGATAGTAAGGTGCGTGACAAGATCCGTGAGAACAGCCTACGGCTCGATACTGTTGTGCAACGATAGGTGTTGGGTTCCGGACGATTGTATAGGTAGTAGACGTTGGGCATAGTTCGCCAGTCGTACCGCGTGCGTACGTTCATCAAACCACTTGAGAATGAGGCGGCAGGGATATCCGCCCATACAAGAACGCCACGACCACACCGACACGACGCGCGCACCTCCATCCTCAACTGGTCGTGGCGACTCATGCTCGAACTTGCTGTGACCGAAGACACCATCCGGCGCTGAAGTGACGGTGTGGAGAATCGTCCACATACCGCGCATCGTTTGCAAACCACCCTTTCACTAGGCCATGCGGTAGAGAGTCATCGCGATACTGCTCCTGCCATTAGACAACCTAGCTAGTGGTTGTCCGCGAGTTCATCTTTGTGCCCCCACTGAAAAGCCAAAAATAGCGTCTACGGCCACCGCTTAGGTTCTCTACCGTATTGGTACTATGGGCTATTTTCTGCGACTAACGGATCTTTGCCTGTCGGTTTTTCGCAGGGGGCTCATCTTTGGGGTTCAGCGATCTTCAACGCGGATCATAGGAGCGTAATTCGCCCGTGAAGCGTTCACAAGGACATTGTTGGATCGGGGGCTCTATCTGGTTGGGTGACGTGGACGGACTTTGGATGACGTCTTCGTGGAGTGTTTGTGGCGTTCCGTGAAGTACGATGAGGCCCACCCCAAGGACTACGTGGACGTATCGGCTCGGTTGGTTGGGGATTCCAGCGACCACAACGCGGAGCGTCTGCACCAGGCGTTGGCAACCCACACGCCTGACCATGTGGATGCTGCTACGGGCCAAGATGGCGGTGCCAGGATCGTGGATAGGTTTGGTGATGTGCGAAATACCCGCTCCGCTACCCCCAGCGGTTGGGAGAACCGGGCAGCCACCTTCTACCTTCTATGGTCTAAGCTCCGTGGTTTTTTGTCCAAACCGCTGGCTCCACTGCAGAGCCGCTGCGGATGAGATTTGTCTAGTGCG
Source organism: uncultured Thiotrichales bacterium (assembly GCA_903881315.1). GTDB lineage: Bacteria > Pseudomonadota > Gammaproteobacteria > CAIRSR01 > CAIRSR01 > CAIRSR01. Next base: position 8,609 of record CAIRSR010000150.1, on the reverse strand, counting down.
TAGAGATACGGAATGGCGATGCACCAGCGCTCCGCGATATGATGCGGGTTGCGTGGAAGAGTGCGCTGGTTCCGCGTTGGCTGTGGTGTGAGAACACCATCCCGTCGTGGTGTTTTACTCAATTACTGCGCCACCAAATTGGTTGCAGAGAATTTTGGCTCCGGGTTGCCGGATCGAGGGTGAGCGTGAACCCAAGGGGCATTGTCCTGAATACATCGTCTTCCCAGGAAAACGCAGGGTTGGTTTCGCCGGATGGGCGTCTGCCTACGGCGGGCAGCAAGGTCAATATTCCCATTATTCTTACGTGGATGCGTATTGCTGCCATTCCCGCAATTATGGGGGCCTATTACCTTCCCGTGCCGTGGGCCCATGCGCTCGGGGCGTTGCTGTTTGCCATGGGCGCAATTACTGATTGGTTGGATGGTTATTTGGCAAGACGCTTGTCCCAGGTCTCGGCCTTTGGTGCCTTCCTTGATCCCGTAGCCGACAAGCTGATGGTGGCTGTTGCATTGGTGCTCATCGTTGAGCATCACCCCTATGCCTTTGTCTCGGTTCCGGCTGCCGTGATCATCGGGCGTGAGATCACCATTTCCGCCCTGCGTGAATGGATGGCGGGTGTCGGAGAGAGGACGCGCGTCAAGGTTTCTGGCGTTGGTAAGTTTAAAACGACCGTGCAGATGATCGCGTTAATCCTTCTTCTGTACGCTAAACCGTTCCTGGGTATTCCGACCTGGCAATTGGGGCTGGTGATGCTCTACCTGGCGGCACTGCTTACGCTGTGGTCGATGTTGGTCTATCTCCGCGCCGCTTGGCCTACCCTGCGGGCGGATGGTTAGCGAGCAAATGACCTCGGGACGCATCCCTCAGACCTTCATCAACGACCTGGTTAGTCGTGCCGATATTGTTGACATTATTGGGGCACGGATACCACTGAAAAAGACCGGACGCAATTATTGGGCGCGTTGTCCGTTTCATAATGAAAAGACACCTTCTTTTAGTGTAAATTCGGATAAGCAGTTCTATCAATGTTTTGGTTGTGGCGTGCATGGGACGGTTATTAGCTTTCTCATGGACTACGATCACCTTGAATTTCCAGAGGCGGTAGAGGAGTTAGCGCGAGGTCTTGGGCTTAGCGTGCCACGCGAAGCGGGAAGCGCGAAGGCAACGGGAAGCCGACGCGATCTTCCGGGTTGGTTGGAAGAAGCAGCCCGTTATTACCAGCGAATGTTAGCAGAACACCCTGAGGCGGAGACCGCACGCGCCTACCTAACACGGCGAGGTCTGAACGCCGCAGCCATTGCCCGTTTTCGCATCGGCTACGCACCCTCTGGCTGGGATAACCTGCTAGTAGCATTGGGTGGTGAAAGCGCCCGCGAGCCGCTGCTCGAAGCCGGTATGTTGACCAAGAAAGAAGACACTGATCGGATGTACGATCGATTTCGTGGCCGCATCATGTTTCCTATCGAAAACCAGCGCGGGCAGATCATCGGCTTTGGTGGTCGTAGTCTCAATGATGATCCCCCGAAATACCTAAATTCTCCGGAAACGCCGATTTTTCATAAAGGACGCGAACTCTACGGACTGCACCAGGCCGTAGAGCATACCCGCTCGCCGGAATGTTTGCTGGTGGTAGAGGGCTACATGGATGTTGTCGCCTTAGCCCAATATGGTATCTCGTATGCGGTTGCGACCCTTGGAACCGCGACCACAACCGATCACCTGAGAAGATTATTTCGCATCACTTCGCGGGTGGTATTTTGTTTCGATGGTGACAAGGCGGGCCGGACTGCTGCCTGGCGCGCCCTTGAGGCAAGTCTGCCGGAACTGCGCGATCAGCACGATATCCGGTTTTTATTGCTCCCCGAGGGCGAAGACCCTGATACCCTGGTGCGCGGAGAAGGGCTTCAAGCGTTTACTGCGCGTATCCAGCAAGCAACGCCGGTGATTGAATACCTACTAGCAACCCTGCAAGCGCAGATCAGCACCAATAAAACCGATCGCCAGGCTCAGGTGTTGGAGCGGGCGCGGCCATTGGTGGCAAAGCTTTCTTCCGATATCTATCGTGCCTTACTGGTGCGGGAGTTGGCGGAACTTGCGGAGATTTCACCGGACAAACTATCAACATTGATGCAGGCGAGCCCGACCGCGCCAAAGCCTGCCCCGAAAGAGCCGCGCAAGGGGAGGCAAGGGCAAGCGCACCCGTCACCGATGCGCACCGCTGTGGGATTGTTATTAGCGCGTCCAGAACTCGCCAAACTTGCCGGTGATCCGGTACGTTTTGCTGGGTGGGGCATCCCGGGTGCCAGTCTTCTTGCCGAAATCCTGACCCTGCTCCAGACTCAACCAAACCTAAAATCAGCCGCTATTCTAGAACATTGGCGCGGCACCGAGACCGAGCGCTACCTGGTACAGCTCGCGCAGTGGACACCACTGGTACCGCCAGAAGGCATGGCAATCGAATTGCAGGACGCACTCGAACGCCTTGAGCAACAGGCGTTGGAGCAAGAAACCGCCCGTTTGGTCGAGAAAAGCCATGTAGCCACCCTAACCGAGGCAGAAAAGGTACAACTGCGAATTCTATGCACCCGAAAAAGCGCGCGCACCACGCCCCCACCTGAGATAGGTTAGCAGTTACCTTCAGGTAGTGCGTATCGAGTGCCTGGAACCGGTGGAGTGGCAGTGGGTGCGCGTTAGACACGAAGGTTGCTTTGATTTTTCGTGGTGTTTTGCTATACTTTACGGTTTTACTCCCCGATATAACTGGAGAGCACCTCCCGCATGAACCGAGAGCAGCAACAATCACAGTTGAAGTTGTTGATTGCAAAGGGAAAGGAGCAAGGCTTCCTGACCTATCGCGAGGTCAATGATCATCTTCCCGATGAGATCGTCGATCCCGAGCAAATCGAAGAGATCATCGGCATGATCAACGATATGGGCATCCATGTGCACGAGGATGCACCGGATGCGGATGCCCTGTTGATGGCGGAGACTCCGGTAGCGCCGGATGATGATGCGGCTGAGGAAGCGGCTGCGGCGTTGGCTACCGTTGATAGTGAATTTGGGCGCACCACCGATCCGGTACGTATGTATATGCGCGAGATGGGGAGCGTGGAGCTGCTTACCCGCGAGGGCGAGATTGAGATCGCAAAGCGCATAGAGGAAGGTCTAAATCAGGTAATCAGTGCCCTTGCTTGTCCCGAAACGGTCGCTGAGCTGTTGCGCGAACACGCGCTAGTGGGTCAGGAGAAACTGCATCTTAGTGAATTGATTAGTGGTTTTCATGATGTGCCGGTGGTTGCCGAGAAGGAGATTGAAGAAGAAAAGGAACTCCCAACGCATTCTGATGAGCTCATCGCTGTAGACGCGACAGAAGAGGAGGCCGAGGTCGTAGAGGCGTTGCTCGTCGCTGAGGCTGGGCTGGATTCTTCTGAGGCAAATCAGCGTTTCGCGGTGCTGCGCGAGCTCTACCAACAGGTGCAGAATGCGACGGTTGAGTATGGTCAACAGGATCCACGGACGGTGGAGCTGTACCAGCGACTCTTAGAGCGGTTCATGCAGTTTAAGCTGACACCGAAGACCGTAGATCGCTTGAGCGCCAACATACGCCGGATTGTCGAGGCGGTTCGCAGCCATGAGCGCCAGGTCTTAGACCTTTGTGTGAATCGGGCGGGTATGCCGCGGGAGTCTTTTATCCGCAGTTTCCCAGGTCACGAGGTCGACCTTGCTTGGTTGCAGTCACACCAGGAGGCGAACACCTCGTATGCGCTGGCCCTTGCTGCCCAACAAGAAGGGGTTTTGAGTATTCAGCAGAGTCTCATGGAGGTGCTTGGTACTTGCGGGATGAGTATCCAAGACCTAAAGGAGATCAACCGCCAGATGTCGTTGGGTGAAGCCAAGGCGCGTCGCGCCAAAAAGGAGATGGTAGAGGCCAACCTACGTTTGGTGATCTCCATTGCCAAAAAATATACCAATCGAGGGTTGCAATTCCTGGATCTCATCCAGGAGGGAAACATTGGCCTCATGAAGGCGGTGGATAAGTTCGAGTACCGACGTGGTTACAAGTTCTCGACCTATGCCACTTGGTGGATTCGCCAGGCCATCACCCGCTCAATTGCCGACCAGGCGCGCACCAGTCGCATCCCGGTACACATGATCGAGACCATCAATAAGCTGAATCGGGTCTCTCACCAGATGCTCCAAGAGATGGGGCGCGAGCCAACCCCCGAGGAACTGGCTGTGCGCATGGAAATGCCCGAGGACAAGGTGCGGAAGGTGCTCAAGATAGCCAAGGAACCGATCTCCATGGAGACCCCGATTGGGGATGACGACGATTCTCATCTCGGGGACTTCATTGAGGATGCTGCAGTCATGTCACCGAGCGAGGCGGCGACCTTTGAAGGTTTGCGTCAGGCGACGCAACGTGTCCTAGAAGGGCTGACGACACGCGAAGCAAAGGTGCTGCGCATGCGCTTTGGTATCGACATGAACACCGATCATACCTTGGAAGAGGTTGGTAAACAGTTTGATGTCACTCGTGAACGTATCCGTCAGATCGAGGCCAAGGCCCTGCGTAAGCTACGTCATCCGAGTCGCTCGGAGCAACTGCGTAGCTTCCTAGACATTAGCGATTAGATGCTATCCGATCGCGTTTGGAAGGCTCTGCGGTTGCCCGCGAGCCGTTTTTTGTCAGTGATTTGTTCGCAAAAGATGGGTTGTTGCGAGTAAGCGGGGCGATTTTGGCTTGTGAGGAGAGCGATCTCGACAGATTCTCTCCTTGTATGCTGATTCTCGCGTCGTTTGTTACAACAATGTCACTTGGTCATCACGAATTCGTCACAAGAACAGCCTAGGATTGCACCGTCCTGAATCGACGGTGCAATCCTAGTGATGAGTGCAAATTCCCTCCAGCCGTTACTCCCCATCTGCCCGACCCATCCGGCTCGGGCCAGCTTTGTGGCGTACCCAACGGGTGGGCAGGATGCCTTAGCGCTAACCCAGCCGCTTCTGTGCGAAGCCCTACACAGCGCCAATAAACTCCGGGTTGCGATAGTCACCGAAACTTTTCCGCCCGAGGTTAATGGGGTTGCGTTGCGGATCGCCGCCATGGTTCACGCACTTGCCTCTCGTGGCCATCAGGTTCAGGTAGTGAGGTTGTATCAAGGCGCTGAAAAAGAGCCGATTGCTGCGCCTTTTGGGATAGAGACCTTTCTCCGCAGAGGGGTTGCTCTGCCGTGGTACAACATTGTGCGTGTTGGTTTTCCTGCCAGGGGTGGTCTCTTGCGGCAGTGGAAAAATAATCCACCTGATGTGATCTATATTGCTACTGAAGGGCCGCTTGGGTGGTCGGCGGCAAAGGTCGCGCGAGGTCTTGGTATCCCCGCACTGAGCGGTTTTCACACCCGATTCGATCAATATACGACGCACTATGGCCTCAGCGCCCTGCGCGGTATTGTCGAAACCTACCTACGTCATTTTCATAATCTCACCAATGGCACCATTGTTGCTACCGAGGAATTGAAAGGTGAACTCGAGGAGAAGGGATTTCACCGCGTTCGGGTATTGCCGCGGGGGGTAGATACCCAGTTGTTTAATCCTGCCCGTCGTTCTTTTTCATTGCGGAAATATTGGGGAGCAACCGAGGACAGTCTGGTAGCGCTCTATGTAGGGCGCTTGGCTGCCGAAAAGAGTTTGGATGTGGTGATTTCCAGCTATCGATCCATGCAGGCCATGAATCCTGGCGTTCGATTGGTAATGGTAGGTGACGGGCCACTGCGCACGGATCTCGCCGAGGTACCTGATTTAATTTTATGCGGAACACAACATGGTGAGGCGCTTGCTGCCCATTTTGCGAGCGCTGACATCTTTCTTTTTCCAAGCCTCACCGAAACCTTTGGTAATGTTGTACTAGAGGCGATGGCAAGTGGTTTGGCTGTGGTTGCCTATGATTATGCGGCGGCTCGCGCCCATATGCGTCATGGCTACAACGGGCTACAGGTTCCTTACGCAAACGTGGAGCGCTTCCATGAAGCGGCAGAGTCACTGGTTCGCCACCCGGAAACCCGTATTACCTTAGCCAAAGATGCACGCGCAGCTACGCTGCCTCTAGATAGCCATAGGATTTACGATGCACTAGAAACAGTATTGTTTGAAGCGGTCAAGAAAGGAGGGCTATGATGAATTACTACGCATTGTCATTAACTCGGATTACTGCTTGGGAACTCGACCTCTGTCTAGCCGCGAATCGTATTAGCCGACGCCGGGCCGGTTCGCGACTTTTTACAGTGGTGAGTCGTCTTGGTGACGGCATATTCTGGTATACCCTGATCCTGTTACTGCCCATTCTATACGGCGCTGGTGAGATCCGGCCAATGCTGCATTTGGTTGGGGTTGGTTTGGTCAGCATGATGATCTATATGGGTTTGAAGAAGGGCACCAGTCGTCTTCGTCCCTATCAGGTAGAACAACGCATTCAGCGTGGGATTGCGCCACTCGATCAATATAGTTTTCCTTCTGGCCATACCATGCATGCTGTGGCCTTTGCAGTGGTAGCAATGAGCTATCACCCGGGTCTATTCTGGTTGGTGGTGCCCTTTACAACCCTGGTGGCGTTTTCACGGGTAGTGCTGGGTCTCCATTACCCATCCGATGTATTTGCCGGTGCCAGTCTTGGTGCCGTTGTGGCGATGCTAAGCCTGGTTTTGATGAATGGGTTTATGTAGTCGCCACACTTCTCTTGCAGAATACACAAAAGGGCATATAACCATGTTACGTTTAGCTGCTGATACGTTACCAACCTTTAGTTTAAATGCTCCAGTCATCCAAGATATTTTGGGGCACGCAAAACCCCTTGGTCATCACGAGGAACCAGATAATCTTAATCTTGGTTTCGGATTTCTTTATTACGGATTGGTACGCGCCTTGCGCCCGCGCCATGTATTGGTTATTGGTTCAGGGTTTGGTTTTAGTGTTGTGTGTCTCGCGCTGGGACTCAAAGATAACGATAAGGGTCGGTTGAGTTTTGTGGATCCATCCTTTTCTGTACTAAAGGACGGGCCTTTCAAGACCATGGGCGGAACCGGGCAGTGGGACACTAAAGAAAGGGTTCAGTCCCATTTTACTCGCTTTGGCGTGGAAGCGTGGATTACTCATCACAAACTCACCAGCCAGTCATTCTTTGACAACTACGAGGATCGTGGATTGCCGTGTATCGATATTGCCTTTATCGATGGCAATCACGCCTTTCGGCAGGTGCGGAATGATTTTATGAGCGTGTTGCGGCACACCCATAAGAATTCTTATCTATTGTTACACGATACCAATATCTATGTGCGTGAGGCGATTGGTCATGCGGGCGTGAAGCGGTGGCTCAGTATCGTCAGTGGTCATCAAGAATTGTTCGAGGTGATAGATTTTCCATTTTCTTCGGGGGTTGCCTTGGTACGTGTCAGGCGTGATCGGGCGTGGGAACAGATCGATGATGCAAGTAACTAATGGAGGGTAGACTGTTACTTTCTTTGTTACTCATTGCCCTCGGATGCGGGGCGGTTTTTTTGTATTGGCGCACGATCTGGTTCTTTCGGAATCCATCGCGCATCGTGCCTACCGCAGCAGGCATCTTGAGTCCGGCTGATGGTACCGTCGTCTATGCGCATCGCGTCGGCCCCGGGAAGGAAGTGGTGGTTGTCAAACAGGGGGTCAAGGCAAGTATTACCGATATTATGCGCGAAGATGAACCCGCCGAGAAATTGATTGTCGGTATCTTTATGAGTCCCTTTGATGTTCACTATAACCGCGCACCGCTGGCTGGGTGTATTGATCTTATTAGGCATTATCCAGCGCATGGCGAAAACCTTTTTATGACAATTATGCAGCTACGGATTTTATTGCGTTGGTTTCCGCTCTACCTTGGCAGTATGCACATCCTCCAGAACGAGCGTACCGTAACGCGGATCGTTGGACAATATCGTGGCGAGCGACTTGCTTGTTATGTGATACAGATTGGATCGCGAGGGGTACACGGCATCGAAAGTTTCTTTCGCGAGAGAGATATCGTTGAACGCGGAGAAACCTTTGGAATGATCCGCATTGGATCGCAGGTAGACGTGGTGATTCCCTGGCGAGAAGGTATGGATCTGCTCGTGCGCCCTGGCCAAAAGGTACGTGCTGGTGAAACGATTGTTGTATCGTAGAAAAGGTGGTTACTGATACCATGAGTCAGCCTGATTCTGTGGAGAGTCCGTTTAAAGGCCAAACCGGCTGGCGACGTCTCTGGAATGCCTTGCATTATTCTTGTTCGGGGATTGCCACGGCGATTCGTCATGAGGATGCCTTCCGCCAAGAGATATTGCTTGCTGCGATATTGGTGCCTTCTGCCTTCTTTGTGCATACCAGCGGAGTTGGTCGAGCGTTATTAATCGCTTGCGTGTTACTGGTGCTTGTTGTGGAATTGCTAAACTCCGCAATCGAGGCTACCGTTGATAGGATCTCGTTAGAGAATCATCGGCTAGCCAAACGTGCCAAGGATATTGGGAGCGCAGCGGTATTATTGGCGCTGGTTAATATAGTAATCGTCTGGGCGTGTATTTTGTTTGGCGAATAATGGGAACTTC
>CAIRSR010000149.1 GCA_903881315.1 uncultured Thiotrichales bacterium | reverse complement strand
GTTTGTTTGGCGAGACGCGCCACACTCCCCCCCGACAGATACCTACCGCACCGCAAACAACTGATGGAAGCCTGCCATCTCTAGGAGTGCTCTGACAATCCCTTGACTATTCACGAGACGGACTGTTATCTCGGCGTCCTCTGTCTTCTCACGGAGAATAAGGAGATAACCCAACGCAGAACTATCCACATAATCCACCGCGCCAAGATCAACGTCTATCCGGTCTACTCTTTGCCTACAGAGCAGTAGCTCATAGCTCTCTCGGAATGCGCGGCCTATACTACGATCGAGATTTCCCCTGGGCGTGATTGTTGCTTTCTTATCGTCAATGGCGACATGGATTGGCATTGGCTGGAACCCTCTAACTACTTGCCAGATCATTGATCTGGCGCTATGTCCTTGCTGTACGCACTAAGAACCTACGCTACCAACAATTCCCGCCTCCCAAGCAAGGCAAGGTAGGATTCTGGAATTTCCATCGCGCCATCGACGAAAAATAACCCGACAAGGCGATTCTGAACCCAGCGAACGACGGCCCTCATTGCCACAACCCCTAGCAGCGGGTGAGGCGTGAAGCGAACCATTACACACTGCCCCACTACAATCTCTTCCTTACTCACCAGTCTCATCCCGTTGGTGCTGATGTCCACCGAGATAGCCGACACCTCCCCCCACCCTTCCACTACCACCGCGACGGGGATATTGCATTCATATCGCTTGCTTCTTGTGCCATGAATCAGACGCGCACTCATGCCGAGAACCACCTATCACATTACATTAGATGTCCTATTATAGCGCTCAACATATCCAGCGTAACTACCCAAATGGGTATCGCCATTATTCGATAGGGCATCGACGTTATTCGATAGCGACGACCTTTCCGGCACCTACCTGGCGGGTTGCCGATCGATGTCGTGATTGTTGAACAAAAATATCGGATACTCCGACACCCCTTACCTGGCAGCTATCTGTCGGATAAACCGACATACACCGCCATCAATGCAGATCGGCGGCACCATTAGCCAATAACGCTTTGAGTCGTTCTATTTCGGATAAAGCCTCATCCTTTTCCCTTTTCTCTCGCAACGCGATACCCAGGGCCTCGTCCTTTTCCTTCAAGGCCTCGTCCTTCTCTTTCAAGGCCTCGTCCTTTTCCTTCAAGGCCTCGTCCTTTTCCTTCAAGGCCTCGTCCTTCTCTTTCAAGGCCTCGTCCTTTTCTTTCAAAGCCTGCTCCCGCTCCCATTGAATAGTATTCTGCTCGCGGATAAAGTTCTGGCGGGCTTGGTAGGCGTGGTAGTCGCGTTCTTTCTCGGAGAATTTGCGTAGTGTGCTCATGGCTTGCCTCATTTCTGGGGTATTCATCCAATCGGGTAGCTTGTTGTCGTCTAGCTGTCCGCCGTCCCGGAAAAACCGCAGCCAGCGCTGCTGTTCTGTCTCGACACAGTGCGCCGAGAACTTCTCTAGCTCCAAGATCCAGATGCCGCCGTGGTTGATCAGCACGCCGCCCTGTTCGTCACGAAACTTGTAGACATGGCGGTAAGCACTGTCCGTTGGGATCAGGTTCTCGCCGAGCAACCAGATGGCGTAGGTAGGTCTTAGCAGGCTATAGTCATTCCCGCTCTGTAGTTGCTGGCTATAAACGTCAGCCCAATTATAGAGGATGCGGGTGGGCAGGTGGCCGTAGCTCCGCAACTGGATCTCGACCTGGTAGATCTGACCATGGGCATCACGCGCCTTGACATCAACAACGCTGAGCTTATCGCCCAGAAACTCCCGCTCGTTGTATGGATTCAGGATCTCAACGGCAGTAATGGGGGCTGTCAGGTCGCTCGCAAGAATGGCATTCAGAAAATGGACGAGAAGATTACGGTTCTCCTCCGAGCCGAGCAATGCCTTAAAAACACAATCCACTTTTGGGTCTATACGATGTTTCATTGGGCGATGCGTCTACCGTAAAAGGTGTTGCCGGGTCGTTGGTATGCGGGGCACCATCTCACTTTGTCCCCTTCACCTCAATGCCCAAGGCCCGGAGTTTGCGATAGAGGTGGGTGCGCTCCATGCCGGTTTGTTTGGCGAGGCGCGCCACACTCCCCCCCGACAGATACAGATGATGCTCGAGATAGACCTTCTCGAACATATCACGCGCCTCGCGGAGTGGGAGGTCAAGCCAGCTCGATTCGCCTGGCTCGGGTGGGTTGGTGCGCCGCATGGGGGTGCCAAGGGCGCGCTCCAGTTCGTCTAGTTCTATCTCGGCGCGTATCCCCAAGATGAGCAGGCGCTGCACGAGGTTTTTAAGCTCGCGGACATTGCCGGGCCAAGAGTGGTTGCGGAGGCGATTCTGCACCGCGACCGAGAAGCTGCGGTAGGGAAGGCCCTCTTGTCCCACGAACAGGTTGACGTAGTAGTTGATGAGATCCGGCACGTCCTCGCAGTGGTCGCGCAACGACGGCACATGCAGCGGCACGACATTGAGGTGATAATAGAGGTCTTCGCGGAAGCGCCCCGAACTCACCTCTTCTTCGAGGTTATGGTGGGTGCTGGCAATGATGCGGACGTTGACATGGATAGGCTCGGCACCACCCACCCGCAAGAAGGTGCGGCCTTCTAGCGCTGACAACAAGCGGCCCTGGGTCGCGAGATCCATGTCGGCGATATCGTTTAGGAACAGGATGCCGCCACGCGCCTGCTCAAGACGACCATAGTGGATGCGGTCGCCTTCTTCTATGCCGAATAACTCTACGGCAGCGTTTTCGCGCACCACGCCCGCCACCGTGACATCGACAAAAGGATGGCTGCGACGGGCGCTGTTGGCATGAAGATAGCGCGAAAAGACCTCCTTGCCGCTGCCAGGCTCGCCGGTGATGAGCACCGAGGTATCGTGGTTTGCGATGCGTCGCACCTGCTCGCGCAGGGCGTTCATCGCCGGGCTGCGGCCAATCGGCTCGGCGACCGTGGTTGACTGGCGTTTCAGCCCGAGATTCTCTTGCTGGAGACGTGCGTTCTCGAGGGCACGCTCTACGGTGAGCAAGAGTTTCGCCATCGAGAGCGGTTTCTCTAGAAAATCATAGGCACCGCTGCGGGTCGCCTCTACGGCGGTCTCGACGGTGCCATGGCCTGACATCATGATAACCGGAGTCTTGACCCCGCCCTCGTCTACCCACTCTTTTAGCAGCGTGATCCCATCCAGATCGGGCATCCAGATATCCAGCAACACCAAGTCCGGGCGACGCTCACGGCGGCGGTCACGGGCCTGACTGCCGTTCTCGGCAATCCCGATCTCGTAGCCTTCGTCTTCGAGGATCTCTTTCACGAGGGCACGGATATCCGGTTCATCATCTACTACCAGGATGTAGGGCGCGGTCATGGGCGTTCGGTAGGTCCTGTCTTGGCAAAACAGTAGTTTTACAGGGAATGGTCGTTAATGGTATCCCGTTTTTGCTCAATATGGGTAGTTTCAAGCATTGGTTCAACCGGCGCGGTATCCGATCGGTGCAGCGCCTCACCCTCAAGGGCGAGCAAGCGCACCACAATGGTGGCACCGCCAGTGTCGCGGTTTTCTGCCCAGATCCAACCGCCGTGCTCCTCAATGATCCGCTTGACGATGGCCAAACCAAGGCCAGTGCCACGTACCTTGGTCGTTACATAGGGCTCAAACAAACGATCCATGATCTGCGGCGGAATGCCTGGGCCGCTGTCCTCCACCCGCAATTCTACGCACCGGCGGCCCTCCTGGACGAGCGTGGTGGTTCTGAGGACGATGCGCGCATTCTCTAGGCCGCCCACTGCCTCAAGGGCATTTTTGATGAGATTGTGCAACAGTTGGCGCATCCGCCCGGGATCTGCCTCGAGCATATTGAGCGCGGGATCGAGGTCGAGGACAAAGCTCGGCCCCTCTTGGCCACCCCGATAGAGATCGAGCACCTCGTTGATGACCGTGTTGAGCTGCAGCGGACGAGGCTCCATCTTGGGGGTGCGAGCGTATTCCGAAAAGGCGTTTACCATCTCTTTCATCACATCAACCTGTTGGATGATGGTATGGGTGAGGCGCTTTAGGATCTCGGCATCCTCGGCATTCATGCGCTTTAGGTATTTGTGGCGCAGTCGCTCGGCAGACAGTTGAATGGGGGTGAGCGGGTTTTTGATCTCGTGGGCGAGACGACGTGCGACCTCGCCCCAAGCCATGGCGCGTTGTGCCTGTAGCAGCGTCGTAATGTCATCGACGACCACCACCTGCCCCTGCTCCATCCCGGCCAACCCAGTCAGAATGGTGCCGTGACACATCAACACCTGGCGTCCGCCAGTGCCGGGACGTGCGAAGGTAATCTCCTGACGCCAGTTGGCCGACCCCGCCGTTAGGTGGTTTTCTAGGATCTCAACGAGCGGCATCAGGTAGGGGTAATCGTGGCTCAACTGCGTGAGGGTGAGACCCTGCTCAAGGTCTACCCCGAGGATCTGGCTAACGGCACGGTTGGCACTACGCAAGGTGCGGCTCGGGTCGAGGGTCACAACCCCCGAGGACAGGTGGGCTAGGATGGCCTCTAGGTAGGTGCGTTGCCCCTCGACCTCGGTCTGGCTGCGATGAGCGGCGTCGCGGGCCAGGGCGATCTTTTCGATCATGTCATTGAAGGACGTGGTCAAGAGCCCGAGTTCATCGTTGGTCGGGGATGGGAGGCGCACATCGTAGTTGCCAGCCGCAACCGAGCGGATGGCGCGTGCCAGATTGGATACCGGCGCTACCAGGTGCCTTGCCGAGAAGAAGGCAGCCCACACTGCCATGGCCAACGAAAGCACCAGCACCAACGAAAGCGTGAGTGAGAAACTAAATTTCAGCGGCTGACGCAAAAAAGACAGCTCGCGGTATTGGTTGTACGCACCCTGCACACTGGTAGCAAGAGCGGCAAGGCGCTCGGTGATGGGGAACAGCGCGTGGAGGATGAGGTGGGTGTTGCCCATGATGGGACTTGTGGTAAACACCTTGATGGCGACCCGTACCTGCATACCGACGCCAGTCGCCTTAGCGGCTGGCACCAGGCCAACGAAGGAATCGTCTTGGCGCACCCGCTGCAGAACATTCTCGCTTAAGTGGTGCGGTATCATCATGGTCGAGTCGATATGACTGGCTGCGATGTACTCACCGCTTGGGGTGAGTAGGGTCATCTCGGTGGCACCGCTACGACTGCGTAGGTCATCCAGCACCAGCACCGCCATGCGTGCGGTTGTCTCAGAAAGTTCGGGGGCAAGGCGGGTGACTTGGGTTAGGCGCTCACGCATCGCTTCATCGAGCGCGGTGCGGCCCAGGTCGAGACTCTCATCAAGGGTTTTGCCAATGCGGGCGTCGAACCAACTGTCGATAGACCGATCAAGAAACCCTTGCGCAAAATAATATACGGTGCTGGCCGGCACGAGTGACAACACCACAAAGACAACGGCCAGGCGCAACGTCATGCGCGAACCAATGGTACCTGCGCGGTATTGCACCGCCAATTGGTGGATATTGGTGCCAATCAGCACCACCAAAATGATCAGCAGCAGCGCATTGCTCACAATCAACCAAGAATACAGGCGGCCAAACTCGGCAGTACCCTGGGTCGCAGACGAGAGTAGATACAGTGCCCCCAACATCAGCGTTGCGAGAATAACTACCGGCAGCACAGTATATTTATGGGAGACGACAACCACGGTTTTACGCTCGCGCTCAAGGAATTAGTGATACATTATTTTCGGGGTGTGCTACAGCAACGGTCTGATATACCAAGAACCCTATTACTGCGGCGCACCAATCAGCAGCGGCCAGACAAACCAGGCGCTTCCCAAATGCCAACCATGCGAGAGATACGCGACAAGTCGCAGTGGCGTGGGTAAGGATTCTATATCAAGGCGTACCCTGAGCCCCGCATCATAATGGGCCCGACCATGTAAAAGCCGCCGATCGATCATGGGAAAATTGGCGATCTCGCCAATCGAACGCAGGGCAAGATTGAGGTCGGGGTAGGTCTCTTGGGCCGAGGTGTTTAGATTGGTGACCTGATACTGTTCGGTCAGCGAATGGTATTCGAGACGATAGCGCTGTTCTAGGGTAGCAATGGTATCGTTCCAGAGGAAATAAGGACGTTTGCGCCCGACATTGATATCGATAACCAGCGTAATAGGGAAACCGCTTTCTAGCGCCTGCAATACATCATCGCTCAGTTGTAGATCAAGGTGCGCCCGTAGTTGATAAACGCCATCGACGAGCGTCGTCTCTGCGTTACGCACCCGAAACCCCCCCTCTTCTGCGCCACTTGCCGTTATGCCCCAGGCGAGCAGCATCAGCCACCACACGACCCAGCGGTACCTAGGAAGCCAATCAATGGTGAGGGTGCGGGGGATTGGCATCGCAGATCTAGACAGAAACCTTATTAAGACAGGCGTAATAAAAACCATCCATGCCATTCTGACCCGGCAGTACCTGTCGGCCAATGACACGCGCTTCACCCCAGTCTACCGCCAGCACTTGCTCGCGGGCGTCGGGGTGCGCGGCGAGAAAGGTTTGCACTACCCCTTCATTCTCTTCGGGCAAAACCGAGCAGGTGGTGTACAAGAGCCGCCCCTGGGGGGCGAGCAACGGCCAGAGCGCTTGCAACAGGCGCTTCTGGTAATCAGCCAGTTTGCTTATGTCGGCAGGACGACGCAACCACTTAATATCGGGGTGGCGGCGCACAATGCCGGTCGCCGAGCACGGGGCATCGAGCAGGATACGATCGAAGGGGCGACCATCCCACCAATCATCGGTGAGTGTCGCGTCCCCGGTCACAACCTGGGCGGACAGCCGCAAACGCGCGAGATTCTCGTCGATCCGACTGCGGCGGCTTGCGTCTTTATCCAGGGCCGTGACCGTGCCACCGGCAGCGAGGAGTTCTAGTAGGTGGCCGGTCTTGCCGCCTGGGGCCGCACAGGCATCCAGGATGCGTAGCCCACCATCGGCCAGCAACAAGGGGGCGGCCAATTGCGCGGCGGCGTCTTGTACCGAGCAGAGGCCCTCGCGAAACCCGGGGATGGTCTCAACGGACTGCGGCTCGTCTAGCACCACCGCCCCGGCAACCACCGCATGGGCAGAAGCGCCGATGCCCGCCTCGTTGAGCCTCACGAGATAGTCGTCGCGGCGAATCCGCTCGCGGTTAATCCGCAACACAAGCGGCGGCCTGGTATTACCCGCTGCTACCACGGTGTCCCATTGTTGGGGATAGGCGGCCTGGAGGGCGCTGAGCCACCAGGCCGGACAACCGAGTGCTGCGGGAGGGTCAGCGCGGGAGGCCCGTACCAACAGACCCTCGGCGTCGCGCTGAAAGGCGCGTAATACGCCATTGACAAAGCCTTTCGCCCAGGGCAGACCCAACTCGGCAGCCGCCGCGACCGTCGCGCCAACCGCCGCGTGTGGTGGTGTGTTGAGATGGATGAGCTGGTACAGGCCACAGAGAAGTAGGCTCTGCAACAGAGGCGCGTCGCTGGCGGGTGGGCGTTTTACGAGGGCGCGGTACACCACCTGTAACAACAAGCCGTGGCGCAGAACGCCGTAACACAACTCGCGGGCGAGCGCTCGGTCGCGCAACGAGGTCGGCTGTGCTGTGGTCTCTAGGGCATCGGTGAGTGAGCGCTCGGCACCAATCACCTGCGCTAGGGTGAGCGCGGCAGCGGCGCGCGGACTCGGCGTTGTGGCCATCTAGTGGGAGGCCAAGCGGCAGAGAGAGGGGGGCATTGGGTTCCCTGCCAGGGTGTCTTGCTGGACTGGCTTGTTGGATCCGGCCCACCGGGGGTGGACGAGGGACGTTGCCTTCATGTTGGGTGCGTTCCGTGTGCCATTCTAGTGGGTGAGGGAGGTCAGGAGCTGTCCTGCTGCTTCGAGGAGGGCGGGACGTTGGAGCAGCAACATCCAGCGCCGTCCTCCCCGTTGGCGCAGCAATACCGCAGAACGCACACCCGCCAGGAGTAAGGCCCGCACGAGATCCACATTCTGTGGGTGGGTAAGGTGGGTCTTATTCCCCTGCACCTGGATCCGAAAACCCAGGGTGGACACCGTTGCCAGGTACAGCTCGGCAAGGCTTGCGATCACAGTGGGGTGGGTGGCAACGCCAAACGCACGTACCTGTTGGTGCGCCAACTCAATACCTTCCCCGATGTGATCGAGCATGTGGGGAAGTCGTCGTATGCGCCGCTCTAGTTGGAGGAGCGAGAAAAAGTAGCGCACCCGTTCGCGGTCTTCGCTGGTGCTCGGCGACTCTGGTGTACCACCAAGGTGACGGCGCACCAAGCGCAGCCCGATCGCCACCCCCGCCACGCCACCATAGACCTCGCGGGTGGTCTCGGGGTTGGTGACGAAGAGGCTCTCGATGCAGGACTGCAACGCAGAACCCTCACGGATCGTGCCGTAACGCGCCAACTCCTGGACGAGGAACGCACTTTGTACCACGCCGGCTATTGCCAGCACCCGATCACACATCATCTCGGCGTTACTCATGCCACGCGCTCCGTGGGGGAGGAGACTCCCTGCTGTCTTGGTTGCCCATTGATGGTGTGTCGGTTGCAATCACCCCGCCCCCCAAACATTCCTCACCTTGATAAAAGACCACCGATTGCCCGGGGGTAAGCGCCCGCTGCGGCACACTAAAGGTCACGAGCACCTGATCATCCCCATGCGCCGCAACAACACACGCCTGATCCTCTTGGCGGTAGCGAACCTTGGCCTGACACGACAGGGGCAGCCGAGGACACACCCCCGCAACCCAAGCAATATCGGCGGCAACGAGGCTAACACGATAGAGTAATGGATGATCATGGTCTCGCGCTACAACCAAGGTGTTGGTGGCGACATCTTTTGCGACCACATACCAGGGTGCGCCATTATCACCGCGCCGCCCCCCTAAGCGCAGACCATGACGTTGCCCGAGGGTGTAATACATCATCCCATCGTGGCTACCGACCTCTTCGCCTGCGGGGGTGACGAGGGGCCCGGGTTTGGCCGGTAGGTAGCGGGCCAGGAACTCCCGAAAGGGGCGCTCGCCAATAAAGCAGATGCCGGTGCTGTCTTTTTTGCCGTGGGTCACGAGTGCGGCGGTGGCGGCCTGTCTGCGCACCTCAGCCTTCGCCAGTGCGCCAACTGGGAACAGGGTGTGGGCAAGCGCTTTCTGGCCAAGATAATAAAGGAAGTAGCTCTGATCCTTGTTCGGGTCTAGGCCTTTTTGGAGACGCCAAATGCCGTCTTGTTGAACACTGCGCGCATAGTGGCCGGTCGCGATGTAGCGAGCCCCGCGCGCGAGTGCGTATTCAAGAAAGGCGTCGAACTTGATCTCACGATTACAGAACACGTCGGGGTTTGGGGTGCGTCCCTCGGCATAGGCCGCCAAGAACGGGGTAAACACCCTGTCCCAGTAATAATCGGCAAAGCTGACTGCTTGGAGCGGCAACCCCAAGGTAGCGGCGACTGCGGCTGCGTCGCGGTAATCGGTGGCGGCAGGACAAAGCCCGTGCGCGTCATCCTCCTCCCAATTCTTCATGAACACCGCAGAGACCGCATACCCCTGCTGTTGCAGCAAAAGTGCGGCAACCGAAGAGTCAACGCCACCAGAGAGACCAACCGTTACCATCGGTCGAGACGCAGGCATGGATGAAAACCGAGTAAAATAGACAGAGGGAGGCGGTAGAGTGGATCGCAACCAGCAGTACGCCTCTGTTGATGGCCATTCTCGACACCTGCCCATTTTAGCACAAGCGCCGTGCCAAGAGGCCGAGAACCAGGCATCTTGCCGCTGGCCTGGCCAGTTCCGTGACGCCAAGTCTTGGGCGCGAGGTTAGCGCAACATTCTGGGTGATGATCTAAGTCTTTTCGATTGTGGCCGAGCGTCGCTGAATGGTTGGCTTCGTCGTTACGCCTCTGCAAATCATCTGGCGGAGGGCTCGCGCATCAACGTGATCACCGCTGCTGCATCGGGGCGGGTCATCGGTTACGTCAGCCTCGGTGCAGCGCAGACAGAACGCGCATGCCTTCCTAAGGCGCAACAACGCAATCGACCCGATCCCATCCCCGTCACGCTTCTCGGACAACTCGCCGTTGATAAAGCCTATCCAGGGACAAGGCCACGCCACGTCCCTACTGTGGTTTGCGCTCAGGACGGCGTTGTCTGCCGCGCAAAATATCGGCAGTTTCGCTGTCATTACCCACCCGATTGACGACACGGTGCGCCGTTTCTACGCCCGATGGGGGTTTCGGGAGCTTCCCTTCGACCCACGCCGTGCCATGTTCGTGCGCATGGTTGACTTAGCGCGGAGCTTGACAACTGCCGCAGAAGACGAACAAGGAAAATGTTCGTCATGAGACCGAGAAAGACCTAGCGTTCCCATCGGGTCAGGCGGTCGCGCAAGTGTCGCGAAAAAAGGCAAACCAGCGGCAAAACTTGTCGCTAACCTGGCGTAATAACAGCAAGAAAATGATCAAAAGAGGCGCCGCCCTCGCAAAACAACCCTGAGGGAAACCCAGGGCGCAAGTAGTAATTATACATACCCCCCGCCCCCCTGCACATAAACAACCAATTCGATCAACTCGTTGCGCACTTCTGTGGTAATCTGTTCACAGAGTTATCCACAGGATACCAAGACAAAACAACCGCACCCTCTCCTGCTATGTTGTCAATCCCGCAAGGGCGGTATACTCCCTCCCCTGCCCCCTCTGTTAGCGGCGTCCTGGAACACGGCATGACCACTCGCAACGCTGAAATTGTGCTCAAAGAGACCGACCTGATTGTCTCGAAAACCGACTTGGGCGGTTACATTACCTACGCAAACCGCACCTTCATGCGCGTCTCGGGCTATCGTCTCCCCGATCTCCTCGGCGAGCCGCACAACATTGTGCGCCACCCCGATATGCCGCGCGGCATCTTTCTGCACCTGTGGCAGACCATCCAGAGCGGTCGGGAGTGCTTTGCCTTCGTCAAGAATCAGGCTGCCGATGGTGCTTTCTACTGGGTGCGTGCCAACGTCACCCCCGATGTCGACAGCCACGGCACGGTGCGCGGCTATCATTCGGCACGCCGCAAGCCAAACCCCGAGGTCTTGCGCTCGACCATCATCCCGTTGTACCAAGAGATGCGGCGCGTCGAGGCACCATTGCCTGCAGCGCAAGCGGCGGAGGTGTCGCTCACGTTCTTGAAGGACAAGATGGCCGCACAGGGCACCGATTACGAAAACTTCATTCTGACACTCACCTGAGGTCACCGATGGCGCACACCCCCCAACAAACGCCGGGCCGTCGCAGCTATTTCTTGAATACGCGGCTCCTTATCGCCTGCGTAGTCTTTACGGGCCTCACTTTCGCCACTGCCGTTGCCGCCATCTTGCACTACGGCGTAACCCTGGAGTTCTGCCTCTTTCCACTGTTCGCGCTGGCCTTTTCTCTCTACACCTGGCGTACCGGACTGCAACCGCTAGATGCCCTAAACGAGATGGCCTTTCTCCTCAACGCCGCCTGTGAGGGCGAGCTACACCACCGCGTCGTGAATACCACGGGTCTTGGCGAGGTCGGGCGGGTGGCCTGGCAGCTCAATGACTTCCTTGACTACGTAGAGACCTTCTTCAAAGAGGCGGATACCTGTTTTACCCGTGTTGGCGAAGGCCGCTTTAATCGTCGCGCCGAAAGCGGCGGCCTGCCCGGACGCTTCGCTGATGCCATGGAGAGCATGAACCAGGCCATCACCACCATGTCGGTCAATGTCGAGCACATCAAGCGCAATCGGGTGCAGTCGCGCCTGTACACGCTAAACGCGAGCAACCTGCTTGGCAATCTTCAGCTTATCCAGAAGGATATGAACACGGTCAGCGACGAGATGCAGGTCGTGGAAGACATCGCCCACAAGAATGTGACCTCAGCACAACAAAGCCATGCTGGCGTGGACGGCATTAGCAACTCGCTTGCCACCATTGCCGACAAGACCGCTGTGGTGCGCGAAACCGCCGCCAAACTCCAAAAGGAGAGTAAGCAGGTAACGGAGGTCTTGCGCGTGGTGCGCGGCATCGCTGATCAGACGAGCCTGCTCGCGCTAAACGCGGCCATCGAGGCGGCGCGCGCTGGTGAGAGCGGACGCGGTTTTGCTGTGGTTGCGGGTGAGGTCAAGACGCTCGCCGAGCACAGCAAACAATCGGTCGCTGAGATTGCGACAAGTCTCGCTCGTTTCGGTGCCTGCATGGACACCATGATGGAAGAGTCGGTCGCGACCAACACCCTAACGCATAGCATCAGCGTACAGATGCACCAACTGCGCGACCAGTTCGCCGAGTTCGCACACTCCGCCGATGAGAGCATCACCTGCCTGACCCGAGCGAAGGATCTCTCCTTTGGCTCCTTGGTCAAGATCGATCACATGATCCTGAAGCAAAACGGCTATGTCGCCATGGATAAGGGCAGCAATAGCCCCGAGGCCAAGGCGGCAACCCTCGATCACCACAGTTGTCGCTTCGGCAAGTGGTACTTCACTGGCGAGGGCAAGGAGCGCTTTAGTCACGCAACCGCCTATCACCATATCGACGCGCCCCACGCCGGTCTGCACCAGAGCATACAGCAGGCGCTCGAACAGGCCACCGGCGATTGGGCCAACGATGATGACCGCGCAGACAAGCTCGTCAAATACATGGATCTCGCAGAACACAATGGCAACGAACTGGTCGGTCTTATCGACACCATGCTGAGTGAGCAACATCGCTAGACCACACCCGCGCCGCGCCATTGTCAACCACCGTGGCTAACCCTGACGCGGGCCTGGTGCTACAGGTGGCGGTGGTCGTGGCCCCCTACCCGCTACGAAGCGACTTCGACTATCTGCCGCCTGCGGGTTGTGATCCCAGTCTGCTCGTGCCTGGTGTGCGGCTTCTCATCCCGTTTGGTCGCTCGACGCGCATTGGGGTGTTGCTCGCAACCTCGCCTACCTCGCGCATCACCGTACCCCTCCTCCCCGCCCTTGAGCTACTAGACCAAGCGCCCAGCGTCTCCCCCGAGATGCTCGCGCTGTTGCGCTGGGCAGCGGATTATTACCATCACCCCATCGGTGAGGTGATCGGGAACGCCCTGCCCGCTGCCCTACGCAGCAAGAAAAAGGACGCCCCCGTAGCCGTTGCAACCCGCCGCCGACGGCGCACGACAACAACCACGGAATCGCTGGTTGTCCCCCTCGTGGAAACGCCCGAGCCCGGCCCCCCCCTCAATGCCGAACAACAGGCCGTGGTGGATACGGTCACGGCGTCGCTTGGTTTCCAGTGCTTTCTCTTGGATGGGGTAACGGGCAGCGGCAAGACCGAGGTGTACATGGAGATCGTGCGTGCAGCACTTGCCGAGGGACGCCAGGCCTTGGTGTTGGTGCCCGAGATTGGCCTCACGCCGCAGCTCGTGGACAGGTTCCGGCGCCGCCTTGCGACACCACTTGCGGTGTTACACTCTGGGCTTTCTGATACGGCGCGTTACGCGGCTTGGCGTGCGGCAAGTGCTGGCGAGGTTCAGGTTGTCATTGGTACGCGCTCGGCCATCTTTACGCCCCTGCCACGGCTGGGGGTGATTGTGGTCGATGAAGAACACGACCTCTCGTTTAAGCAGTGGGAGAAATTTCGCTACCATGCCCGCGACTTGGCGGTGGTGCGTGGCCAACGGGCGCAAGCCACGGTGCTACTCGGCTCAGCGACACCAACCCTCGAGAGCCTGCACAATGTCGCCGTGGGCCGCTATCGTCGCCTGACGCTCGCACAACGGGCGGGTATCGCCAAACCACCGCAGGTGCGCATTGTCGATCTGCGTAACCAATCGCTCTACCATGGGCTTGCCGAACCCCTGCTGAAGATTGTCGAAGAGCATCTGCAGCGCGGTGAACAGGTGCTGCTCTTTCTAAACCGTCGTGGCTATGCGCCGGTCTTGCTCTGCTACCAATGCGGCTGGACATCGGAATGTCGGCGCTGCGATGCCCGCCAGACCTTTCACCGCGAGGAGTGGCAGTTGCGCTGCCACCATTGTGGGATCGAGTCACCCGCACCACGCACCTGCCCCGCCTGTAAAGCGGTCTCTTTGCACCCCATGGGATCAGGAACCGAACGGCTCGAACAAGCACTGCTCACCCGCTTCCCAGAGTATCCGTTGGTGCGCATCGACCGCGACAGTACCCGTGCCCGTGGTGCCATGGACAACCTGCTCGGCGAGATCCACAGCGGTCAGGCCCGCATCCTGATCGGGACGCAGATGTTGGCCAAGGGCCACGATTTCCCAGGTGTCACCCTGGTCGTGGTGGTGCAGGCCGATCGCGGCCTGTATGGGGTCGATTTTCGTGACACCGAGCGCTTTGCCCAACTCTTGGTGCAGGTCTCTGGTCGGTCGGGGCGCGCCGACAAGCCCGGTCAGGTGCTTATCCAGACCCACAACCCCGAACACCCAACCCTCAATATCTTATTGTCTGGCGGGTATGGTGTCTTTGCCAAGGCGGCTCTGGCGGAGCGTGCCGAGACCGGTTGGCCGCCGTACAGCTCCCTTGCCCTGCTACGGGCCGAATCGCGGGCGCGGGAGTCTTCCCTCGCCTTTTTGCAGGCCGCCAAAGAGCAGGTAAGTCAGCTTAGCCAAAACGGTTTGATCGAGATCCACGGGCCACTGCCAAGCCCCATGGAGCGTCGAGCAGACCGCTACCGCGCCCAGTTGTTGCTCCAGACCGTGCGCCGCACTGACCTACAAGCCTTATTAAAAACCTGGTTGCCCCTGCTCGAGGCCCTACCCTTTCGCCGCCACGGTCTGCACTGGTCACTAGATGTAGACCCGCTGGATCTGTTGTAGTGGTCGGTGGCCTTGATTGGTCTTGCGCCATGAAAACGGCGTCCGCCACGCGGTGTAACCGACCCCTTCCCCCGCTGGTGGGAGGTTGGGAGGAGAGGCAAACCTTGTCTTCCCTCCCAGTAGGAGGGAGAGTGAGCAGTTACACCGATCGGCGACCACAGATTCAGACTCGGCAGTTTTTTGTGCGACAGCGTAGGTTTAACCTAATGGAAAACACCAACCCAGCCTATCGGTTTCATCAGTCTACTGTCCGACGATCACCAATGGACACTGTGAGTGAGTTGTACTACAACACCAAACAGGTTCTCACGAGTAAGGAAGGTGAGCACGGGTGCGCACTCTCTACCTGCCGATGGGTTGGCTTTGCGCCCTGGAGAGATAATATGGGTCCTGCAGTCACATCCTTAGTCGTTCGCGTTAATCTCCTCTGGTTTCTTTCTGTCTTAACGATCTCCCTCCTCTCTTTTCCGGCCAAGGCAAGCAGCGGTACTTGGGAATTGGTTGGTTCAATGAACGCTGCGCGTGGTGGGCAAGCCGCAGTCTTGTTGAACGATGGCAATGTATTGGTTGTAGGCGGCGGTGATGGCTACGCAGATGTGCCAGGTGCCGAGTTATACGATCCAACCAGTAAGAGTTGGAGTGTCACTGGTGCGCCGATGGCAACCGGGAGCGCTGGGCCAGGGATGCGGCTAGGTGATGGTAGGGTACTCATCGTTGACGGACAGGGTATCGTAGAGCTATACGATCCGGTAAGCAGGACATGGACTACCAATGGCCCTATACAAATGGAGGGCGGACTCTCTAAAATGACCCTCCTAAAGAACGGGAAAATCCTGATCGCAGGAGGATGGGGGGCTGATCGTACCGCGACGTTGTACGATCCGGCCACTGGGGTACAGAGTCCAACCGGTTCCCGTAAGCTGGATCGGAACGGTGGCTTCTCAGCAACCTTGCTAACCAACGGGAAAGTGCTGATCGCCGGGGGGAGTGACGCCAACGATGTCGGCGTTGCTACTGCAGAGTTATACGATCCGGCAAGTGAGACGTGGAGTATAACCGGAGCACTGCATAATCCGAGTGGTGTGCTGACAACCCTGATGAGCAATGGCAAAGTGCTTGCCGCTGCGGGCGACGGCATAAATGGGCCACTGACCTCCGAGATCTACGATCCGGCAAGCGGGACGTGGAGCGTAAGCGGCGTTAGAAGCCTGAGTTGGGCAAACACCCTGACGCCATTAAATAATGGCAAGGTACTTGCCGTTGGCGTGGGTGATGACGCAGAGGTATACGACCCGAATAGCGGAACGTGGAGCGCAACGCCATCATCGGGTGGGACAGCCTGTATCAGCCAAACAGCAACCCTGCTAAAAAGTGGGGCGGTATTGGTCGCTGGTGGGGCGACAGCCTGTGGCGGTGCCAATCCAACCGCCAGAACCATGCTTTATACGCCTGATACGCAGAATGTAACCCTGACCGTCAATAAAACCGGTTTGGGTTCAGGCACCGTCACCAGCAATCCGGCGGGCATCAGTTGTGGTAGTAATTGCAGCGCACTTTATAGCAACAGTGTAAGCGTTACCCTCACCGCCACCCCGAGTGCCGGTTCCACGTTCACTGGTTGGAGCGGTGGCGGCTGCTCTGGAACCGGAACGTGTGTCGCGACCATGAATGCCGCAACGACAGTGACAGCAACCTTTGCCACGACCAACCCCACCCTTACCGTCGTCAAATCCGGAGCCGGTAGCGGTACGGTAACCAGCAGCCCAGCAAATATCAATTGCGGTACGACTTGTAATACCGCCTACGCTCCCAACACAAAGATCACCTTAACGGCCACCCCAGATGCAGGATCTACCTTTGCGAACTGGAGCGGTGGTGGATGCACAGGCACTGGGCAGTGCGTGGTCACCATAAAGGCAAATCAAACGGTCACTGCCAACTTCAGCGCCAACCAAACGATCATCCTTGGTGCTATTCCCACCATTACGGTGGGCGGTACTGCGACGCTCTCGGCAACGGGAGGAGACTCAGGGAATGCGGTGATGTTCAATTCCACCACACCGTCCATCTGTACCGTCAGCGGGAGCACCATCACCGGAAAAGCCGTAGGTACCTGTACGATTGCCGCAGATCAGGTAGGTAGCGCGACCTTCAATGCTGCCCCAAGGATTACCACCAAGGTTAGCGTGAATCCAGCAGCCAAGACCAACCAAACCATCGGGGCTATCACCTTTAGCCCGACAACACTCGCCGCCAAAGGGACGACGACCGTCAGCGCTTCGGCCAGTTCGGGCCTTGCGGTCACCTTTAGTTCCGCCACCACTTCCGTTTGTACCGTGAGTGGCGCTAAGGTGACCGGTGTTGCCGCTGGCACCTGTACGATTGCCGCAAACCAGGCAGGTAACGCTACCTATACGGCTGCCCCCCAGGTAACCAAGAGCATCACCGTCACCGGCAGCAGTAGTGCAACCGGCAACAAACTGATCATCAACAACAACGAGAATTACGCACAAATCACCAACCTCTGGCTCGATGATGTCCAGGTTGACGGTGTTTATATCGCATCGGGCGATACCTGGACAAAGACAGTATCAACCGGTAGTCATAAGGTAAAGTACCAGTATCGAGCGTACTCAGGGGGGATGTGGTGGTACTACATGTCAGGAACGATAAGCTTTAGTGTGAGTAGTACAAAATCATACACCATAAATTTTTAGGACGCCGGTGAGTCGTCATTTTTCGCACCACGAAGACGGGGCTTCAGAGCCGCCCTTACCTCTCGATTCTTCCCCCCGCAAGGGGGAGAATCCTTAGATGATCACTGGGAGAGTAGCGGGGAAGTCATCCCAACCGCCCTCGGGCGCGAGAAATTGACGACACGTCGTACCTCCGACGGCCTGCGTTCGAGCGCTGTCCGTCGTGACTCGACTCATGCGGGCTCGCCATGGATCCCACAGTAGCTTGACGCACCCAATCTCTCCATGTAACCGTTCACTCCCCCTCCCGGTGAGAGCAGCCAGGAGGAGGGAAGACAAGGTTTGCCTCCCCCCTCCAACCCCAATGGGAGAGTGAACGGTTAGCTCAAGGCTTGGGCTGAACAGCGCTACTGTGCTGCCATTTCTGGAATCAAGCGTGTTATGAGTAAGGTCTTATTTAAGATAGCCGATATTGAAGCCAATTTTAATGAACGCGATATGGTGCGCGGACGCGGATACTGGCGCAATGGCGCAGTCCGTTCGATGGAAATCACCAGTGGTGGTCGCCTGTTGTGGGGAAAGGTGGCGGGCTCGCGAAAGGAGCCCTACGACGTGTGGGTTACGATCACACCAAAAACTCCGACCGCTCGCGGGGTGATGCCGATAAAAATCGCTTCGGACTGCTCCTGTCCGGTCGGCCATGGGTGCAAACATGGTGCCGCACTGTGTCTCGCTGCGTTCTACCATAATTATCCAGATAATATTGCGCCGCCTCCACCCATAACTGACCCTCCTCTCTCGGATAGAACCGTAGAATCTGCCCTTGAGCTGGTGCGCACCACACTCAAAAATCTAAAAGATCAGCAAGAGCAGGACGCCGCACCACCACGTCAGATAGCACCGTGGGAGACCTGGCTTGAAGGTCTTACCCATTCCTGTGAGCAAGCCACAACGGGCATCAATAGGCCAAGGGAATTCATTGCCTACATCCTAGAGATCGGCGAAAACAATTGGCGGAGTGCGCCGAAATATCTGCGGGTTCGGATCACCGTTACCAGAATATTGAAAGGTGGCGGCTATGATGTTCCCCGCAACCTCACGCCCCTTGATCTGGTGCGCAGACAGGTAAAATACATTTCCGCCGATGACACCCTGATCGGCCAATTGATGCAAGAAAACCATACCGCTGAGTTTCGCTCTCCGCCGGTCGGGGCGGGAATCTTGGATATGGTGATGCGGCGCGTACTAGAAACCGGGCGCTGTTTCTACCAAAAATGCGAGGGCGCGCCATTATCGTTCGGAGAGCCAAGACCCGCCAAGCTTGGCTGGCATACCGAAATAGACGGTGCTCAGGTTCCCGCCATCGTGCGCGAAGACGAGTCTGAATCTTTGATAATACTGCCATCCGTCCACCCCTGGTACATCGAACCGGCAACGCGGCAAGCGGGGCGGCTTGATTTCGGCGTGCCGACACCCGTGGTGAGCCAGTTTCTGGCTGGGCCAAAGATCCTCCCCGAAGCCATCGGCCCCGTGGCCGAGCGGATGGCGGCGATCCAGACCTTTGCTGGTGTCATCGCCCCTCCCCGTAGGCTACGGGTAGAGAACCGTTTGCCCGCGCCACCGCTGCCGTGTTTGCGGCTGGTTATGCAGACCGTCGATCCTCACTGGAACGCCGGAGAACAGGACTACCCGCTAGCATTGCTGCATTTCGACTATGCGGGTATCAGCGTCGATCCGTCCGCGCCGGATAGGCTCCATAAGCGAACCCAAGACCTCCTCATCAATATCCCGCGCGATCGCAAGTCGGAAGACAATTTTATGGCGAGCCTTGCGCAAGACAGCGGACTGGTGCCGTTTGCAGGCTCCGAGCGCCCTCTCGGCGTACCCCTAGAGCGGCTGGCCTATCAGATGCCCACTGGCTGGAACGTGCGGGTGCAGTGGCTTACCTTTCTCCACCAGGTCGTCCCGGCGCTTCGTGCCAAAGGTACACGGGTAGCGATCGATAGCGACTTTGCGGCTGCCTTCCGCACCATCGAGGTCAATGACAGCGACTGGGAAGCAAACCTGCACGAACAAGAGGGCTGTGCCGCGTGGTGGTTTTCCCTTGATCTCGGCATCTTGGTTGAGGATCTGCGGGTTCCTTTGTTGCCGCTGTTGGTGCAGGCGCTAAAACGCTTGAAAGAGCCCACCACAGTGGCGATCGAGGGGCTTGCATGTAGCGGGCAATTGTACGTCGATCTGCCCGATGGCCGAGCGTTAGCACTCCCGTTTGAGCGTGTGCGGGACATCCTGACAACCTTGGTCGAGCTGTATGACCGGCCACTCAACCCCGACGGCACCATGACGCTGTCGCTAGACCTAGCCAGCGCCTTATCGCGCATCGATGCCGCAACCAAGATGCGCTGGCTTGGCGGGGATAGATTACGCACCCTGATCGAGCGGCTGAAGAACTTTAATGGACTGACCGACATCGCACCGCCGCGTGGCCTCCTCGCGACATTGCGCCCCTATCAGCGCGAGGGATTAAACTGGCTGCAATTCCTGCGCGACTACCAACTGAGTGGTGTACTGGCCGACGACATGGGCCTTGGCAAGACTGTCCAGACCTTGGCGCACCTATTGGTCGAAAAGGAAGCAGGCCGACTCGACAAACCCTGTCTCATCCTTTGCCCGACCAGCCTCATCCCCAATTGGCAGGACGAGGCAGAGAGGTTTACGCCTGGGCTGCGGGTATTGTCGTTGCACGGCAAGGATCGCGCCACGCGCTTTGGCGAAATAGCAACCGCTGACCTGGTGCTTTCGACCTATCCGTTATTGACCCGGGATGCGGAGGTTCTGCTTGCTGTCGAATGGTATCTGGTGGTACTGGATGAGGCGCAGGCGATAAAAAACCCGTCCGCCCGAATCACGCAACTCGCGTGCGAGATACAGGCCAAACATCGCCTGTGCCTCACCGGAACACCAGTCGAAAACCATCTTGGTGAGGCCTGGTCGCAATTCGCCTTTCTGATGCCCGGGATGCTCGGAACCCACAAGGATTTTACCAAACGCTTTCGCAACCCAATCGAAAAAATGCAAGACACCGAGCGGCAATCGGTACTATCCCGTAGGCTCAAGCCATTCATCTTGCGGCGTAATAAATCCGAGGTAGCAAAGGAATTACCCCCCAAGACCGAGATCGTCCATCTGGTAGATCTAAACGAACCGCAACGTGATCTGTACGAGACCTTACGCCTCGCCATGCACGAAAAGGTACAGCAAACGGTATCGGAAAAAGGCTTTAATCGCAGCCGGATCGTTATTCTCGATGCGCTGCTGAAGTTGCGACAGGTGTGCTGTGATCCGCGCCTGGTCAAGCTCACCCGAGCCAGAAAGGCTGTGCGTAGCGCAAAACTAGAAAGCCTGATGGAGATCCTACCAGAGATGATCGAGGAGGGGCGGAAGGTATTGCTGTTCTCGCAATTCACCTCAATGCTCGATCTCATCAAACCAGAGCTACTGAAGGCGCATATCGCATTCGTCGAGATTCGCGGCGATACCGACGATCGCAAAACCCCCGTCACCACATTCCAGAATGGCGAGGTTCCCTTGTTTCTGATTAGCCTCAAGGCGGGGGGAACCGGCCTAAACCTAACCGCCGCCGATACGGTCATCCACTACGACCCCTGGTGGAATCCTGCCGTTGAAACCCAGGCAACCGACCGCGCCCACCGTATTGGGCAGGACAAACCGGTGTTTGTCTATAAGTTTATCGCGAGGGGTACGGTTGAGGAACGCATCCTTGAATTGCAAAATCGCAAACGCTCGCTGGCTGCAGCACTGCTAGAGGAACGCCCAGACGCGACCGCTGCTTTCGAGGCTGGTGATCTGGAGTTCTTGTTCAGGGAAACGGGGTAGAAGTTTGGTGAACATTGTTATAAACCACGGCCCCCTTATGTCTTTAACGCACCATAGAGCCCTCTGCTCTAACGATCTGCCTTATACGGAAAAGCCAGGAAACTACCCGATATGGGTGAGGTCAGTGCTCACGCCATATGGTGGAGAATGCGTGACTTCCCTCGGACTGGGCACCCCAAAGGGTGTGGTTTCTTTCCTGGAATGGTCGATGTAGAGTGTAAGGTAGGCTGTAAGGTTAGCGCCAAGGTGTATCGTGAACCGGAACATTGAACGAAAGAAACTTAGTAATCCCCCTCTTCAGCTTGCGCTGTGCCAGGTGCATTGGAGCGCCATCACCCTGATTGAAAAATACCTGCCAGCCATCCGAGACATTCCGACGCAACGGGTTCCCCATTGAGCGATGTGTGGAAACCCCCATGATGGTGATTGGCCCTACGGAGATTTCGCAGAGACTCCAGCGGAGATGGGAGTACAAGTCTAAGGATGAGCGATGGTCTATCTTGGTTGCGCCAGAGGGCGTGGTGTTGCAGACCACCGACTACAAAGGATTTAATGGATATTCCGAGAGGTTCTGTCTTGCCGTTCGCACGGTTCTGGAGGCAACGGAGCATGATCGGCTAGGCGTTCTACAACGGCTCGGTATTCGCTACGTGAATCTTATTCGGCCACAAGCAGGGGAAGACTTTCGTGCCTACATCGCACCTGGTTTTCATGGCCTACAAGGAGACGGGGTGTTTGAGGCGACTTCTGGTCGGCTACAATGCCAGATGGCTGGCACAACGCAGGTGGGGAGCGACGTGGGTATGCTTGCTATCCGTGTAACGCAAAACGATCAGGGAGCGGAGCTTACTCCCGATCTGCTTGATTTTGCACCGTTGCGAACTAACTCTTCGCGACCGGGGGAATTGAACACCATTGTTGATATCGATCACTTCTTGGAAGGGCGGTTTGATTGCAATATTGATTGGATTATTCAGAACACGAGTTTATTGCACGCGCACCTCGAAACCGTCTTTTTTGATCATGTTGTCACACCACATGCCCTGGGAGTTTGGTCATGACTTCCATCACGTCAACCTCGCAAACCTACTCTGGTTTGATGGATACACCGGTAGTGAGTAGCGCACCTGCTTGGGGAAATGCGTCTACGCAGAGCACGCTACCGTATCGATTGCCCCCTTTTGCAATCGGGGCTGTTGTTGGCGTAGCGCTTGTCTTGCCTTTTTTCACCGTGGGGACGAGCACCACTATCGTGGATCAAAGGCCCACTCTGCGGCACGCTACGCCTAACCCATCGTTAGCAACGGCGGGTCTGCGTTCGACGACAGAACAATTGCAGATCATCAGTCATGTACTCGGCTTGAGTAAATCTGAACTTGCGAAGGTGATGCGCATTGCACGACCGTCGTTATATGACTGGCTGAACGGCAAGAGTGAGCCAAAAGACGAGAATGCCCGGCGGTTATCCACGATTACCGGAATCGTGAACAGGGTCACGCACGGAGATTCTCAGCGCGTTTTCTCGCTCTTCGTGACCAATCCTCTTGAAGATGGGGAGCCAAGTATCCTGGAATATCTTCAGAGAGAAGTGCTTGAGAGTACCCTGATCGAAGGGCTTCTGGCAACGGCCCTGGAGCGTACTGTGCTCCGAGATCAGCGACTTGCCAAGTTCGAGCGTGAGACGCGGACGGTACGTCAGAGCCCCGCGCTCCGGGAAGCGCGATTGGATAGAAACCTGACCCTTGCGGAGTGGGACAAGGTGTGACTCCCGAACAACGTGCTGTCTTTTTGCGAGAGGCTGGTTGGCAGCAGGGTTCGGTCTTTCTGGAAGAGGACATTGCGAGTAGTGGCCGCCTTCGAGGCATTGTTGATGTCGTGCGAAGACGTGTCGATCACGGCCAAGTCAATGCTTGATACGGACTTCAGCCGCTATCATCTCGATCGTTACACGCGCTGGGACTTGGACTACCTGAGCTTTTCTGATCCGCATGACACCTCACGACCTCCGGTAAGTGCTGATTATACGTAGGGATTAATGCGCTTCTGCATAATCTTTTTCTCAACCTGTTCTGAAGAAAGTGAAAATCGCGTACCACCCCCCCAAGCACTCTCTGTTTTATAGATCTTTGTATCCTGGAATAAAGTCAACCCCGCTCTTTCTTTTTATATAAAATAAAAAATCAACCCCGCCCCTCAATGAGACGCCTCAGCCCTTTTGCCCGCCACCAAGCGCCTGATCACGACAAAGAACACCGGCACAAACAATACGCCGAGCACGGTCGCTCCAACCATCCCCCCCATCACCCCAGTGCCAATGGCATGACGGCTATTCGCGCCTGCCCCCGTTGAGATCGCGAGCGGCAATACCCCAAAGACAAACGCAATCGAGGTCATCAAGATAGGCCGGAAACGTAGACGACATGCCTCAACCGCTGCCTCTAACACACCCTTGCCGCGTTGGTGGAGGGTATTCGCAAATTCAATAATCAAAATGGCGTTCTTCGCCGAGAGACCAATCACGGCGATCATGCCGACCTTAAAATAAACGTCGTTCTCAAGCCCCCGTAGCCAGGTAAATCCAATCGCGCCGAGCATCCCGAGTGGTACCACCAACATCACCGCCGCTGGTATCGACCAACTCTCGTAAAGAGCGGCGAGGGCCAGAAATACAATCAGCAGAGAAAGCCCAAATAAAACAGGTGCCTCTTGCCCCGACAGGATCTCTTGAAAGGACGCCCCCGCCCATTCATAACCAACATCCTTGGAGAGATCTTGGTTGACAATCCTATCCATCGCCGCCATGGCCTCGCCAGAGCTGTGGCCAGGGGAAGCGCCGCCGTTGATCTGGATAGTACCGTAGCCATTAAAATGATCAATCGTGGGTGGGGCCATTACCCAGCTTGGCGTGACAATGCTGCGTAAGGGAACCATATCATCCAGGCCGCCATGGGCGCTTGGGATATAATAGCGGCCAAGGTCTTCGGGGTGGTTACGATACTCCGCATCGGCCTGTAACAAAACCTTGAGCACCCGCCCCTGATAATTAAAATCGTCGGCATAGACCGGGGCAAGCATCAACTGAAGTGCGGCATAGATATCCGGCAGAGCGATCCCCATGGATGCTGCCTGAAGTCTATCGACATCGAGATGCAATTCGGGCGCTTCCTCCAGCATATTGGGCCGCACCCCAAACAGCAGCGGGTCTTTGGCGGCAGCACCCAGCAACGCGCCGCTTGCCTGCATCAGTGCGCCATGCCCCTGGCCGCTCCGGTCTTCGAGGCGGAAATCAAAACCACCAAAGCGCCCCAAGCCGCGCACCGTCGGCATATTGATGACGAAGATACGTGCCCCCTTGATGCTTTGCAGCGCCCCGTTGGCCCAACCGATCACCGCGCTAATCTGCTCGCTTGGTTGTTTGCGCAGACTCCAATCCTTCATGCGAATAAAGCCCAAACCGACGTTTTCGGCCTGACCAACAAAGCTAAACCCGGCAACGTCTAAGACCTGGGCAACCGCCGGATTCTTTTGGAGGATCGCTTCCATCTCGCGCAGGACATGATCGGTACGCTCCATGTTCGCGCCTGGGGGAAGCTGCACGATCACATAGGCGTAGCCTTGATCCTCTTCCGGCAAAAAACTCGTGGGTAGATGCACAAACAAGTAGGCTGCCAGTGCAACCAATAGGAAAAACATCACCGTCCAGCGCGGGGTGTGACGAACCGCTGCCGTTACCCGCCGCAGATAGGCGTTGGTGAGACCACCATACAGGCGATTAAAACCACGCAAAAACCAATTCGGCTGGTGATTGGGTTTGAGCAGATTGGCGCACAAAGCCGGGGTAAAGCTCAACGCCATCAGCGCTGAAACGCACATAGAGATGGCAATGGTCAGCGAAAACTGGCGGTAGATGACGCCGACACTGCCCCCCACCAACGCCATCGGGATAAACACCGCCGCCAACACTGTGGTCATGGCGATCACGGCACCGCTGATCTGATCCATCGCCTTACGGGCGGCCTCCTTGGGGGAGAGCCGCTCCTCGGTCATGAGCCGCTCGACGTTTTCGACGACCACAATCGCGTCATCCACCACCAAGCCAATCGCCAAGACCAGACCAAACATGCTGAGAACGTTGATAGAAAAACCAGCGAGGTACATCCCGGCAAAGGCGCTGGTGAGCGCGACTGGCACCACCAAGGTTGGGATTAGCGTTGCGCGGAGGTTTTGTAGAAACAAAAAGATAACCAAGAACACCAACACCATGGCAATCAGCAGGGTATGCACCACCTCCTCGATAGAGATGGTGATAAATTGCGTACTATCGTAGGGGATCATCCAGGTAACGCCCGCCGGAAAGTACGGTATGAGCTTGTCCATCTTGGCGCGTACCTCGCCGGCCACCTGCAAGGCATTGGCACCTGGAGCGAGCTGAACCGCAAAGCCCGCGATCGGGTCGCCGCTGAGGTGTACCGTACGCCCGTAGCTTTCCGCGCCAAGCTCAACCCGGGCTACATCCTTCAGGCGTACCTGACTGCCTTCGGGGGTGGCGCGTAAGATTACCTCGTTGAATTCCTCCACCGAATGAAAACGGCTCGATGCACTCACCGAGGCGGTAAAACCCTGACCACTCGCAACCGGATCAGCGCCAATCGAACCTGCCGCAATCTGGACATTCTGGTTGCGGATGGCAGCCAGGACAGTCGCAGCACTGAGACCAAAGCCGCGCAGCTTGTCTGGGTTTAGCCAGATGCGCATCGCGTAGCTCGAACCAAACAAAGTGGCTGAGCCAACCCCAGGCAGTCGTTGGACGGGGTCAAGTACCTGGGAGGTAATGAGATTGTTTAAGGCGTAGGTGTCCAGGCTCCGATCGGTCGATTGGAGTGCGACCACCATCAAGAAATCCAGATTGATCTTGGCGACCACAACCCCGTTCTGTACGACCTCTTGGGGCAGGCGGGCAGAGGCCAAGCTCAAACGATTCTGCACCTGGACTGCGGCGATATTCGGGTCGGCCACCGTATCGAAGGTGAGCGTAATCTGCGCCGAGCCATTCGAGCGCGAGTTCGACTCAAAATAAAGAAGATTGTCGATACCGGTCAGTTGTTGCTCGATAATCGAGGTGACGGTTTTTTCTAAGACCTCGGCACTTGCCCCCGGATAGGTCGCAGTGATGCTGATCTGGGGGGGTGCAATCGGCGGATAGGCAGATACGGGCAGCTTAAAGAGGGCAATCGTGCCAGAGAGGGTGATAAGGATAGCGATTACCCACGCAAAAACCGGACGATCAATAAAGAAACGCGACATTACTGGCCCCTTAAGCGCCGGATATCAGCCATTAGATATAGCGAACATCGGCTATCTCGTACTCAATGTTGCCGCTCGGGGCACGTACCAAAACGGTATCGCCCTGCGCCTTGCCAATGAGGGCACGGGCAATCGGTGAGGTAATCGAGATCAGGTTTTGCTTGATGTCGGCCTCGTCTTCACCCACGATCTGGTAGTTCACCTCGTCGCCGGTCTCGATATTGATAAGGCCCACCGTAGTGCCGAAAACCACCTTGCCGTGGGCGTTCACGGTCGTCACGTCGATGACCTGCGCCACCGCAAGCTTGGCGTCTATCTCATTGATCCGGCCTTCGATAAAGCTTTGTTGCTCGCGTGCGGCGTGGTACTCGGCGTTCTCTTTGAGGTCGCCGTGGGCGCGTGCCTCAGCGATGGCCTTGATGACGGTAGGTCGCGCCACACTTTTAAGTTGCTGCAACTCGGCACGCAACTTCTCCGCACCCCGGGTGGTTAAGGGTACCTTTTGCATTCTTAGATCCTCATCATGATACTGTTAAGAGCCGATCGAACGGCTCATCCGCCCGATTATACGGGAAAAAAGGCTACAATCATGGCATTGTTCCGAGCAAGCGGAAAGAACCAATGCAGGCTTACACAGAGGGTTCGATACCGTGCAACGGTTTATTAATCATACATTCATTATGCTAGTTGCCGTAAGCCTCGGGCTCGCCATGTCTTGTGTGTTGGCGGAGCCTAACGCGACCGTGCAGCAGAGCCTGGGGCGCGTGACGCTTGCGGGCAAGCAGGTGCCGCTCAGTGCGCGGCCTTGGGTGATTGCCGGTAGCGCGACTATCCCTCTGCCCGATGCGCAGGTTTACAACCTTATCCTGTTTGATGCAACAGCAACAGCGGTTACCGGGTTCGTTGCGATCCACGCTAATCTTACTCCAGCCAAGGGGGGTTGGGGTATCAGTAGCGATTGTCAGAACCAGGATGGCCGTTTTGCGCACATCTACGAGCACCGCAGTCAACACTATTTTTGTGTCTTTGTCCAGGCCGAGGGCTACCAGCCGGACAAATTTACGGCGTGGGAGGATGCGGTGCGGTTTGCAAACCGCAATCACTGGCACCTGCCCGCACACTGGAGTGTGGTGGGTTTTCGGATAGCGGACGCAGCGGATGTCATCGATATCCGTTATGGCTTTGACCCGGCGTTGCTGGTCGCTGCGGGCGTGGGCAAACCAATCACCGATCCAAAGCTTGCCAATTCTGCTACCCAAGCGCTCATCCGTTGGCAAGAGGCGGTGCGCTATCTGGTCGAGCGCGGTTTTTCTAACCAGATTGACAATGAAAACCCGCTGCCCCCGTTGCGTTTGGGTATTAAAGGCCCATCGTCAACAGAAATCAATAGCCGTTTGCAGCGACTCGAGGCTCTGCGGGCACAGGGCTGGCTGTCCGAGACCGACTTTTTGGCAGAACAGGCCGCCATTGCGCACCCGCTGCACCTCGACCCAGATGAGAATGTCGATATATGGCGGCTTGGGGTGGCAAAAACGGCGGTGCATACGGTGCAATCAACGCTCTGGATGTTTGGTGTGAATTATGCTTTTCTAGGAAATCTCTATCTTGCGGGTGGGCTTGCCTTGGCCAAGGGAATCTTTAGCCCGACGCGCTATTATCTGCACGAACTGGCCTGGAATACCTGGGGCCCACGCGGTAATGCCGGGCCGCCGGTGGTTGACTTTTCTGCGCAGGGCGTAGACAAAAAACCCGAGACAGAAGCCAAGAAATAGGGATTGCCGAGAGGGGGTGATGGTGCTTACCAGCATAGCCCAAAATGCGCAAAATGATTTCAAGATTCTCGTCGATACGTAAAGATGCCCGTTCTTTAGTTGATAAATAGATGACCCACGGGGTGGCTGGTTCGGCATGCGTCTGTCCTTGGCCAGACCCTCTTGCATACTTGCAAATCAAGCAGGTATTATTAGAAAAGTAACAAGCGTTAATCCGAGTCTAATGCAATGAGCCAACAAGATGGCGCACCCGTCAATTCCCTTAAAAACCGCCTAGCAGCGGCAAAATCTGCGCTGGCCGATGGGGCGCATAAAGAGGCATTTCTCATCCTCACAGCGCTAGTAACCCCCGGCGACGATTTTGTCAATCAGGCGCGTGTTGCCAAACTGTCTCTGTCAATAAACCAAACACTACTCGGGTTGCAGCCGATCAGGATTGCCTTGTTGGCGTCAACCACGCTCGATCATTTCTCAGACATTCTACGGTTTTGGCTTGCACAAGAGGGTTTTGCTGCTGATCTATGGATTGCCCCCTACGATACCATCGTTCCGACAATTATGGACGAAGGAAGCGATCTGTATTCCTTCCGTCCGGATATTGTCTGGATATTTACCACCCATCGTGATGTGCGTGTTGATGTCGCTGCTGGTGGGGGCAGTGAGGTTCAAGAGGTCATTGCGGCGGCGGTTGCTACTAATACAACGCTTTGGCAGACCATACAGCATAGATTATCTTGTGTGATCCTACAGAACAATGCCGATATTCCGGCAGGAGATCCTTTTGGAAATTATGCGGGCCAGGTAGAATGGACGCGACGTAATATGTTGCGCCGCTACAATCTTAGCCTTGGGTCGGCAGCGCCTTTTGGTGTTGTCATATTCGATCTCGATCATGTCGCAGCGAATTTTGGCCGAGCGCGTTGGGTAGACTGGCGCTATTGGTATCACTCCAAGCACGCTTTTACCTTCGATGCCTGTGGAACACTGGCATTTCATGCGGCGCGACTGATTGCTGGTCTTAAGGGTTGCGCAAAGAAAGCTATTGTGCTCGATCTGGATAATACGCTCTGGGGCGGCGTGATTGGCGATGACGGACTCTCTGGGATAAAACTCGGTAACGGCGCAGATGGCGAGGCCTTTGTTGATTTCCAAAGATACGTTCTTACCCTAAAACAGCGTGGCATTATTCTGGCAGTTTGCTCCAAGAACGAGGAAGAAAACGCCAAGGAGCCTTTCTTAAAGCATCCTGATATGGTGCTAAAGCTTGAGGACATTGCTGTATTTCGTGCCAATTGGCAGAACAAGGCAGATAATATCTGTGACATTGCGCGTATTCTCAACATTGGTGCAGACTCGCTGGTATTTATTGACGATTCTCCGCTGGAGCGCAATCTGGTGCGCGAGTTTATGCCAATGGTGGCCGTTCCTGAGCTACCGGAAGACCCAGCAAGATATGTGCAGTGCATAGAAGAACACTGCTATTTTGAAACGGTAAGTTTCTCTCCAGAAGATACCGAGCGCGCCGCGTATTATCGAACCAATGCCATGAGGTCAGAGCTTGTGGCCCAGTTTACCAATGTGGCTGAGTATCTGCGTTCTTTGCAGATGGTATCTGAGCGGGGAAATCTAAACCCATTATTATTGCCGCGCATGGCGCAGCTAATCAACAAGTCAAATCAATTTCACCTAACGGGTACCCGATATTCAGAGGTTGAGCTACAGGCGTGCGCCAATCGGGCGCAATGGTTAGTACGCTATTATAAACTCTCGGATAGATTTGGCGATAATGGGTTAATCTCCGTCGTTGTGCACAATGGAAGTATAGAGCATACCGTAGTCATTGATACGTGGGTAATGTCCTGCCGGGTGCTTGGGCGAACGATGGAGGAATTTATTCACAATGATATTATTGAGATTGCGCGTGGCATGGATTGTCATACAGTGATTGGGCGCTACCTACCCAGCGCGAAGAACAAGCTGGTTGCGAATCTATACTCCCGCCTTGGTTTCTCACAAGTATCCGACGAAGGCGGCGTCACCACCTGGTGCCTCGAAATGCCATCTTCACCTCAGCCCCTAGAGACCTTTATCACGTCTTTAGGCTAACCCCCATTGAGTGGACTCGACCATGAACGACCGTAGTGCGATTATCAATAGGCTGACCGATGTTTTTCACGATATCTTTGATGATACTTCCATCAAATTGCGGGATGAAATGACCGCAAAGGATGTTGAGGAATGGGATTCTTTGAATCATATTAACCTGGTGCTTGCTGTCGAGAAGGAGTTTGGGGTATTGCTCAATGCAGCGGAAGTGGGTGCCCTGGCGAATGTTGGGCAAATGCTAGATTTGTTGGTGGCGCGTGCAACAAAATAGACACTGCTTGTGGCGCATTGATTACTAATGCTTCCCCGAAGGGGATAGTGTGGTTGCTGTTGTATCATCGCCGTCTTGTGCGCGACCGATAGGAATCTTTTGTGGTAATCGTTCACTCTCCCCAACGGGGAGAGGCGCTTGCATGGTTACTCTTTTGTAGGGTGATTGACTAAATGAGATTCGACTCTCTGCAGTTTGTTTGGTTTTGCCTATTGGCAGTTTTCTTATTAAGAACCGCAGGGGTAGGCTGGTATCGCAACGCCTTGGTTGCGGTATTGAATTTCTATTTCTTGTATAGCTTCAGCTTCAGCCCTGTTGCCCTTGTCCCTATTGTGATTTTCGTTGCGATGGGTTATGTCGCAATTCTCGTTGCGAAGAGGACGGGAACCTCTAGCGGTATAGGCATTGTACTAGCAGTGTTGATTGCTGTATTTGCTTGGTTAAAACATTATTCCGTTGTTGTGTTTCTGCCATCGTTGGACTTCCCTTACGCCACGATAGGGATGTCGTACATGCTATTTCGGATGATTCACCTTATTGTGGACGTTGCTCAGGGTGCAATGCGGACGCCAAGCCCTCTCGCCTATTTCAATTATACGTTCTTCTTTCTAAATCTCGTTTCTGGGCCGATCCAGCGATTCCAGGATTTTGCTGCGCAGTCAATTCAAACAAGAGTAAAAGACTCTCCTGAAGAGATGAGGTTGGCGCTAGTAGAGAGTCATTACCGGGTTCTTTATTATCATTGTGGTGTGCTCTTATACTTCCTATAGTAACGAGAAACTTACGAAGTTCTTCTATCTTGCGTTTGCATCAGGTCTTGGTATTAGAACGGTTCTCTTTTTTACCTTGGCCACGCTAATGCAATTAGTGCATATTTACCTAAACTTTGTGGGATATATGCACATCTGCATTGGTATCGGTCGTTTGGCGGGATATACTCTGCCAGAGAACTTCGATAAGCCGTACCTGTCTAAGAATTTCCTGGATTTGTGGGCTCGTTGGCATATTACGTTATCGGAGTGGTTTAAGTTTTACCTATTTAATCCACTTCTGAAGTCATTAAATAAACGCTGGGGTGGAACTAAAGGACGAAGTGATCAATACTTTGGTGCCATTGCATTCTTTATGACTTTTCTAACGATGGGGATTTGGCACGGTAGCACCGCTATATTTGTTGTGTATGGACTACTGCTTGGTGGCGGGGTCACTGCCAATAAGATATGGCAGATAAGAATGTCGCGCCACCTTGGTAAGGTTCGCTACCGTGAGATCTGCCAAAGGGCATGGTATGGGCAACTGTCTAGGGCGCTTACCCTTTCTTATTTTGCTGTGGCGCTGACTTGTGTCTGGATTGATCCAGTGCAGGTTAGCAATATGGCCAGTATGCGGGGGATGTTATGTGGCTTGATTACGCTGACGACGCTGACAATTCTTTTGCTCGTGGTATTGTGGCTAACTGATCTGGTTCGTCTTTTGTTCCGACAAAGAGACACATCATTTCTCAGGGGTGATATCTTTACTGCTATGCTAAGTGGGCTGAAGTTATTTCTAACGATCAATTTCGCGGTGGCATTACATAGCGGTGCCCCGGAATTTGTTTATAAGTATTTCTGAATTGCTTACGTCCTATTCGGTGAAATAGCATCCAAGCGCCTGTTGCGAGACAGTATGAAGATCCAAGCCATGTTTTATAAAGTTTAGAATAGGGAGCGCACAAGATGTTAGTTCTCAGTATAGTGCAACGCGCCGGGTTAATTGTGCTGCTTGCCCTTTTCTTTCACGTACTGGTGATTATCGCAAGTTGTTTTGCCCTTCCCGACAGTATGTCAACATTAGATACTGAGTACGCTGCACAAACAATCTTTGCTGCCGAAAGTCAGTTTGCGGTGTATCTGCGGGAGCCATTGTCTGCTCCTGGGAAGGAGGTTGTTTTTGTCGGTGCTTCTAATGCCCGTGAATGGTTCCGACCGGAACAATTTTCGGATCTTCTTCCTAACATCAATGTTCATAATATTGCCGTAAGTTCATCAGACATGCGCCAGCAACGGGAGTTGGTTCAATTGGTATTGTCTGCTGTGCCAAAAGAAAACCTTGCAAATCTGACAATTGTTTTGGGAATATGGTATGGGTCTTTTGTGGATGAAGATCGACGCTGGAAGGGGCAGCATACGGATGTTGTCTCAGAGATGTTACGATATAACCTGTATCGCGAGGATGGCGACCGTTTACCCATAGCAAGATTTAGTGCAGAGCAAATGCACTACGCAGCGTTACTGATTCGTCCATTCATGCTGGCCTCTAGGCTCGATCCCAGTATATTCTTCTCTGAAAACTTTGAGCGTCTTGTTGCGTTCATTGTAGGAGAAGGTGCAATCCCCCCCATTAGCTCATGCCGTAATCAACATGTTATTACCAAAGACGAACAGGATCGCGCTATTACGCACTGGGAAGAATATATGGGACGCAGTGAAGATTGGAGCAACAAAAGTTTTGATACTTTGTACCAAATTGCAAAAGAGGTTTCTTCTGTAGGGGCAAGGTTGGTGCTGATTGATATGCCGATTCCAAACTGGCACCGCGAGCGTGTTTCTTACGATCGCATCTATCAAATGCGCTTTGTTCCATATTTGGCGAGAATGTCTTTCTTGTCGGGTTTCTCCTACGGAAACCTGCGAGAAGAGTTTAGTGATAAGGACTATTACTTCGATTCAGCGCATCCACGTCCACGGGTAACGCGGTTGTTTGCAAGCAAGGTATCGCAGACAATAAGAACTGCGCTTAGCAATAGGTAAACTATGGATTCAATTTCCACATTCACAATTGCCGATATCTGTGAGGGGCAGTCATTTAGTTTCGAGGAAGTTATTACGGAGACGATGATTGATGATTTCGCCACAATAACTGGCGACAATAACCCCCTTCACATGGATCGGAACTTTGCAATACAACGAGGATTTAAGGACAGAGTAGTGCATGGAGCGTTCCTAAATGGCCTTGTCTCACGATTCGTTGGTGTTCACCTGCCAGGGAAGAATTGTCTATTACTGGGTATGAGCATGAAATACCCGGTACCAACCTACCCCCATAGGTTGCTGCGCGTAACAGGAACGGTAGAACAGATATCGGTTTCCGCAAAAGCGATGATAGTACAGGTCGTTATCTATAGTATTACGGAACAAATCATTGTCGCTAAGGGAAAGGTAACGGTTGGATTTACTAATGAAGGTTGAGTCCGTTTTCTTTATATGCTGCTAGCAGCTATAGCATTGCCTGGGTTATCTTTCTAGCAATGCGTCTGCTATGGCTGCCGTATAGAAGGACAGGAATTCAACGAGCCGATTGTATCGGGAGCAACTCTCCTGGTTCATTGTGGTGTAGATATAATACCAAATGAGATGCGCGGATATTTTATGTCGAAAATAGCACAGAATGCTGAACGTATAGATGCAATTATTATTGGACAGTCAGAGATCGTGCGCTATGAGGACTACAGCAAATTACCACTGGAACGTATTCATCTATACAAGGAGCTGGTCTACCTCAGGATGGTGCACCGCAATGGACAGTTTATGTCACACTTGGATGTCATCAACCTTGTCCGTTCCGGTAAAACATTTGCGGAGGCCAGTAGTGATAAGGAGCGTAGACAACTCCTTAGTATATGGAATCTGCCAGGGCTGAGCAGCCTATTGGTCGCAAGTAATGCCCATCATCACGGTTTTAATGTAAAAATAATCAATAATTTTGATGCGGAGTTTGATAGGTTTGTAGAATATTATGATGGTCAGTCAGTGCCACCTTTGGTTGGTATATCTACCACATTTTATCTTGGCTACGCTGAGATTAAGCGACTAGTCAAAAAACTTCGGAGGCACGATCCATTAATGAAGATCGTGATCGGGGGGGCATTTGCCAATGAACAAACCATACTTTCAACAACTACCATTTTCGAAGAACCGATGCGGAAATATGGCCTGGACTATGTTCTTCATGCCTTTAATTCAGATGAAGATTTTCCGGCACTACTGAAGGCTCATCAACAGGGAAAAGGATTTTTGCAAGTACCCAATCTTTCGTATTTTAATAAGTCTGGAGAATTTCGCAGTACGCCTACCATCTGGCAGAATCCTACCCTGAACAGCAGGCCAATGTTATGGGATAGACTCGACCTTCATTTCGTGAATCGCACGGTACAACTAAGAGCGGCATCTGGGTGCCCTTTCTCTTGCGCCTTCTGTTCATACCCTAAAACTGCTGGTGGTCATTTCTCAATGGATTTGGCGCTTATCGAGCAGCAACTGCGTGACATCCAGTCCCTAGGATTCGTGGATCGTATCATTTTTGTTGACGATACGTTTAATGTACCAATCCGTCGCTTTAAAGAAATACTCAAAGTCCTGTGTAAATTCAACTTCGAATGGTTCTCCTTTCTTAGGGTACAATATATTGATGATGAAGCAGCCCGCTTGATGAAGGAGAGTGGCTGCCGTGGTGTATATCTGGGGATTGAGTCGGCCAATGACACTGTCCTTAAGAATATGAACAAAATGGTGAACAAGGAGAAATTTATCCGAGGGATGGCGCATCTAAAGAAGCACGAGATAGTCACCTTCGCGGCTTTTGTTATTGGCTTTCCTGGCGAGACTGAAGAGAGTATCAATGAGAATATCCACTTCTTGGATAGTCTTGAAGTTGATTTTTATTCGACAAAAGAATTTTATTAT
Source organism: uncultured Thiotrichales bacterium (assembly GCA_903881315.1). Lineage (GTDB taxonomy): Bacteria > Pseudomonadota > Gammaproteobacteria > CAIRSR01 > CAIRSR01 > CAIRSR01. The sequence goes on along the minus strand of CAIRSR010000149.1, from coordinate 9,020 downwards.
ATGCCACATACCAGTATCCATACTGATCGCGGGAAATATAATCTAACAGGCAATGCTAATAAGTGGTCTCATAATACAATGAATTCTCAGATTGCTACCGAAATGAAAATCCATATGTTTCGTCATGTCAAGAGATCCATATTTCTGGATCCAGATACGAGTCTATGGTATCTGGCCTATTTGTACGATCAAGGTTTTTCTTTTGAGCAGATTAAAGGTTGCCAGCGCATAATAAACGAAATGATGCTGAGCGAAATCGACGGAATTTTTGATGGAAAAGATCAACAATTGGATCGGCTAGCCAATGTGTTAGGTGTTCATCGACAAGATGTTCGATAATAGCGGCGAACCACTTCGGATTTTCTATGCTAGGCCGTACATTGTAAAGTAGACTTCGGTCGGTACGGGCTACACAATGCCGACCATTAAGCCAATAGCGATGATGACCAGTAATGCCGACACAAGGGATTGAATGGTTTTGATGGTAATCTTCTTGATGAGTCGAGCGCCAATGTAAGCTCCCAAAAAGGCCGCGAGCGTTGCCATAATTACCAGCGGCCATTCAATCAGTGTAGACTGCGCTGAGAAGTCCCAGCCATAAACAATAAGTCGCGCAATATCCACCATGACGGCAACTAACACGCCATTTGCCACAAATTCCTCTTTGCTAAGACCCGCCTTCAGCAGAAACATGCTTCTGAATGCCCCCTGGTGACCAGATAAACCACCAAAGAAACCACTAACCGTACCGCCGTAGGGCAAGTATTTCCTCTCTATCGTAATTGCGGAGAATACGGGCAGCAATTCAAGCGTAACAAAGATAAGAATAATGATGCCAACGGTAAGCTTTACCGGAAGTACAGCGAAATGTTTATTTACTACGACATACTCAAAGACTGGTGGCATTCCCGATAACCATCCGAGTATGAACGCGCCAACCAAGGCAGAAAAAATCGCTGGAACACCAAAGCCTATTAGCACAGAAAGATTGGCGCGTCTCCCAAACAAGGCTCCTTTGAAAAGGTTGTTAGACAGATGAACAGTAGCAGTAATCGCAACGGCCATCTCAATTGGGAAGAAAATGGCAACAACCGGCATGAGCAAGGTGCCGAGACCAAATCCTGAGAAAAGGGTTAGCATTGATGCAAATAATGCGGTTGTTGAGACAATTAGAATTTCCATGATTAAACCCTCTACTTAAGACTAAACCCAATACTGCTATACTCGATGCGTCTTCCTCGGATCGAAGGCGTCTCGTGTCGCCTCACCAATGAAAACAAGTAAAGATAACATCAAGGCCAGCACCACAAAAACAGTAATCCCAAGCCAGGGCGCTTGCAGATTTGCCTTTCCCTGCGCAAGTAACTCGCCAAGCGACGCTGACCCGGGCGGCAAACCAAAACCAAGGAAATCCAAAGAGGTGAGTGTTGTAATAGAACCATTCAAGATAAACGGCATGAAGGTTAAAGTCGCAACCACCGCATTCGGCAAGACGTGATGAACCATAATGGCGAGATTGCTAACCCCGAGCGCTCGCGCTGCTCGCACATAATCAAAATTCCGCCCACGCAAGAACTCCGCCCGCACCACTCCCACCAAAGACATCCACGAGAATAGTAACATGAGTCCCAATAACCACCAGAAGTTTGGCTCTACCACGCTTGCTAGAATGATGAGTAGATATAGCACAGGCAGCCCTGACCAGATCTCGATGAACCGCTGGAACAGGAGATCGACCCAGCCCCCAAAATAACCCTGCACAGCGCCCGCGACAACGCCAACCAGTGAAGAAAATAAGGTGAGCACCAAACCAAATAGTACTGAGATGCGAAAGCCATAAAGCAGGCGCGCCACGACATCGCGACCTTGATCATCAGTGCCCAGCCAGTTTTCCGAAGAAGGTGGTGCTGGAGCAGGTACTGGTAGATTATAATTGATGGTTTGGTAACTATAGCGCAAGAGTGGCCATATCACCCAGCCCTTCCGCGTAATCAGGGCGATTACGGTTGGGTCGCGATATTCAGTTTCGGTCTCAAATACTCCGCCAAAGGTTGTTTCTGGATATGAAACAAATATTGGGAAATACCATTGGCCATCGTAACGAATCAGCAAGGGGTGATCGTTGGCAATAAAATCGGAAAACAAGGAGACCCCAAACAACAGCAAAAATATCCACAGCGACCACCAACCTCGGCGGTTGGCCCGGAAATTGGCGAGTCGGCGGTAGGTCAGCGGATTCATAGCCATCTTAGGAGATACGCGCCTCAAAATCGATACGTGGGTCAACGATGGTATAAACAATGTCACCAACTAGGTTTAGTACTAAACCAAGCAGGGTAAAAACATAAAGGGTTCCAAACATCACCGGATAGTCGCGATTGATAGCGGCCTCAAAACCAAGTAGTCCCAGGCCATCGAGCGAAAAGATAACCTCGATCAGGAGGGCGCTGGTAAACAGAATACTCACAAATGCGTGCGGAAAACCAGCAACCACAATCAACATGGCATTGCGAAAGATATGACCATACAGCACCCGCTGTTCAGTAAGCCCTTTGGCGCGGGCAGTAGTCACATACTGCTTGTTTATCTCCTCCAAGAAGGAATTCTTGGTGAGCATGGTAAGGCCAGCAAACCCCCCCACTACCAGCGCAAATACTGGCAAGGTGATGTGGTGGAGGTAATCTAGTATTCGCATACCCCACGACAATTCCTGCCAATTGTCCGAAACCAATCCACGCAGAGGAAAGATGCTCCAGAAACTCCCCCCCGCAAACAACACGACCAATAATACCGCAAAGAGAAATGCTGGGATGGCATAACCAACAATAATGATGGAACTAGTCCAGATATCAAATCGTGACCCGTCTCGTACCGCTTTAGCAATACCTAGCGGAATAGAAATAAGATAGGTGAGCAGGGTTGTCCAGAGGCCGAGCGAGATAGACACTGGCATCTTGTCGCGCACCAGGGAGATAACGGTTCTGTCGCGGTAGAAACTGCTGCCGAAATTGAAGCTTAGATAATTCTTCAGCATTAAGAGGAACCGTTCATAGGCGGGTTTATCGAATCCGTACTGGTGTTCTAGTTCTTTGATAAGCGCCGGATCCAAACCCTGCGCACCACGGTACTTGCTCATTGTCCCGTTGGCCACGGCAGTGGACGGACGATTACTACCCATAGTCTCACCAGCCCCACCCCCCGAAAAGCGATCGGTTGCATCCATGCTATGCCCTCGTAATTCAGCAATAACCCTTTCGACCGGCCCGCCCGGCGCGGCCTGCACGATAACGAAATTGACGAGCAGGATTCCTAATAAGGTAGGAACCATGAAGAGTAAGCGACGTAAAAGATAGGCGGTCATGGATTCGCCAGTAGGATATAAAACAAGAATGATTTTCTGTGAAATGAATGGGTAGGCAAGCCCAGCGAAGGAAAGAATATACGCCACCCCAACAACCCGCAGGTGGTATTACCCAAATGATCGCCGATGTGCCCGCCATCCCCCCCTAAGATACGCTATTATTCTACCTGAATTCAACTTTATGGGGTGCTCGGGTGCGCTCATTCATCTTATTGTTATTCTTGTTGTTTCTGGTCGCGTGCAATGAAACTCCGCGCCAAGACCTGCGCTTTGCGCTCAGTGCGGCACCGGTAACATTAGACCCTCGGTTTGATACCGATGCCGCCTCAGAACGGATTAACCGCTTACTTTACCGCCACTTAGTAGACTTCGACAACAATTTTCAGCCGATACCCGATCTCGCTTCTTGGGAAGCCATTGCGCCTACCCGCTATCGCTTTACGCTTCGCCAAGAGGGCCGAACCTTCCACAATGGCGCTCGTCTGACCGCTGCTGACGTAAAGGCGACCTACGATGTTTTGCGCACCAAATCCACCGGCTCCCCCTATCAGGGGGTTTTGACTAATATACAACAAATATTGATACTAGATGATGATAAGCTTGATTTCATGCTTAATCGCCCGGATGCTTTTTTCCCTGGTCGTCTCACCCACGGGATTATTCCGGCGCGTTTATTGGCTGCTGGGCACAATTTTGGTGCAAAACCCATTGGTAGCGGCCCCTTTGCCTTTGTCGCCCGACCTGAGGAGGGTCGATTGCGCCTTTGTCGAATTAGCGATGGGCTGATTCTTGAATTCCTTGAGGTAAAGGATCCAACGGTTCGCGTATTGAAACTATTGCGCGGAGAGATTGATATCCTACAAGGCGACCTGCCCAGCGAATTGGTGCAATACCTAGAGAAGCGCTCTGGGGTAATGGTTAGTCGCGCACGCGGCACTACGTTTTCTTATCTCGGATTTAATCTAAACGATCCGGTTACGAGCGATTCTCGGATACGTCAGGCAGTGGCCTTTGCCATTGATCGAGAAAATACCATTCGTTATCTGTTAGGGGGGGATGCCCGTCTTGCAGGTTCTTTATTGCCCCCCGAACATTGGGCCAGTGATCGCAATCTGATGGGGGTCAGGTATAACCCAGAACGTGCTAAGGCGCTGCTCGCCGAGGCGGGTTATGGCCCGAACCATCCACTCGTGCTTACCTATAAAATCTCGAGCGACCCATTGCGCGTTCGTATTGCTACCTTTTTTCAACGACAACTTTCCGAAGTGGGGATCCACGCCGATCTGCGCAGTTATGACTGGGGTACCTTTTATGGCGACATCAAGGCCGGACACTTCCAGTTGTTTAGTCTAAGCTGGGTTGGTATCAAAACACCTGGCATATTCCGCTATGCTTTTCATAGCGCCTCCCTGCCCCCCGATGGGGCCAACCGAGGCCGTTATGTCAATAAACTGGTAGATTCCCTAATCGATTTCGCTGAGGCCGCCCCTTCACTGGAAACGGCAGCGCCGCTGTATCGGTCAGTGCAGGGCATACTTGCGAGTGAACTGCCCTATGTGCCACTGTGGTATGAGGATCAGGTGGTGATTACACGGCGCGATGTTACCCGCTATGCTGTAAACATGGGTAGTAATTATGATAACCTTGCCGTTACGCAGAAAGACTTTGCCAAGAGGCAATAACAAATGCAAACGAGCATCATTTACGTCACCCAAGCAAGCAGTACCGGCTTTAATGCCGACTGGGAACAGATTAGCAAGATAGAGGTCATATCACCACCCTTCGAAGGAGGGGCTTTTGGTGATATCTACGATTGTCTTGCGATAAATGACAAGGGCCCAAATGTTCCGCTCGCCGTAAAGATACTGAAACCCGACTCCGACGACAATTATCTGGGTGGCTACGAGACTATCCGCAAGTTGCAAGCACGGATACGCGCCAAGGGCCAGGAACTGCACACAATAAACGGTTTGTATGCCCTTCCGCAATTTAGTTTCATGGGAAGATTGCAGAATAGGATTGTGTTTGGTTATGCGGCCAACAAACTCGATGCAAACCGCTTCAGTACCTTAGAGGAGATTTTGCAGAACCGATTTAGAGAATTCCGGAAACTTTCCTTTGGCAAAAAGATCCGCATGGCGCTGGATCTGACGGTGTGCTTTGAAAGATTACGCGATCTCAATTATATCCACGCCGACATCAACCCCCTTAATCTGTTTGTGAATCTTTATGATACCTCTCGTGCCAGTGAGAAGCATCTGGTTGTGATTGATTATGATGGCGGGGTTGTTGTTGACAACCCAATAGATACCCCAGCCACCTTTGGTAAGAAGAATGAATGGCTTGCCCCAGAGGTCTATGAGCAGGAAAGTCGCATGGAGAGTAGCGCGTCTGGTGTAACGGTAGATCTGTCTACTGATGCCTGGGCAGTCGCGGTTGGGGTTCATTATCTATTACTTTCTCGCTTTCCGTTTTTCTTCTTGAAGGTGGCAGGCCCGCAGGAACTGCGGGAATATCTTGCAAAATATCGCTGGCCCCATGTGGATAAGACCTATGCCAATTTTAACCCTACCCAGGCGCGGGTCTATGATGATTTTAGAAGGCGTTTTAGGCGTATTGACAGTGATCTGAAGAGGCCACTCATTCTGACCTTTAATGAGGGCGTTTATAATCCATCGCAGAGAGTGAGTTACAGTCAATGGACGCTGTCGCTACGGCGTGTTTTAGGGCGCCGTCGTTCGATTAAGAATGGATTATTCTTTATTCTGTTGCTACTGATTGTGGTTGTTCCTTTCTTCCATGAACCAGTGCATATTGCGATGCCTCACACCAGCGTTGCCGAGGCCGATGCTGGATATGCGGATTTTAACATCGAACTCGCTACCAAGGCACTGACTCGTGGCGATCGGTCAGCCGCAGAACGTGCTCTTGCCCTCGCCGCCAATTGGGATGCCGCACGGGTTGCCCAATTTAGGCGCACTCATGCGGCAGCGCTTTCTACTAATTCTTTGACCAAGAATCAGAACAGTCCAGCGCGGGAGGCAATACCGACCAATGCGGCTACAGCGAGGTCGGAAGTGTCGCCCGCACAGAAAACGTCTCCGGTTAATATCCCACCCCGCCCAGGAGACCTGCGCCGAGATGAATTGAGCGGTATGGAATTTGTTTTCTTGAAGGGGGGGTGTTTTAATATGGGCAGTGCCACCACGGAGCTTGGTCGTAAAAGTGACGAGGGCTTGTGGGGGCGGCACTATGTTTGTTTGGATGGCGGGTTTTGGCTTGCTACCACTGAGGTCACTAATGCCCAATATCAGCGCATCTTTCCTGGTCACAATAGCGGTAGCCCTGGATCTTCCTTGGATGACGCCAATCAACCTGTGGTCAATGTCAGTTGGTTGGACGCTGCTCAATTCCTTCTGGTACTCAACCAACGGGCCAGGGATCTCGGTCTTGCGCAACACTATCGCTTACCCAGTGAGGCGCAGTGGGAATATGCGGCACGGGCTGGAATATCACAGAGCCATTTCTGGGGCGGTGACTCTGAACCAGGTTGCCGCTATGCGAATATGGCCATTTCTCCGGCGGTAGCCGACCCTAGAAAGAACAAAGGTGGATTACGCAAGAAGACAAACAACACGGCTGGATGTACGCAAAAGTACGCCATGACGGCTCCGGTTGGGAGTTTTGAGCCAAATCCTTGGGGATTGTACGATATGCTCGGCAATGTCTCTGAGTGGACTTGTTCTGCTTATCAGGAAAGCTATGATGGGACAGAAAAAACATGCGCGTCTTTGTCGTCACCCGATCGTCGCGTATTGCGTGGCGAGTCTTGGCACGATTTGTTAAGCACATCGCGGGTAGCGCTTCGGGAAGCGGATCTACCAGACGCCAAGAATAGTTATCGTGGGTTTCGTATTATGCTGGAGTATTAGCGGCGTACAGCACTAACTATGGAATATCAGTTTTGCTTTCCAGCGAGGTTATCCCATGGACTATCAACGCATTACTTCTTTTCCTGAACTGACAGGTTATCACTCTTCTGAGCTGCGCGCCTTGGCCTCCGTATGGGATGAAAAGAAGGCTGCTTTAGAGGATAATGGTGCCTATCGACAATTCATAGAGAAGTTGAAGCGCGAATGGGCGATTGAGACTGGCATCATTGAGCGACTCTATACCTGGGATCGCGGGGTTACTGAGGTTCTGATCGAGCAGGGGATCGAGTCCTCTATCATTGCCCATCGTAGCGGAATCCCACGAAAGGACGCCGAACAGGTACAGGTGATGATTCGCGATCACCTTGGCATCGTCGAAGGGTTGTTTGGTTACGTTAAAGGGGAAGAGCCGCTCTCAGAATATTTCATTCGTAACCTACATGCGAAATTCACCGAGTACCAGGACTACACCGATGCCTTAACGGCAGCAGGCGACCTGGTGCAGACCAGCCTCACTAAAGGGAATTATAAAAGATTACCCAATAATCCGCGTAGACGCGATGGTTCTGTCCATGCCTACTGTCCACCGGAATTCACTAAAGAGGAAATGGAGAACCTTGTCCGTTTTTATCGCGAGAATGAATCTGACTACGACCCTGAGGTCAGGGCTGCTTGGTTACATCATCGTTTTACTACGATACACCCTTTCCAAGATGGCAATGGGCGCGTCGCACGGGCGCTTGCGACCCTCGTATTTCTACGCGCTGGCCTATTTCCGTTGGTGGTGCGCGACTCCGACCGAGAGGAATATATCCTTGCCCTTGAGTCTGCCGATGCGAATGATCTGCACCCGTTGATCGCCTTCTTTGCACGACGCCAGAGAGACGCTATCTTGAAGGCGCTTGGGTTGGAACAACAGGTGCAGCAGAACCAATACGCCGATCAGATCATCAATTCAGCGCTGGTTCTTCTGCAAGATAGATTCAATAACGAAAAGAAGAAGACTCTCGGCGTCTACGACCATGAAAGAAAGCTATTCACTATCGTGAGAGAGCGGATTAGCGCTCTTGCCACCAATTTAGATGGCGATCTTCGCAAGGTATCGCCGCACGGAAGGAAACCGCCATACAGCACCAGGCATAACTTTGCGGACAACACACACCCAGACAAACTGTATTACTTTCAAGGAAACATTACTACTGTGGCCAAGCGGTTCGGTTACTTTGCGAATTTTGAACAGCACCGATCCTGGGTACGGATTACGATTGTCACCGAACGAGAATTCGATTACGTGGTTAGCTTCCATGGGTACGGCTATGGTGATAATGGCATCCTCGCGGTTTCTGCATTCTCCTACAGTAAGGCACCAGAGAGAGGAAGTGAGCTGATTGATCTGCAACCAGCCACTATGGACATCTTTCAATTCAATTACGCCGAATCGTACCACACCATCGAAGGGCGATTTAAGGAGTGGCTAGAGGGGTCGCTCGCCATTGCGCTCGCGGAATGGAAGAGATCCCTCTAGCTTTTCAGCCTTTTTCCGCAACGCCGCTTTCTTACGGTTCACGGAGTCCTCAGTGATCGCTCACGGAGTGTTCACCGAGGACTCACCGTAGGAAGGGAAGGGAAGGGAAGGGAAGGGATAAGGAAAGGATAAGGAAAGGATAAGGAAAGGATAAGGAAAGGATAAGGAAAGGAAGGGAGAGTAACCATAAAGATAAGGATAC
>CAIRSR010000148.1 GCA_903881315.1 uncultured Thiotrichales bacterium | reverse complement strand
ACCTGACTATGCCACTGATCGGCTGTTTATGTCTTTTATCGGGTGCCAGAAGGTACCCGAAACAATAGCATCCCTTTTTGGGATGATAAAAGAATCTGACGGCTTCCTGCCCTATCTACAGTATGTCCCCGAAGATAACCTGATCGGCATTTCTCTCGCTGCACCGTATCGATTAACCGAGGACAGGGATAACAGCGACTATATCTGTGACCTGTCTCTGTTGGCCAAGATGGCAGGAAATCAGTACGAAAGAGTGCGGAATATGACCAATCGTTTCCAGAAAACCTATCATTGGCAGGTTAAGGAAATCGATCTAAGGGAACCAAAACATTGGAATGACGTAATGCAGCTCTTTACCTCCTGGAAGAAAGGAGTAAATCTGGATTTACATACCTTCTCCTCGGTGTTTGAGCGGATACCACCACTGACTGATCGAATCCTTCTTATCTCAATAGGTCTTTATGTGGAAGATAAATTGATTGGTTTTTCGATAAACGAGCCAAAACAAGCCGGTTACGTCAATTGTTTATTCGTAAGCACTGACACTACCTATGGTGGTGCAACCGCATTTTTGTATAAACAAACTGGCATCCTCTTACTAGATAAGGGATATCATTATCTTAATATACAGAGTGATATGGGTTTGAAAGGAATCAGGACATTAAAGCAATCGCTCAATCCCTCCTTTTTCCTTAAAAAATGGGTGATTAGCAGCTACTGATTGTTGTGGTGGAGATAGGGCTTGATATTCTAGTTTCTGATCTGGGCTCAACCGTTGCTCTGTTGGCGAATCACGGCCTGCTTGAAGTTGGCTCGCGATATTGGTCATGCGATATATCGTTGTCGTGGTAGTAGGGGCACCCAGCAACTTCACATAACGACCTTTTATGCGATATTTCTGCCGTACCTGGGGCGGCAATTTCGCCCAGGCCGCTATCACTAGGTTGCTAGGTGGTTGCCTCTTTGTTCAATTGCTTGGATTGAACGTCAACCAGGGTGAGTGTGTCGAGAAGATGGCGGGAATAGAAAGACTACGCAAAACATCCACTCTGTCTCACGGTAGCCCTTTCCCTATTCGGGTATTAGGGTGATCGAAGGCAATATACGTAGAGTGTGGGAGGGCCCTGAACAGGGGCGTCTTTGGGGCAGAGAAATGCCGACAGCAACCTTCCTGGTTAGGTTGATTGTGATGTAGCGGTTGGCGAATTGTTACGATACACAGAGATTCACGGTGGGGTGGCCTCGGTAAGCGGTTGGCGCTCAGTAAACAAACCACAGACGTGGTAATATCGACAGGGTTTCCCGTGCGACCAATATCCTTATACTGGCGAGATATCTTATTACAGGCATCCGGTAATGGCATCGCACAGATTGTTGGTGTGATTGGTATGCCGGTGCTCTCCAGGCTTTACTCGCCGGTAGATTTCGGGATCCAGAATCTTTTTTTGCAGGTTGCTATCCTTGTTGCTGGCTTGATGACGTTGCGCTATGAACAATTCGTCCAACTCCCAAAGGACGAGGCGGATGCGGACGCCGTGTGTCACCTCGCACTCAGTCTCGGCACAACGGTTGTTCTCGATACCGTCCCTTTTGACGCAGCGCTGTGGCGTCATGATCCGTTTCGGCTAACGAACGCGGATGGGCGCTTGTATGGTCTTGGTACCTCGGACATGAAGGGGTTCTTCCCGCTGGTGATGGAGGCAGCGCGTCGTTTTCGGGCGGACTCGCTCGCAGAACCGCTCATCGTGCTTGCTACCGCCGATGAGGAAAGCAGCATGGACGGCGCGAAGATGCTGGTAGAGGTGGGGCGGCCCCGTGCCCGCTACGCGGTCATTGGTGAGCCCACGGGACTGGTTCCGGTACGGATGCACAAGGGGATTCTGATGGAGGGGGTGCGTGTCGTGGGGCGCTCGGGGCACTCCAGCGACCCCACGCTCGGCGCGAACGCCCTGGAGGGGATGACCCGCGTACTAAGAGAGCTATTGACCTGGCGCGGGGAGTTGCAGGCGCGTTACCGCAATGCGCAGTTTCATGTGCCAGTGCCAACCTTGAATCTTGGGCACATCCACGGGGGTGACAACCCGAATCGTATCTGCGGGATGTGTGAGCTGCACATTGACCTGCGCCCACTACCCGGCATGGATCTGGAGGAGTTACGTGCTGAGATGCGCACGCGGCTCACCGCGTTGCTGGCAGGCAGCGAGCTTGGTCTAGAGGTTTTTCCGCTATTCAGTGGGACACCCGCACTTGAGACGCCTGCGAATTCCTTTTTGGTGCAGGCCGCCGAGGCGTTTACTGGCGCAGCGGCAGAGGCGGTTGCCTTTGGCACAGAAGGGCCCTATCTGCAACAACTGGGGGCGGAGACCATCATCCTTGGGCCCGGTAACATCGCCGAGGCCCACCAGCCCAACGAGTACCTAGCGCTCGATCGGCTGCAACCCACGGTAGAGCTGTTGACTTCTCTCATCAAGCGCTTCTGTGTCGATGCGGTGGGGCAGTCCGGGTGAGTTGAGCAGGCGTCTCATAGGTCATGGTGAGTGTTTATCCGCCTAGGTCGCCGTCGGTCATGTGTTTTCTCGCGGCGTTATGGGCTGGCATCGAAATAATGGCGATGTTGTGGGGGCAGGGAGAATGCTACAGTGTGCGCCGATGCTATAGTGCCGATGCTATAGTATAGTGTGCGTTTGCAGAGGGGTGTTTGTGGGGGCGTTTCGTTTGTGCGCCAACGCTCTGGTCGGTGTTCGTAGGTGACGGTATTTTGCGCTCGAGTTTCGCACAAGAAAGATCCTTTGCTTTAAATGGTCGGATTCTTGCGAGGAAATCTTGAGTTATGCTGCGGGAGTGCCGATCCCGCTATCTACAGCGGGGGATCGGGCGCATATCAGCGTCCATAGCCTGAACTCGGTGACGTTTGTCTAACAATAGGTTGCTGCTCCATAGTTTGAGAACAGCTATGCGCTGTTTCATTGCTCGAATCGCCTCTGTGGACGAAGACTCAACCGACGAAACCACGCATATTGATTAGCATATTTGCTTATTCCGCCAATACCAAGAAAAATGAGCACGCCATCTTACGGATCGATCAAAGACCTTCTTGTTTCGCAGAACGCCGATTTTTGGCCAGCGCTAAAGGCGGCAAGCGGGCGAGCTGCGTGCTTTGAGGACGTGCTTGCGTTGGCTACGCTAAAAAAGCGCGCCATTTCCCGGCTTGGTTCACCTCCTGTCGAGGTTGCTACCCCCCTACGAGTCGCCATCCTAGGGGGGTATAGCCTCTATCCATTACGCGAGATCTTCGAGCAATTTCTTTTTGGTGCAGGCTATGCGGCAGAACTTTGGATAGGTGAATACGATAATTACGTTTCTGAAATACTCGACGAGACGAGCGGGATCTATTCTTTTCAGCCTGAGGTGATCTTTGTGCTGCCTGCGCAACGGCGGTTCTTTTATAGCGGTGCGATTACCGATCAACGTACGGTTATTGAAGAGCAGATTAAAAATGATTGTCAGCAATTGCTTTCGTTGATGCGCAGGGCTAATCAAAAAACCCATGCGGACATCCTGTTGTGCAACTTCATTTTACCTGCGGGGCATGATTTGGGTGCGTACCGCAATAAAACACTTGCGTCGCCTTGGAATTATGTTGCGCAGATCAATATTGAATTAGGTTTAAATGCCCCGTCCTTTGTGCATATCTGCGATGTAAATTTTATGTCCGCTCGCTTAGGTTTGATGGTGGCGCGTGATCGTCGCAGATGGTTTGAATCTAAGCAAATCGGTTCACCGACCTTGCTGGTTGCTATCGCAGAGGAGGCGGCACGGATGGTGGTCGCTTTACGCCGACCGATGAAAAAGGTGCTTGTACTTGATCTAGATAATACGCTTTGGGGTGGCGTTATCGGGGATGATGGTCTGGAGGGGATTGAGATTGGCGATACGTCTGCGCGTGGTGAGGCGTTCAAGGCTTTCCAGAAGTACGTGCTATCACTCACTGAGCGCGGGGTATTGCTGGCCGTTTGTAGCAAAAATGACCACAGTAAGGCCATTGAACCTTTTGAAAAACACCCCGAAATGGTGATCAAAAGTAACCATGTGGTATGTTTTAAGGCCAATTGGCAACCAAAATCTGAAAATATCCGCGCCATTGCAGAAGAGCTAAATCTCGGGCTCGACAGTTTTGTATTTGTGGACGACAATCCCGCCGAGATTGAGATTGTGCGTCAGTTTTTGCCACAGGTGAGCACCATTTTGCTCACCGATGACCCATCGGACTATGTTTCGCAGTTAGAGGATTCGCGTTACTTCGAGCCACTTTCCATCACTCAAGAAGATAGGATTCGCTCTAATCAATACATACAACAGGCGCGTTACCGGGAGATTGAATCAAGCACTACAGACATGGATAGCTATCTGCGATCGCTAGAAATGGTGGCGACTATTTCCGGATTTATGCGTGAAGATGTGCCACGAATTTCGCAGCTGATCAATAAGAGTAACCAGTTTAACCTTACTTCTAAGCGGCGGAGTGAATCGGAAGTGGGTTCCCTGTTAACCTCCAAGGCGCATGTTACCTGTACCATCCGGCTCTCCGATAAATTTGGGGATCATGGGCTAATATCTGTTCTGATCGGCTCGATTGAGGGGGAAGTCCTGTATATAGATACTTGGCTAATGAGCTGTCGCGTACTCAAACGCCAAGTAGAAGAAACGGCATTGAACGAATTGGTGCGTCTCGCTACCCGAAGTGGTTATAAGAAAATAATAGGTAGATACATTCCGAGTGCTAAGAACGGCATGGTTAAGTCCCACTATCAGAACCTTGGTTTTGCGACGGTGCACGAGGCCGATGATGGTGGCGAATATGTTCTAGAGGCCGTAGGCTATGTCCCAAGGCAGACACATATGTCCATCATCCGGAGAACAAATGAATCAAGCACAAGTGATTGACAGATTGCAGAAGATCTTCGACGAGCTGTTTCTCGACCCGGTGGTGTTGACTCCCGCGCTCACTGCTCGGGAGGTTGAAGAGTGGGATTCACTTTTGCAGATAAGCATCGTTGTGGCGGTTGAGGGCCACTTTGGTATTCGCTTCAATATGGGCGAGGTAGAAGCGACGCAAAATGTTGGTCAGTTTGCCGACCTTATTGTAAAACGCATCGCTGAGAAATCGGCATGAATACGCAGATATTCTCGCGGCTATTGCTCATTGTTGCGCTCGGGCTTGGGCTATTCGGCTCGTTTCTGTTGATGACTGTTCCAACTGGCGCGCTGGACGCAGCACTTGTTTATCAGGGATTCTGATGCAGAATACCTATATCTTTAGTATCGCGGTACTTACCGTCTATCTCGCGTTGTCACGCATCGCTCTGGGGTTGCTTCGGAATAGAGGGGTCACCCTGTTTGCGTTGATAAATGTGCTCAGTATGCTGGGCATGTTGATTTTACTAAGGACTGATAAACAAATTCCTGGTGTACTCGAACCATTAATGGCTTCCAGGGGTATGGAGGTGTTGATTAATATTGCGATACCTTGTGCGCTAGTATTTATCTATATTGGGTTTATCTTTTTTCAATATTATCTCGTGCACCGCTATGCCTACGCAAGTGGCGTATCCTCGCTGATACCAATCCTGACGCCTATCGTTGCTTTGATACTGTTCAAGGTGACCCCGCTATTATTGATAGGCCCGATTTTGTTCGAGAGAGGTGCCAGTTATATAGACCTTTCGGCTATTGGATTTTCATTCCTGTCCTTCCGTCTCTCCTATATGGCAATGGAGGTGCGGAATCGTGTCGTTCCCATGCCAATCTTCAGTGAGTTTTTAAGCTTCGCTTTCTTCATGCCAATCATGCTGGTTGGGCCAATAAGCCGTTATAGCATCTTCCGCCGCTCACTGTATACATCAGAGCCAATTCCGGTGGCGGCCAGTGTGATCCGCATCGTGGTTGGACTTGTCAAATACGTATTCCTTGCGAATATGCTGAATGGGTTGGCGTTTGATGGGCTGTTATTCGACGGACACCCGCACCACAGCATTGACCTGGTTATCTCGTGTGCTGCCTATTACTTATTTCTGTACTGTAATTTCTCGGGGTTTTGTGATATGGCGATTGGGTTTGCCAGGCTCTTGGGGATAGAGGTTGAGGAAAATTTCGATAGTCCGCTAAAGGCTCGCAATATAAAAGACTTTTGGAATCGTTGGCATATCACCCTTTCAACGTTTATGCGTGACATGTTGTTCACGCCGCTCTCAAAATGGTTGGTAGCAAGGCTTGGCGAGAATAACTTAAGTCATGCGATTGCTATCGCTATTTTTGTCGTATTCTTGGTGATCGGTGTGTGGCATGGTGTGGGGCTTAATTTCTTTTTCTTCGGATTGATGCATGCTATTGGTGTCACCTTTAATCATTATGGTAATCTGTGGCTCAGAAAGAATCTAGGTGTTATACGCTACAAGGCGTATATGAACAGTACACCAATTCGCATCGTTGCTGTTGGAATCACTTTCTGCTACGTGTCGGCAAGTTTTCTATTCTTTGCCAACAGCATGGATAGAATCGTGAGCATACCGGAAATCCTGCAATGAACGCCAGTGATCTTACGTTTGACGAGATGACGCAGGGTTTGCAGAATACCCACGACTACACTATCTCAGAGGACGTCTATACCGCCTTCCTAGCGGCGTCTGGTGATAGAAGCCCTATCCATGTCGATGAGGTGTCAGCAAAGGCTGCGGGTTTTGAAGGTTGTGTGATGCACGGCAGTATATTAAACGCTTTTATCTCGCATTTTGTTGGGATGGTCTTTCCAGGAAAACATGCTTTATTGCTAGGCGTGAATCTCCGCTATGCCAACCCTTCTTACCTTGGTGACATGCTTCGGGTGAGCGCACAGGTGGTGCAGCGAGTAGAGAGCCAGTCGGTAATAGAAATGAACGTCGTTATTGAAAATATAACGCGCGGTGTACGTGCAGCAAGTGGGAAAATTCTCTCGAAGGTTCGCGCCCCATGACCAAGTATCTACTCATCAGTGGCGGAACAAAAGGGCTGGGGGCCGCTATCTCCAAACGGTTTTCGCAGGAATATCTCGTAACGGCACTATACCGCACAGATGAACAGGCAGCAAAAATGCTACAGCAGAGAGACAAGATACGTTGTGTGCGCCACGATATTACACTAGCACCTTATGCGATGCCACCGATGAACAGTGAGGACGAACTTGTCGTGATCCACAACGCAGCGGCGCGTTTTATCCCTACACCGATGCATCTTAGCGACTTGAACCAGTACCGGGCGCAATGGGATGTAGCTATCGGTGGGGCGCATAACCTAATCTATCCATGTTTGCGCCAATTGGTCAACGTCTCTCGTGGCACAGTGATCGCGGTGTTGACATCGGCTGTCGTGGGATTACCGCCAAAAGGCTTTGCGCCCTATACGAGTGCCAAGCAAGCGCTCAAGGGATTCATAGAGTCTGTCTCGGTTGAATTTGGGGGGCGTGGTGTGCGCAGCTTTAGCGTGAGCCCAGGTTTTATGGACACGGAGATGACGCAGGCTTGGGATGAACGTATGCGTCATTCCGTGGGGGCTGGAAATATTCTTACGACAGAACATGCCGCCGATCGGATATACCAGCTCGCGCACGAGGATAGTACGAAGGCGGCGGGAGAAAACTATCTACTCGTAGGGCAGATATGAACATTCGTCCAGCCTTCTCTTCCAATGGTGCTATCGTCGGATTTACGGTATTGGTGGTGTTCTTCTTGATCCTGCCGATCGCATTGGGATACGCAGGGTACCCAAAGAAAGAGCATATCTATACAACCGTGCCTACCAGAATGGGTCCATTTTCATTCTTTCACAAAGTTATCTTTGAGGAGAAGGGCGATATCGATGTGCTAATTCTTGGCGCGTCGCTATCCTGGGCCGGGGTGGATGCTACGATTATCAAAGAGGCGCTTTCTAAACAACTTGGGCGTGAGGCAGTAGTATACAACTTCGGTAGTAATTGGCGCGGGGAGAATCTTTATTATACGCTGCTGCGAGACCTAACCGAGCACCGCAGGGTAAAACTCCTACTATATAACCCACCGATGCCTTACCAAAAGATCAACGAGCCACATCAAAAGTCGCAGTTCTGGACAATCTACGGCGATGATGATGCGCACCGCGATCTGTCTCTGTATCGTAGGGCGCAGGTGTATGCCTTTGAAATGATCGGGGCACCACGCAATCTGGTCAGTCTGCTCAGGAAAGACCTAACCAGTGATTCGGAAGATATGGGATCTTTGCTTGGTACAAGAAAAGTCTATGCGAGCCGGTCTGGACTGTTTATTAAGAAAGATATGCAACCACCAACATTCACGGACGAACAGCTACTTTATGGCAAGGCAACAGCGGTAAACTATCAATTCACCGGAGATGCCCTGTTGGATTTTCAGGCGGTTTATAACCATAAATTGTTTGACCTTGCACGCAGCCAAGCCATTTCGATAGCCACAATTCACTTGCCGCTGTACCGATACCGGCATGAAAAAACCATCGGTGAGCGTGCGAATTGGGCAGAGGTCATGAATAATCCCAACATTGCCATGATCGGCGTTCCAAACAGCGTGCTTTTCGCTGGATTGAACGAGGCTGATCTAGATAATTTTTACTATGACGATCATATGAATGTAAACGGGGCGGCGTTCTATACCAAAGCCATACTGCCCGGCATATTGGCGTTGTACGCCAAAGTCCAGCACCCAGGTGCGGGTAGGTGACCATGAGTTTGTTGATGTAAGCGCCTGTATGTCGAGAATAGCGGATGAGGTGAGCCCCTGCACAAGGGCTGCCTTTGGGCTCGAGAAATTCCCGCAGCAGCCTTTCTGGTCAGATTGATTGTGATAACGGTTGGCGAATCTTTGCGAGACGCAAAGATTCACGGCGGGGCGGCCTTGGTAAGCGGTTGGCGCTCAGTGAACAAACCGCAGGCGTGGTAATACCGGCAGGGTTTCCAGTGCGACCAATATCCCTATACTGGCGGGACATCTTATTGCAGGCATCAGGAAATGGTATCGCGCAGATCATTGGCGTGATTGGTATGCCGATCCTCTCCAGGCTTTACTCGCCGATAGATTTCGGGATCCAGAATCTTTTCTTGCAGGTTGCTATCCTTGTTGCCGGCTTGATGACGCTACGCTACGAACAGTTTGTCCAGCTCCCAAAGGACGAGGGGGATGCGGACGCTGTGTGTCACCTCGCCCTTAGTCTGGGCACAACGGTTGTGCTGATCATGACGCCTATTCTCTGGATATACCGAGACGAACTGGCCGTCCTCTTAGGTAATATCCAATTGGCACCTTGGCTGGTTTGGTCGCCAATCACAGCGTTGCTGATTGCCTGGTCCTATGTGGCGTTATACCGTGTGCAGCGGCGGGGCGATTATCGCGTTTCGGGTATGTCGGAATTGTTTGGAAAGATGGGCTATATTGGGTCTGGTTTGTTGGGTGCGCTGTTCGATCTGCATCCTGGCGGTTTAGTTGCCGCACCTGCTATCGCAGCGTTGGGCAAGCTCGCTTGGTTGACTACACAGAGTTCCGCCACGCAATCGAATCAGGATTATTTGTTGCGTCAGAATTGGCGACGCTACCTAAGTAAAATGGCGGATGTGGAGCGGCAATATCGGCGTCTGTCAGGATCAATGATGTTGTCGTATATTCTGTTTACTTGTTCCAGCATGATTCCAATTGTTGCCATTTCCAAGCTTTATGGTTCAGACGTGCTTGGACAATACACCATGGCCATGGTTACGCTATGTATACCGTCTACGTTGATCGGTAATGCCATCGGACAGGTCTATTACCAGCGTGCTGCGGCCAATTGGGCAGACCAGGTTAGTATTGCCCCATTATGGAAAAGCACAGCAAAGAATCTGTTGCTGTTCGGCGTGCCGATCTATGCGGTAATTGCATTGCTGTCGCCTTATGCCTACCCGTTCCTATTTGGGGATGCGTGGGTGTTGTCGGGTACTATGGCACAGGTACTGTCCGTTGCGACCTGCTTTTCTTTTGCGAGTTCTCCTCTGGATCGAACCTGTTTAGTGATAGGCGCTTGGTGGTACCCTCTCTTCTGGAATACCTTCAGAGCATCTTCCTCGCTGGCGGTGGCAATTGCAGCGTGGAAGATGTCTTGGTCTGTTCAGGT
>CAIRSR010000147.1 GCA_903881315.1 uncultured Thiotrichales bacterium | reverse complement strand
GCCACCTGGACGGGCAGTGCGCTCGCCACCCGCGCTTCCGCCTGGGCGTGGCGCGGAACGCTCGCCGGTACGTTGTTCGCCACCTGGACGGGCAGTGCGCTCGCCACCCGCGCTTCCGCCTGGGCGTGGCGCGGAACGCTCGCCGGTACGCTGTTCGCCACCTGGACGGGCAGTGCGCTCGCCACCCGCGCTTCCGCCTGGGCGTGGCGCGGAACGCTCGCCGGTACGTTGTTCGCCACCTGGACGAGCGGTGCGCTCGCCACCCGCGCTTCCGCCTGGGCGTGAGGGAGGCCGATCGCTGCCGCGTTCTGCGGGACGAGTCGCCGTGCGCTCTCCGGCGGTAGACGAAGGCCGCGTAACCAAACGGTCGCCGCCTTCACTGGGACGAGCCACCGCGCCTTCTTGCGGGTGGGAGGCGACAGGAGGTTCTGCGTTGCCACTGGAATGCGTGACGGCATCGCTTTCTTGGATATCAGAACCCGTTGCTTTGGCATCGGAACGGCTAGGGGGATGAACCTCTGCAACTGCAGTCGCGACTGGTGCGCTGGGGGGAGGTTGAATAGCAAATTCTTTAATCGGAGGGGGTACCTCGATCTCGGCGATCCGTTCGACACGGGGTTGCACGGCTTCCTCAACCGTCTGCCGTGGTGCGCTCTCGGCGATTGTAGGAGGAGGGGTAGGCGCTGGCTCGACAGGGGGTGCGGCCTCTTCCGAGGCGCGAGGCATCACCTCTTCTGTCGATTGTGCCACAACGTGAGCCTCCACGTTGCGACGAGCATCCTCCTCAGCAACGGGTTGTATCGTTTCTGCTTCGTCGGGGTCGCGTTTGATGTACGTGCGCTTTTTGCGCACTTCCACGCTCACGGTCTTGGCCTTGCCCTGAGCGCCGGTGGTGCGAATCTCGCTCACCGTCTTGCGTTTAAGGGTAATTCTCTGAGGCCCGGTGGAACCAGTTACCTCGCCGTGACTGCGACGAAGGTACCCGAGCAATTGTACCTTCTCTTGCTCGGTGATGGTTTCTTCGGAGGTTTTTTTGACGAGACCGGCCTCCCCGAGCTGTACCAAAAGGCGCTCGACAGGAATACCAACTACCTCGGCAAATTGTCTTATGGTTACTTCTGCCATCTCTTACTCCTGGCCTCAGGCTTGATCCTACTTGGCGAATAAGGGTGCACGGGCGGTCATGATCAACCGCGCGGCACGCTCTTCGTCCACATTTTCAATGTCCGTTAACTCATCCACCGCCAACTCTCCCAGATCCTCTACGGTGAGCACACCGCGTTCCACCAAGGTTCGAGCAAGCGCGAGATCCATGTCCTCCATGGCGAGCAGCTCGGGAGAGGGCTCCTTATCAGAGCGCTCTTCGCTCGCAATGGCGCGGGTCAGCAACACATCCCGCGCTCGATTGCGCAGATCCTCGACCATTTCCTGATCCATGCCCTCAATTTGCAGCATCTCGTGAACCGGAACATAGGCGATCTCTTCAAGGGTTGAGAATCCTTCTTCTACCAACACCGCCGCCAAGTCTTCGCCCACCACCAGGACATCCATGAACATCTGCTGCAGATTTTTGGTTTCTTGTTCGCTCTTCTCGACCGCCTGGGTCTCGGTCATTACATTGAGTTCCCAGCCCGTCAATTGGCTCGCTAGCCGCACATTCTGGCCATTGCGACCGATAGCTTGCGCAAGTTGCGCCTCAGGTACAGCCACATCCATGGAGTGGGAGTCTTCATCGACCATGATAGAGGTTACTTCAGCCGGTGCCATGGCGTTGATCACGAACTGCGCGGGATTTGGATCCCAGGGGACGATGTCAATGCGCTCCCCGGTCAGTTCGTTAGAGACCGCTTGTACTCGTGAACCACGCATACCCACACAAGCGCCCACTGGGTCGATACGAGCCTCTCGCGAATGAACCGCAATCTTGGCGCGCAGTCCCGGGTCTCGGGCGGCTGCCATGATCTCAATCAACCCCTCGCCGACTTCAGGTACTTCTAGCTTGAAGAGTTCGATTAGCAACTCACGAGCAGTACGACTGACAAACAATTGGGGCCCGCGCACCTCGGAACGAACTGCCCTGAGGTAGCCACGCAACCGATCCCCGTTGCGTACTGACTCGCGGGGGATAAGCTCAGCTCGGTCGATAAAGGCCTCAGCGCTGCCGCCAAGATCGAGGAGGATGCCCGCCCGATCAACGTGTTTGACAACCCCAGTCACGAGTTGACCAACCCGTCGCAAGTAGCTATCTACCAATTGAGCACGTTCGGCCTCTCGTACCTTCTGTACGATCACCTGTTTGGCAGCCTGAGCACCAATTCGGCCAAACGGCACCGACTCCATGGCCTCTTCTACGCATCCGCCGACTTCGACAGTAGCGTCACGTTCACGGGCAACGGACAGACGCATGTGGGTCGCCGGATTTTCGAGTGACGTTGCATCATCATCGGCGACGACAGTCCAGCGCCGGAAAGTGCTGTGAACACCACTGTTGCGATCAATCGAGACGCGCACATCGATATCCGCAACCTTTCCTTTCTTGGAAGCCATGGCAAGCGCAGACTCAACCGCCCGAAAGATGACCTCCTCGGGGATTCCCTTCTCGTTGCAAACCGATTCGATGACCGACAAAATTTCTTTATTCATGCTTACCTCTTAGGCCAGCGCTCAGACTTCTGGGATTAGATTGGCCTTCTCGATACGTTCCAGCGGCAGAACCAACCCATGGCCCTGTTCTTCCACCACGATATTGCCATCCTGTACACCACGAAGCACTCCCACCACCTTGCGTCTTCCCACCAACGGATTTGTGCTGGGATCCTTGTCCTCTGGCACCATCGCCGGGGAAAGTTTCACTTGCACCTTACGTCCGGCAAACCGCTCAAAGTCGCGCACCTCGAATAGGGGACGCTCAATCCCAGGGGAAGAGACCTCCAGGATGTATGCTCCAGGGATCGGATCCTCTACCTCTAGTACCCCACCGACCTGATGGCTCACGCGGCTACAATCGCCGAGGGTCACCCCGGTCGGGCTATCGATAAAGAGGCGCAAAACGCGACGGTGCCCTTGGCCGCCTTGCTCTATCCCAACCAATTCATAACCCATGGTTGTCACCACGGGCTCTATCAACTGATGCAACCGCGACGGTGTTTTGATCACACCCATACCCTCGTTACAACACAGCCATTCTGTCTAGGTTAATGTTTTTCGGATCATTATTTCGCAGAAAAGGCCATGCCTTGATGAACAAGGGCAGCCACAATCTCGGCGAAAGATAAGCCATCAAAACAAAAAGTGGGCACAAGGCCCACTCCTGACAAAAAAAAACCCCGCAAGTCGGGGTCTCGTTGGAAATCTCCGCACGTAGCGTTTCGCTCGACCGACCACACACAAGTCCGAACGCCGAGAAGTCTACGCCCTTTGTGGAGCCCCCACAAGTGGCAGCCTTGTCCAATGTGAGATGAGCCTGAACGGTTAAGGCGTGTTTCCACCGTGAGATGAGCCTCTGGGTGCAAAAGTTGGGATCGATGGGGGCATGATCGTGACTCTAATAGCGGGAGTCACATAAAACGATGGCGGGTCAAAAGATCAGCCTCTCCCCAGCCCCCTCCCTGGCTCATCAAAGAGGAACCTACTTGGGAAACCAGGCAATCATTTTATGCTGCTCTTGCTCTACCTGTGAGCTTGGTTGCGAGCGTCGCCTGACCAAGCGTAGGTTCAGGTTGTCCTCAGCGTGGGGCGAACCTACCGAACCTCTGTGGGTGATCGGAACCCCAATCTTGCGAGACGCCAACGGGGACGGCAACGGTTCCGAAACGCAGTGACGACGCCACTCATCCCTCCGGTACGTTTTGCACCACCTGGTTAAAAAACTCTTCCCTTCCCACCCCCCACGCCTCCGCGACCTGTAAGGCCTGACCCACATAGCGCCGCACTACCGGCACCGACGCCACAAACGGCAGGGCAGAGAGGAGCGCCAAGGCAGCATAGGCCAATGATTGCTCCTGATCGGGCAGTTCTCGTTGATAAAACATGGCGAGATTGGCCGCCGTCCCCGCCACATTGGGCAGGTAGGCCTCGGGGTGGGCGGCAGCCAGGGCGCGGTAGAGGGTGAGGGCCTCATCAAAAGAGGCAGCGGCGGCGACAAAGTCGTGCTGGTCGCCCTGCAAGGCCCCGAGGTTGTTGAGCGTCATCGCCACATCGGGCAGGTAGGCCTCGGGGTGGGCGGCAGCCAGGGCGCGGTAGAGGGTGAGGTTTGTGGTATACCAACCAGCCGCCGCACCGAACTGGTTGTGCTGCTGTAAAAAATGAGCATAGGCAAAGGTATTTTCGAGCGTTTGCGCCGCCTTCAGGGATTGCTCGTAGTACTCTCTGGCCTTAGCAAAACGATTGGGCAGTTCTCGATCAATCGCCGTCAGTCGTGCCAGGATGAGGAACTCATTGGCCTTATCGAGAAGATTAGCCTGGTTTTCGTCTCTCAGCCGCTGTAGCCGCTCCTCTTGCCGTAACAGGGCGTCCAGCTCACTGCCCATCTCCTCTGCATTCAGGATGGCCCGCGCAGCCGGATAGTCACCGGACTCAAAGCGTTGTTTGGCTACGCGCAGGCGCTCGGTATTGATGGGGATTTTGGTGAAGTCTTCAGCAAGGCGAATGACCTCTTTTTTTAGTTCATCCAATT
>CAIRSR010000146.1 GCA_903881315.1 uncultured Thiotrichales bacterium | reverse complement strand
GTCAATATTCTTGTAACTGGGTGGAAAATGCCCAAGCGTCTTGAGCTTTTTCTTAAACGCAAACAGGCTCATCAGATCGTCTTCGTTGGCGCTTCCAGTGTTGAACGGCGCATCCTTGAAATAGGTGAAGATCTGTGGCTTGTTGGTCGTCTTAAACTGCTGAAAGGCAGTGCTAAACTCCTCTTCTGTGTATTTACCTACCTTGGTAAAGAACAGCATCACAAAGATGTCGCATTCTCGGATGACACGGTTGTACCCCTCTTGCAGGCGGGCCTGCGGTATGGCATCCAGGGAGTCTTCCCATAGGGTGAGGCTGAGGTAGACCCCCTGTTGATGCCGTGCTTCGTTCTCGCGTCGGATGAGGATCTCGAATTGATCCCGATCCGCTTTCAGTTCTGCCGAAGAGGCAAGAAACAGTTTGACGGTGTTCATAGCAGTCACCCCCAAGAGGTTACGGCCCGTTTTCAATCCCGCCATAGTCTACCATATTTCTTGTGACATAAAGCAAAGGGGTAGTGGCAGAACCAGGGCACTGTCTTGGGTTGCGACAGTCGGCCCATCGGCTAGCCTTCTCTCGGCATTGCCAGTAGAGGGGATCTGATTGTTTGCTAGCGGAATCAGGCCACAGCGGGGTTGGGGCGCGATGACAAAGATAGCGGCGGGGTGTATTTCTTTGCTGTTCGCGGCGGACTTGTTGGTGCTTCTGATCGCGGTGTTGGTTAGCAGCGCGTGCGGTTATTAAACGCCATCGCGAGCGGCAACGAGCTGTTCTATTTTGCTGTCGATGCGTTTCAGTAAGGTGCGTCGCTTTACGTGATACCGATACTGCGAAACCCACGAGATGGTAAATGGGATCGAGGATAAGGTAATCGAGGTGATTAAGTCTCTAAACATAATAAAGGTAAAGACATAGATGGCGGAGTAGGTGAGAATGCCAGTCTTGCCGGCGGTGAGGTCATTGAGTAGTCTCTCGTCGCGTCTTGAGTGGGCAGCAGAGGCTATCTCTGCCTTTTCATTATATAGCTCCTCAATTCCGTCCGAGAAATGGCGATAGATGGCCTCTCGCAATTCCCTTACTGAGCGCGGTACCTCACTCGCCATTACCCTTGCTGCAGTATACGAGTCTAGCAGGGTTTTTCTATTGACTAGTTCTATGGCTCTCTGGAGGGCGGCTCGTACTCTTGTCTCAGCGTCTTCTAATTCACTGTCTAAACGATGTTGGCCGCTGCCGATGATTGCCTTATAGGTTCCGATGCGTTCCAGTATCTTTTGTACGTCAGCCGCCACAACGTCGTGTCGGCCTTTGATCTCATTCGACTGCTCGTTGATCCGATTGGTGTAGATGGCGTGGAGATCCTTTTTGATGGGGATGAGAGCAGGCTCATTCTCAATCTTGAGGCTGTAACGAATATCGGTGTCAACCAGCGCGGTAAGCAGCGATATCGCCCTTTGTTTGTTCGATCGTACCTCAGCAACGCAGATCTGAAAAAGCGGTTCGCAAAAATCGGGGGATTGGATAATGGCTTCTTCAAGGCAGGCTTTGGCCTCAGAAAAAAGTCCGTCCTCTCGTAGGGCAATTGCCTTATACAACAAGGCGAAACTTGTGTAATACTTCGATTTTGGCCTTGCGTATTGGATTGCATTATCAGAATAATATACCGCCTCCTCCAAGTCTCCTCGCCGGAACATTTGGATCATGCCGAGACTAATATGCAGGGTAAAATCCTGTTCGTTGGATTCTAAGAGGGTCAGGTACTCTTCCTCGGCCTCATCGATCTGGTCGTTATCGTAATAGGCGTCGGCGCGCTTTCTTTTTTCCTTTGTCTTAGTGTCGAGATGGGCGGTTAGGGTCTTTAGAATATCCTGTAGCTGTCGCCTATTTCTCTCGATCTGCCAGGTTGCTTCGGATAGGGAAAATTCAAACGCAGCCTTTAGTCCAGAGATACCTTCGCGGACATCATCCGGGCCAGAAGATAAATAATCGAGCCCATCAACAATCCTCTCGTGACTAATGACAACGCGATCTGATAGGTTGGCCTGTGCTACCACCAACTCTTTGGTGGCCTCCGCGAGGATGCGAATCTGGGCCTTTACATCTTTTCCGAGACCAATCCTCGCATAGTATAGCGATTTCTCTTCAAATGACCATGTGTCATTGGTTTCCATGCAAACAACCTACTATGGCGGATTTCATCATAATATGCACGAGCCAAAACCTGAAAATGACGAGCTGCCCGATGCGGACACGCCCGCAATAACAATCGCAGGTGGGCGGAGCACGGTCAAAGATCGAATAGCCGTTCGGTGTTGAGCAATACCTTAACCCCATCACTTACCTTGGCGAAGGCGAGAATATAATTTGTCTGTGGGTTCTTCTTATAAGAAGATGCGTCAGCAATGTGCTCAGCGGTTATCGGAATAACGCGGGAGACAGCATCAACTATCATACCGATTGTTTTTGCATTGCCGCCATCGCGACTACTGAGTACGATAACCCGAGCCGCTGGGCCAATGGGTCTAGGGGTTAGGCCAAGTTTGACGCGCAGATCAATCACGGTGATGGTGTGACCTCGGAAGTTCATAATGCCGCGCACCACAGAAGGTGCATGAGGCAGGCTGCGGATTACCGGCATCGTAATGATCTCCTTGATCCATAAAATATCGATACAGTATTCCCGGCCAGATAGATTGAGGACAAGATAACTGCCCTCAATATTGAGGTTGCTCTTGTTGACAACGCCAGCATTTTGGCGATCGACTATCCTCGTGACAACCTCAGAGGCCTTATGAATGGTGGTGTGACGATCGATTGCGCCCTTGCAGGATTTGCGTGCAAACTGATCATCCACAAAGGCATTGAGATCAATAATACTACCGACACCCATCTCCTTTGTCATGTATTGTTGGATACGATCGAGATCCGGTTTAGAGGGGAATAGATCGTTGGTCTTGATCCCTTGGGCCTCGCGCAATACATTCTTTAGGATCGGAACCTTAAGCTTGAGCGTCCCGTCTGGGTCGAGGAAGGTGACGGCTACTTCTGCGGCAGCGTCGATCTTTTCCTCAATAAAATGTCCTGCCACCACCAACATATCGGTAAATTCTTGTACCGCAGCGGGGTATTGTTGAATCACCTCATCGCGCATGGTGACGACGCAGCAGGGGTGTGTCTCCCACATCTCGCCGGAGAGGAATAGCAGATCTGCGCAACCTTCGGCAATTGCTTTGGTGCCCAGGGGTTCTGCTACCAGGAATCCGCAGGCGTCGGGGTTTGATGCAAGCAACTCGGGCATCTTGATCGGGGGGACAACCTCGAAGAATACATCGCAGTCGCCTCGCCCAGCAAACCCTGGTTTTAGGCCCAACTCTCGCAAGAAACGGTGGGCCAGCATATGATGGATAGAAAGTTCGTGGGGGATATAAAAGGTCTTTCCTCGGAAGGATTGATCGAGAGAAGCGTTTCTAGACTTTGCGTTACGCACCGCGATACTGCCGTTGCGATGCGCGAACATCACGAGTTTAATCGGTACGCCAAAACCAAAGAGATCCATCGCAATCGGCGCGAGAGAAAAGGCACCGTCTACATTTCCCTTTTCAAGCGCTTGTTGGAGGGCATTCCAACTTGGCATACGCTTGGTTTCGATGACAAAATGTTGCGGGGAGAGCTTATTGCTGTCAATGAGATGTTTGAGTATGCCTAAAGTTAGGTGATCGGTAATCTGGATATGGGCCATCTCAATGATGAGTCGACCAGAAGCATCGACTTTCGGAATTCGCGCTACTTGTTCTGGGGCAGATTGGATATTGGCCTTCCCACCCAACGTCTCATTGATGAGTTCGTTAAGCTCGGGTGGGCCAAAGGGTTTGGTAATAAAATTGCTGACACCGGCATCGGTGGCCGCCGTAACCTGTTTGCGCTCACCACGAGCGGTTGCCATGATAAAGGGGATCTTGGCGCTACGGGGATTGGCTCGTACCCATTGCAATAACTCAAAGCCATCCATGTTCGGCATATTCCAATCGCTGATAATCAGCCCTATGCCGTCTTCTGCATTAAGCTTGGTAATGGCGTCTTGACCATCCTCGGCCTGTAGCACATGCTGGAAACCTAGTTCAGCCAACGCCTTGGCTGCCATCTTGCGAGCCACCTTGGAATCTTCGACAAGGAGTATCTTGAGAGAACGATCAACTGACATGATGCTCTACCTCTTA
Organism: uncultured Thiotrichales bacterium; assembly: GCA_903881315.1. Classification (GTDB taxonomy): domain Bacteria; phylum Pseudomonadota; class Gammaproteobacteria; order CAIRSR01; family CAIRSR01; genus CAIRSR01. The sequence goes on along the minus strand of CAIRSR010000146.1, from coordinate 7,659 downwards.
ACCCGTAATAATGCCGCTTGTAATGAATACTTGCCTTTCATTTATGCAGAATACGTCAGTGTCTACTATTGCGTAGATCCGTAAGGATTGCAGGTAGATAACGGAAAAGATAGTCTAAATCGGACTCGGTGGTCTGCAGACCAAGGCCGAAGCGGACGATCCCATAACGCTTGGTATCTACCCCAAGTGCCCGAATCACATGAGAGGTCTCCGCCCCCCCTGCGTGACACGCTGACCCTGCCGAAACGGATATTCCAATCTGATCGAGGCTTAATAACAACGAACCGCTGTCAATGCCCGGCAAACCAACATTAAGATTATTCGCCAGGCGGTGCGTTAGTGATCCGTTGACAATAAGCGCGGGCTCAATTTCCTGCAGGCGGGCAAGCAGACGTTCTCTCAGGCGCAATAGTCTCGCGGATTCTTGGGCGAGTTCGCGATGCGCGAGTTTGGCCGCCATGCCGAGCCCGATAATGCCCATGATATTCTCTGTACCTGCCCGTCGTCCGCCTTCTTGTTCCCCGCCGTGTACAAGAGGAACCAGGGATTGGTTGGTCGCCACATAAAGCGCACCGATCCCCTTTGGGCCATACAATTTATGGCCCGATATGGCGAGCAAAGAAATCCCCCATTCCTTTGGGCGTAGTGGGATCTTGCCAAACGCCTGCACTGCATCGACCATCAGCGGCACTCCTGCGGCGCGGCAGACGGCACCTATCTCCTGGATGGGGTTGATGACGCCAATCTCATTATTGGCCGCCATGATCGACACCAACTGGGTATCGGGGCGCAGGGCTTCTTTTATCGCGTCCGCAGTGACCATGCCCTCGCTGCCTACAGTAACGTAACTGGTGGTAAATCCGAAGCTTGCTAGGTAGCGTATCGTCTCGAGTACGGCACTATGCTCGGTAACACTGGTCACGATATGGCCAGGAGAAGACAAATGCCTAAACGCAACCCCCTTAATGGCGAGATTGATGGCCTCGGATCCCCCGCCGGTAAAGACAATCTCGTTTGGATCTACGCCGAGACAATGGGCTATGCTGACATGTGCCTTATCGAGCAGTCGGTGGATCTTTTGGGCGGCGGTACTGCTGCTGCTGGGATTCGCGAAACTTTCCGCATCGTCCAGAAAATTTTGCAGTGTGTCACGAACCTCTGCCCGTAGATAGGTCGTGGAATTATGGTCAAGATAGACCTTGCGATATTCATCGACCTTGATATTAGCGACGGGTTTGCAAGGCACCTCGTTGCTCGCCTGGATCGGAATACCAACCCAGCCATATACCGATTGCAGTCCATTGGGGAATATCCGTTCGAGCGTGTTCCGTAAAACCCCGGTATGGCGCTCAATGTTACGGTACAGTGGGCCGACGCGATGGCAGGCATAATATTCATTGGCATACTCCAACACCTGCCAATGGGTATCGGTGAGCAAGGTATTGGTGCGACGGGCCATGATATAGATCCTGGTCCGAGTCAGATTATCCATCGTTCTTATCTGATGCGCCTGGATATGCCGAGAAGGGATAACCCCCAAGGGATTCTTCCATACCTTCTACCAGAGCGGTAAATACACTGTAGGGTATGCCGATACCCAACCGATTGGCGTCAAACTTGGCAATCAACCGTGCCCCTAGACAATACGGAGAGATGTTCATCCGTTGCGTGAGGTACGGGCGCACAATGAGATCCGAATTGACCGCACGTAACCCCCCCATACTTGCCTCCAAACGGAGGCCGGTGCGATATTGGTATGCCTGGATGATGCGCGTCAGTTCTACCGGACGCACGCTCAATACTACAACATCGGGTTCCAACGCGGGTTCGGTAAAGTCTGGGGGATACAGAAAGACACCCGCCATTACGGGTGGTTGGATGGCCATCATATCCGCTACTGCGCTACGCGCAGTTGCCTGATCCTTGAAGCGTCCACTGTCGCGCTCGCCGAACAGGCAAAAGTCCCGTCGTCCACTGCTCTGACAGGCATAGACTATCCCATCGGTAAAATCCTTAGGCGTCGGGGGGAGAAACTCGCTGCCTTGGGGGGCCTGTTGGTGCATGATCTCGGTGTAGAGGCGCGGGCCTTGCAGTGGGTGCGCCTGGTTTTGATCCACCAAACCAAGGCTCACTGCCGCCGCAACACAGCCGATATTCTCGAGCGTTAGCAACACCGGATCCCCAAGCTCTGCTTGACGCACCGCCTGACAGCTAGTAAGCGTGAGGTCGCGTGGGGCAGAAGACCGTACCTCGGGCGGGATCGGTGCATCTTCGCGAAAGAACCGTACCCCAACAGCAGGAATCTCCAGGCCTGGTACTTCCAGTGCTGTCAGCAGTCGGTTGAAGAAACCCAAGAATCCTGGCATCGCCGTGCTCGTGTTGGTGTTGTGAGGGGCCATATTACAATTCTCTTCTATCCTCTGGCTAGGAGGATGTGATGCGTAGGTTAAAGCCGCAATGCGCCTCCGTCCGATGGCCCAAGATGTTCGCGGGTTGCATGAAAGCGGATCTCCGGCCAGCGTTCGGTGATGAGGGCAAGATTCACCCGCGTCGGGGCAAGATAGGCGAGATCGCCCGCGCCATCAAGCGCCAGGTGATCGCGCGCCTTTTGTCTAAATTCTTCTAGTTTCTTGGCATTGTCGCAGTCTATCCAGCGTGCGGTGTGGATGTTGATGTTCTCAAAGACGCAATCAACCCCATATTCGTGTTTCAGCCGATAGGCGACAACATCAAATTGTAAAATCCCGACTGCGCCCAGGATGAGATCGTTGCTCTCTAGTGGTCGAAATACCTGGGTCGCGCCTTCTTCGGAGAGTTGTCCTAGCCCTTTTTGCAGCGCCTTGGCGCGTAAAGGATCGCGCAGCCGGGCGCGGCGAAAGAGTTCCGGTGCAAAGTGGGGGATGCCGGTAAACTTAAGCGTCTCCCCCTGGGTGAAGGCATCACCGATCTGGATGGTGCCGTGGTTGTGCAGGCCAATGATGTCGCCGGGCCAGGCGTCGTCGATATGTTCGCGCTCACCGGCCATGAAGGTGAGCGCGTTTGCGATCGTAACCTCACGACCCAGGCGCACTTGGTAGAGCTTCATGCCGCGCTCATAATGCCCCGAACAGACCCGCAGGAAGGCAATCCGGTCGCGGTGGGCGGGATCCATGTTTGCCTGGATCTTGAAGACAAAGCCCGTAAACGGGGCCTCATTGGCGGCTATCGTGCGGGTCGTGGTCTGTTGCGGACGCGGTGACGGCGCATACTCCACGAAGGCGTCCAATAACTCGCGCACCCCGAAGCTATTCAGCGCCGAGCCAAAGAACACCGGCGAGAGACGACCAGCGCGGTAGGCCGCAAGGTCAAGGGTGTGACTCGCCCCTTGCACGAGTTCGATCTCTTCGCGCAGCTCCCGCACCGTATCCGCGCCAAGCAGTTCGGCAAGGTGGGGGTTATCCAGTCCCTCGACCCGTTCGCCCTCGCGAATCCGTCCGCCGTGTTGTGGGGAGAACAGGTGTACGGCATTGTGGTAGAGATGAAAAACGCCCTTAAACTCTCGCCCCATGCCAATCGGCCAGGTGATGGGCGCACACTGGATCCCGAGTACGCGCTCGATCTCGTCGAGCAGTTCGATCGGCGATTGCCCATTCCGGTCGAGCTTGTTAATAAAGGTGATGATGGGGGTGTCACGCAGACGGCACACCTCCATGAGTTTTAGGGTACGCTCCTCCACACCCTTCGCCGCATCGATCACCATTAGGGCAGAATCTACTGCCGTGAGGGTGCGATAGGTGTCCTCAGAGAAATCCTCGTGACCTGGGGTGTCTAGTAGGTTCACGATATGGTTACGATAAGGAAACTGCATGACCGAGGTCGTGACCGAGATACCACGTTGTTTTTCTAACTCCATCCAATCGGAGGTTGCATGGCGCGTGGCCTTGCGGGCCTTGACGGTGCCGGCCAGTTGAATGGCACCGCCAAACAGCAGAAACTTCTCGGTGAGCGTGGTCTTGCCCGCATCGGGATGGGAGACGATGGCGAAGGTGCGCCGTGAGAGGGCGGGAGCCACCGGTTCCGTTGCTGCGGATGATGGGTGAGACGATGGCTCAAGGGTTTGCGTCATTGCAAGGTGCCTAGCAAAATGGAAGCGTTAAGTGGGATCTTCACGGCTTAGTAATCCTCACCATTATACATGGGAGTCTTCCTCGTGAATTACAATGATTTACGCGATTTTATTACAAAACTAGAGGCAGAGGGAGAACTCAAGCGAATTCGTGTTGCGGTGGATCCACGTCTCGAGATGACCGAGATCTGTGATCGTACCCTACGTGCCGGTGGGCCGGCGTTGCTCTTTGAAAATCCGGTGGGGTATTCGGTGCCGGTGCTGGCCAACCTGTTTGGCACACCCTATCGGGTTGCGCTCGGGATGGGGCAGCGCTCGGTCGGGGCCCTGCGCGAGGTAGGGCAGTTGCTTGCGTTTCTAAAAGAACCCGAGCCGCCTCGGGGCTTTCGTGATGCGCTTGAGAAGCTTCCTATCTTCAAACAGGTTCTGAATATGAACCCACGGGTATCAAGCCACGCTCCTTGCCAAGAACACGTCTGGCGTGGGAGCGAGGTAGACCTTGCCCGTCTGCCGATCCAGACCTGTTGGCCCGAGGACATCGGCCCACTGATTACCTGGGGCTTGGTCGTCACCCGTGGCCCCAATAAGCCCCGCCAGAATCTCGGTATCTATCGCCAGCAGGTGATCGGGCGCAATCGGGTCATCATGCGTTGGTTATCGCATCGGGGCGGAGCGCTCGATTTCCGCGAGTGGACGCTGTCCCACCCAGGCAAACCCTTTCCGGTGGCGGTGGTGCTGGGTGCTGATCCGGCGACACTGCTCGCGGCGGTCACGCCCATTCCCGATACCCTTTCGGAATACGCCTTTGCCGGACTGCTGAGGGGCAATCGTACCGAACTCACCACCTGTAAAACAAACGATCTGCAAGTGCCCGCTTCGGCGGAGTATGTCCTAGAGGGCTATATTGCCCCGGGCGATATGGCAAACGAAGGGCCCTTTGGGGATCATACGGGCTATTACAACGAGGTAGATAGCTTTCCGGTATTTACCATTGATTGTATCACGCACCGCGACCGACCGATTTATCACAGCACCTACACGGGTCGTCCGCCGGATGAGCCCGCTATTCTTGGGGTAGCGTTAAACGAGGTCTTTATTCCCTTGCTGCAGCGCCAATTCCCCGAGATCGTGGATTTTTATCTACCGCCGGAGGGTTGTTCGTATCGCTGGGCGTGTGTTTCGATGCGCAAACAATACCCAGGCCACGCCAAACGGGTGATGTTGGGTATATGGTCGTTTCTGCGTCAGTTTATGTACACCAAGTTTGTCGTTGTGACCGATGAGGATGTGAACGTGCGCGACTGGAATGATGTCATCTGGGCGATGACGACGCGCATGGATCCCGCTCGCGACACCATTTTTATTGAAAACACCCCGATTGACTACCTAGACTTTGCCTCGCCGGTGTCTGGGTTGGGCGCAAAGGTTGGGTTTGATGCGACCAACAAATGGCCTGGTGAGACGACGCGGGTCTGGGGGCGTCCGATTCGGATGAGCGATGAGGTGAAAAAGCGGGTTGATTCTCTCTGGGATAGTCTCGGGATTGGCACAACCAGCAGAATCCCTTCCAAGTAATCGGGTGCAGGCGACAGCAAACCGCAAGGCCCTGAGCCTTGCGGGGTGATGGGTTGGCGCGACAAGACGAGAGGCAATGCGTGACTGGTCACAAACCCCGCCGCAATGGCGGGGCGTGGTTCCGAGTTGGCTACGCTACTTTTAAGGGCGCGCCCTGGGGGTTCGCGCAGCACTGGGGGAGCGACCCGCCCCGTGTGCGCGACCGGACGCCGGGCCGCGACCAGTTACGGGGGCTCGATCGGGGCCGTAGGAGCGGCTTCTGCCGGGTGGGCCCGAGCGGGATCGCGAGGAGGTGGCCTTGCCCTTGCCGCCCGAGGAGCGACGCGGTTCTTGTTGGCGCGGCTCAAGGCCCGGGATCACCTCGCGGGTCAGGCGTGCGCCCGTAAGCCGCTCAATGCCGGCCAAGCGCACCCAATCGCCCGGGCCGACAAAGGAGATGGCGGTACCGGTAGCGCCGGCGCGTCCGGTGCGACCGATGCGGTGGATGTAGTCCTCGGCCACCATCGGGAGGTCGTAGTTGATGACGTGGCTTAGGGTGCGGATATCCAGGCCACGAGCAGCAACGTCGGTTGCGACCAACAGGCGCAGGTTCTGCATCTTCATGCGCTCCATGATCCGGTTGCGATCGCGTTGCGGCATGTCGCCGTGAAGGGCAGCCGACGAGTGCCCGCGTGCGGCGAGCGTTTGCGCCAGGCGGTCGGCGTCGCGTTTGGTCGCGGTAAAGATGAGCGCTTGCGTCAGTTCCTCTTGCGCAATCCAATGATCGAGCAGGCGCTCCTTGTGGGCCAGGTCATCGGCCTGGTGTACGCATTGCTCAATGCCCTCGTGGCGGTCGATAACCGTGCTGAGGCGGATCTCTACCGGGTTACGCAACAGATCGTTCGCAATCGCCATCACCCGTCCCTCTAGGGTCGCGGAGAATAGCAAGGTCTGGCGGCTAGAAGGTGTGGCCGCTGCGATGGTGCGCACCGCATCAACGAAGCCAAGGTCGAGCATCCGGTCGGCCTCGTCAAGTACCAGGATCTCTACCCGTGAGAGGTCGGCGCGACGATTCTCCATGTGATCCATCAGCCGCCCGGGGGTTGCGACCAAGAGGTCGAGCGGGCGCTCGAGCATCCGCAGTTGTGGTGGATAGGCAACGCCACCTACTACGGTGGCACTCTTTAGGCGTAGAAAGCGGCCAAGGTTACGGACAGACTCCGTTACCTGATTGGCCAGTTCGCGGGTCGGGGTCAGGATGAGTACTCGTGGCCCACGACCACGGGTTGTAGCAGGTTGGGTGATGCGCTGGAGAGCGGGGATCACAAAGGCGGCCGTTTTACCGGTACCGGTCTGGGCCGAGGCGAAGATATCTGAACCAGCGAGCGCGGCAGGTATGGCCGCACGTTGGATATCTGTCGGGGCGACATAGCCGCAAGCACTAATGGCGCGCAGTAGCGCGTCGTCGATCTGGATATTCGTAAATGACACAAGCACATCCCTACCCGTCGCGTCTAACGGAGACAGGTGGTGGAACCAAGGAGAAGACTCAAGGGGTTCAATCGCACAACCAGACGCCGCCCGAAAGGAAGGTCAGCGAGGATCTGGGCATTCTACATGCCATTCGCCCTTAATACCAGTCATTTGTTGTCAATCTTTGTGGCGTACAGCCCACACTGGTTGAGGTAAGCGCCTCTGGGGGAGGGGTAAGGCGTCGGGGGCCCCGGCGGGAGACGCCTACCTCACAACTGATTATGCCACAGGCATCGAATATCGTCGATAGAATATCGAATAACGTCGATGGGGGGTCGAATAACGTCGATGTTGTGGGGGATTATGGGGTGTGGTAGGGTGGGGTGCTTACCACCCGACAAGTTTTAGATGTATCCACAAGGGGGGGGTAGGTGCGAGTGTCAGGAGGGCGTTGAGGAGGAATCGGATGCCGTTTTTGAAGTACGAGAGGAGGCTACGCGCCGCTTTTTTTGGGAGGTGTTCAACGG
>CAIRSR010000145.1 GCA_903881315.1 uncultured Thiotrichales bacterium | reverse complement strand
CGGCTGATCCCAAAGTCGACCAAGGGCAACGTCCTTAAGCACCCCAAAATTCCGTACACGGAAGCCTTCGATCCTAGCCATCACCCACCTCTCGCTGCGTCGTCCGTGTTCTCTCTATAAACGGAACTGATGCCCAAGATACACCTCACGCACCGTCTGGTTCTCTAGGATCTCATCTGGCGCGCCCGAGGCAATCACCTGCCCCTGGCTCATGATATACGCCCGCCCACAGATCCCCAGCGTCTCGCGGACATTGTGATCGGTAATCAGCACCCCAATCCCCCGATCGCGGAGATGGCTGATAATGCTCTGGATATCGGTCACCGAAAGCGGATCCACCCCCGCGAAGGGTTCATCCAACAGCATAAAGCGTGGTTCCGCAGCCAACGCTCGGGCGATCTCCACCCGTCGCCGCTCCCCCCCCGAAAGGCTCATCCCGAGGTTATTCGCAAGATGCTCCACCCGCAGCTCATGCAGCAAGTCGTCCATCAATGCGAGGCGCTGCTCCTTCGTTAGATCGCGCCGCGTCTCCAGGATCGCCAGCACATTGTCGGCCACCGAGAGTTTGCGAAACACCGACGGCTCTTGCGGCAGATAGCCAATCCCGAAACGCGCCCGTGCGTGCATGGGCAAGCCGGTCAGATTGGTCTCATCGAACAAGACCCGCCCCTGATCGGAGCCAACCAACCCCACGACCATATAAAAACAGGTGGTCTTACCCGCCCCGTTTGGCCCGAGCAACCCCACCACCTCGCCACTCTCCACCCGCAACGATACGTTGTCCACCACGCGCCGTTTCTTGTAGATCTTGGACAGCGCTTCAACCGCCAACACGCTCACGGCTTGGTGTCCTGCAATGTTGGTGATGACGCTGCGGGAGATACCTGCACGGTTGGAATCGGCGCACTCTGGGGAGTAGACACCGGCTTCGACGGCCCCTTCCCCCCCTCATGAGGCAGCAAGGTGATCCGCACCCTTTCGCCCGGGGAATTGCCGCTCTCGGCGTGTACCCCGGCATCCGCCAGGTTGTACACAATGCGTTTCCCATGAAAGACATTGTGCCCTTGGTGTACCTCTCCGTTATCTAGCAGATAGATCAACTGCTTATCGACGACATACTCCATCCGTGGGGCGGTTGCCGTGACCTCCTCCTTGGTTGGGGTCGATTGTTGGCGGAAATGGGCGGGGGAGCCTTCTGCCTGCGCGTTGACAAGTTCGTGGGTTTCTGAGGAATGGTGGGCGACCAGCACATCGCACTTCAACAACATGCTGCCCTGGGTAAGGGTGACATTCCCCCGATAGGTGCTGACGCCCTTTTGGTCGTCCATGTCCGCTCGGTCGGCCTCAAGGTAGATAGGCTGATCGCGGTCGGCAGGCATTGCTAAAGCAGGCGGCGCGCCAAAACAAACAACGAGCCAGAGGACAAACTCAAGGGGACGAAGATGGGACAGGTGGCGGTTCATAACGGCCTCGTACGTTGTGCAGCAATTCTACCTGTTTTTCCCGCAAGTAGACGCGCATCCCGACGGCATCCAACGCTTGTTGTGGGTGGCGGACGGCAACAGCACGATCCGTCTCGGCGTATTGTAGCCTTGGCCGCAGCAACACCTCAGCGGTATCCAGGGTCATGGTGTCGGGCCCAGGCGGCTCGCGGGCCTCTACCCGCCCGAACAGCCACACGTCCTCCCCTTTGGCGCTGGCCCGCCCCCGCTCCGCCGTGATAAACCAGGTCGGCGCACCTTCATCAAAGAGGGTAACAAAGGGATGCTCTAGGTCGGTGCTGTCATCGTCCGGGAAGTGTTCGAGCCGATCGGCATAGACGCGATAATGGGCATGACCCTCGGCATCCACCAAAGTGGTAGTGGTCTTTTCGGCGAAGGCGTCGCGGGCGTGGCGTGGCACTTGGGCGGTCGTTGGCGGGGGTGGGGCCGTCACCGACATCAGCCAGAAACTACCCAGAGCGGCCACGATCAATCCCAACAGTTCTAGAAAATGGCGCATGGGGGTGGTTGGTCTCGGGGAAAGTTGAATACAGGTGCTCTGAAATTTAGATTAGATCACTGAATCTTAGGTAGTTATCGTGGATCTTTAACATGCTCCCTGCTTGGTCATGCAGTACTTCGTCGGATCTGCGATAACGTGTTGGTTGTGCCCTGATATTGTACTCAGGTGTAATGCTAACGTAGCGATAATCATAACCATCAAGGAAGTTTTCCTTCCCCCAAAATGATTTACCAATCTCCCTACAATACGTTACGAAACAATATGCACCCTGCAACTGCTGTATAATCTTTGACCTAGAGCCCTTTTTTGCCTTCATCTCGACAAAAATAATCACCTTTTGCTTTACGTCATCAGCCACAATCACAAAATCGGCCCGCTTGCATTCACCCTTTTCGCCACGAAAGACAGCACTGGGGGAACTGAAAGCATCCGCCTTAATGACCACTGCATTACACGGCAACCCAGTGAGAGATACAAAATATTTCTTGCCCTGTTCCTCCGACAATTTAACTTCTCGCCATCCGTCGCGCTCTTTTAATGGAATCTTGACGTCATCACGCAACATCTCGTCAAGGATCTCAATATCTTTCAACATCATTCCTCACCCCAGATGATGTCCTTTTGGATTCGGTTCATGGTATCAATGGTCGTATCAAAACTGCGGGCCTCTATACCAAGCTCCGGATCTATATCGGCCTGTGTCAGCGTTTGGCCGCGCACCTTGCCCTCCCCTCCCTCTAGTTCTAGCAGTTTCTCCTCCGCAATATAGACGCGAATCCTAGCGGGATCGATAAGCTCTTCTGGCTTGTAACCCTCCCGTTCCGCGATTGCCTTGAGGTGGGGCCTGTCGCGCTTGAGCATAATAAGGGTGTTGAGTTCTTTGATGATATAATCGCTATGGGTGGTAATAAAGACCTTGATGCCGATATTCACCAAGCGTGCGAACAGGCGAGCAACCCGCCGCTGGTTCTCGGGGTGCAAACTCAGCTCTGGCTCATCGACCATCAGCAGGTCACCATGCCGCGCAATATGTCTTAGATAAAAGCCAATATTGAAGAGTGAGCGCACCGAGCTGGAACTCTCTCCGATGGTCAGTCGCGCACCTTTATCCTTAGGGATGAAATGCGCATCACCCCTATCGGTAACGGCATACTCTCCACCAATAATATCGGCAAAATCGGCCAGAATATCGGGATGATCATTGGCGACAAAACTATTTTTTCTCGCCTTGAATTCTAATTGCCAAGCAAGGTCTAGGTCAGCCTCAATCGGCGCTGCGTAGGGCTTATCGAATTCGGAGAGCGCAGGCTCTAAAGAAGCAGCAGAGAGCGCCAAGATCCCAGAATATGCAAACATACCACTCCGCATACGTCTGCGTGCAAAGTTCATATTCTTATAGAAGAGCGCCGTACCAGTTCTCTCTGCACTGACAATGAATGGCCTTGGAAAGAGAGGGCTAAAAACAATGTCCTCTAGTACAAAACTAATAGCACCAACAATCATTCCATCCGGTATCTTTATGTCTTCATCGACTAATAAGGTAATTACTAAGTCATAAGATGACTCTTCTTTCTTTATCAGAAACATCCCTTTGCCGTGTTCCATTACATTGAAACGACGATCATAGCCCTCATCAGTTCTAATGTCATCAGGTTGGATGGTTATAGAGAACTGACTGTCCCTGAATCTGTTTTCAGAGGCAGCGAATATCTCAGGTAGGCGTTTCTCGTATGCCCGACACCCCCTCATAAGAATACTCTCAGCATCCTTTGCGTATTCGCGAACATCAATACGCACAACACCATCGGACAATAGGCTGTCCACTGTCTGCTGCGGAATCTCGACAGGTAAAAACGACTGCCACTGCGACAGGAATCCGAAAAGCGCATAGGTCGCATACGTCTTTCCGGTATTGTTCCCACCGCACAGGATGGTCATGTCGCCGAGCGTAAACTCAGCCTGTTGTAATACTCCGAGATTCTTTACTTGTATCTTCATGTTGTTTGCTTCTAAATTCCCGCCACTCGTTGCGTTGCAACAGGTCAGTCCGTCTTATCGCAGAAGCAACATAAAATGATGATCAGTCGAAGGATCAATCCCTCCCCCAGCCCCTCCCCCAATTCATCTACAGCCATCGGGGAGGGATTTAAGCAGGAAACCAAGCGATCATTTTATCGTGCCTTTGCGATACGTTGCTCACCCCACCATCAAGCGCTGCAACGCCTCGGTGTATTTCTCGGTGGTCTTGGCGACCACCTCGGGTGGTAACACCGGGCCTGGAGCGCGTTTGTTCCAACCAATCGACTCTAGGTAATTGCGCACATATTGCTTATCGAAGCTTGGCGGGCTTGTCCCCACCACATAGTCATCCACTGGCCAGAAACGCGAAGAATCAGGGGTGAGCGCTTCATCAATCAGAATCAATTGACCGCTACCATCAAGGCCGAATTCAAACTTGGTGTCGGCGATGATGATGCCGCGCCGCAAGGCATAGTCAGCGGCCTCTTGATACAGGGCAAGAGAAACCTCGCGCACCTGTCTCGCGAGTTCTGCCCCGAGGAGGGTTTCGATTGCTGCATAATCGATATTCTCATCGTGCGCCCCCATTGCCGCCTTGGTGGAGGGGGTAAACAGCGGCTCGGGTAGGCGCTCGGCCTCACGCATTCCGGTGGGTAAGGGGATGCCGCATACCGCACCCGTTTGGCAGTAATCCTTCCAACCTGAGCCCACCAGATAGCCGCGCACAATCGCCTCGATGGGGAGCGGTCGCAGCCGCCGCACCACCACCGACCGCCCGCTGATTTCGGCACGCTCCGCCTCATCGACCACGAGATCTTCTGGTGCCTGATGGGTCAGATGATTG
>CAIRSR010000144.1 GCA_903881315.1 uncultured Thiotrichales bacterium | reverse complement strand
GCCATCTTATCTTCTTCCGTAAATACGATCTGGATCATGCTATTCTCCAAGCCGGTTGCAGAATCCTCTATCTTACAAGAAAATAGGCGAAATGGAACGCTAACCTATGACGCGGCCTAGTATACTGCTCCTCGCTACACCAACAATAAAGATGGGACGGTGACCGATACCACAACCGGCCTAATCTGGAAGCGTTGTGCGGAGGGCCAAACGTGGAATGGTACTACCTGCAATGGTTCCCCAACATATTATACCTACGATCAAGCCACTGCATTGACCAGTAACTTTGCGGGACATAGCGATTGGCGGCTACCCAATATCCGCGAGCTAACGACCATTAGCGACCTGACAACACGCAGTCCAGCCATTGACGCTGCGGCATTCCCGAACACGCCATCGTCGACTTTCTGGTCGAGTTCTTTGATCGCCGGTGATTCCTACTATGCGTGGGGCGTCACCTTCGCCAATGGAAACGACGACTGGCTCAACCGGTACACCAGCGCCGCCGTCCGGTTGCTGCGCGCGGAAACAGTGAATTTGCTATTTGCGGCACGCCCGACAGCCGACTACGTTGACAATGGAGATGGGACGGTCACGCATACCCCAACGCATCTCATGTGGAAACGTTGCGCGGAAGGCCAGGACTGGACGGGTAGTGCTTGCAGTGGCAGTGTCAATACCTATACCGACGACCAAGCTACAGCAATAACCAGTAGCTTCGCGGGACATAATGATTGGCGGGTACCCACCGAACAGGAACTAAGATCGCTCGTCGATTATACCATCGCGGATCCGGGCCCAACCATCAACACAACCATTTTCCCGAACACACCATCGTCGATTTTCTGGTCGAGTTCTTTGATCGCCGGTGATTCCTACTATGCGTGGGGCGTCACCTTCGCCAATGGAAACGACGACTGGCTCAACCGGTACACCAGCGCCGCCGTCCGGTTGCTGCGCGCGGGACAGTGAATTTGCTATTTGTTGGTTTAATGAGATCATCTCACGGATTTACCTGCCCAGTGTTGTGTTCATCAGAAGAACTGGGATTGCGTCCACCGCAGACCCGCGAAGACCGCAATTGCACTCTCCTCAACCCGCGCATCCTCAATGACCGCCATCGGTCACGGGTTCAACCCTTCGGTGGCAATGGGCGAGCGGGTCGCCACCCGATCCACCCGAGAGAGACGGAGGCTACCAACACCGACGGATGTTAGAGGGATTGGGGGGGTAGTATTCCCCTCCCGTGGCGGGGTGGACGGCGCAGCCGGACGGGGTGGTTACTACGCTAAGACAATAGGGCAAGGGCAGCATAAAAGGATTGCCTGGTTTCCGGCGTAAATCCCGCCCCAATGAGTCGGATAAGGGTTTGGGGAGAGGTTTTTACTTTTGCCCTGCCGTCGTTTTATGTGACCCCCGCTATCGCTTGCTTTTTGCTGGGTGATATGGTTTCCTTATCAGGAAGAGGGTAGAACATGCCCGACCTGACCAGGAGAGTAGCGTGGCCACGTTCATCCCGTTGCAAACCACAGCGGAATTAGATCAGTTATTGGCAAGGGCCAAGGCCGAGCAATGGCGGGAACTCATCCTACTTGGGCCAGCGGCGGTGTCGTGGTATCCCGACAGGCTTGGGGATGTCACTGGCTACCAATGGCGAGGGGGCGAAGCTGGTCTCGCGGCAAAGGTAGCGCGGATTACCTCGCTCACCTCGCTCGATTTAACCGGAAACAATATCGGGGCTGAGGGGGCGCAAGCCCTCGCGTCGTTGACCGCGCTCACCTCGCTTAATCTAAGTTTCAACCATATCGGGGATGCGGGTGCGCAAGCCCTTGCGTCGTTGACCGCGCTCACCTCGCTCGATTTAACCGGAAACGATATCGGGGCTGAGGGAGCGCAAGCCCTTGCGT
>CAIRSR010000143.1 GCA_903881315.1 uncultured Thiotrichales bacterium | reverse complement strand
GTCGTGCCACCGATCTAGGCCGTTGTTCCTGGTTGAGGCCGCCGATCGCGGCAGCCAATCCGCCCCTCGGACGCAACCCGTCAGTAGGATATACTCCACAACGTAGGCCAGGGCAGGCGTCACGCGCAATACGCCGCGTGAGCCCCCTTCTTTTCCCTTTGCTAGGCAGGACATCTCTTTGAGCGAACGATTGACCGAACTTACCCATTGGTTGGGTAATCTCTTCCACAGCCACCAGTTCCACCTTACGCCGGCGTCTGCTGATGCCAGTTTTCGCCGTTACTTCCGCGTGACACGCGACAATGCCACGCTGATTGTCATGGACGCACCACCTGACAAGGAGGACAGCCGGCCCTTTATCGCCTTGTCGCGCACGTTTCGCACCTTTGGCCTGAACGTGCCCGAGGTACTGGAGGCGGATCTTGCGAAGGGTTTTTTGCTCCTCACCGATCTCGGGACAGAACAGTATCTGCCGCGCCTCAACCCGAACACCGTCCAGCGGCTCTATGGGGATGCGCTGGGGGCCTTGCTCAGCTTGCAGGTCTGTGGGCCAACCAGCGGTGAAGTGCCCCCCTACGATGCCCGCCTGCTCAACTTCGAGATGTCGCTGTTCCGCGATTGGTTTCTTGGTCGTCATCTCAACGTACGCCTCGGCGAAGGCACAAGCGCCCTGTTGGACGAGACCTTTTCCCGCTTGACCGCTGCGGCACTAGAGCAGCCGGTGGTCTGTGTACACCGCGATTACCATTCTCGTAACCTGATGGTGACGCATCCACATAACCCGGGCATCCTCGACTTCCAAGACGCCGTGGCCGGGCCCGTGACCTACGACCTGGTGTCTCTACTCAAGGATTGTTACATCCGTTGGCCGCACGAGCAGGTGCGCGAGTGGGTGGTGGGTTATCACACCCAGGCGCTCCAGGCTGGTGTCATCCGCGAAGAAGACCCCGAGCGCTTCTTGGGCTGGTTCGAGCGGATGGGCATCCAGCGCCACCTCAAGGCGATCGGCATCTTTGCACGCCTCAACCACCGCGATGGCAAACCGGGCTACCTCGGCGATATCCCCCGCACCCTTGGCTATGTGCTGGCGGCCTCGGCGCGTCTCCCCGAACTGGCCCCCTTCCACGCCTGGTTGCAGAGTGCGGT
This sequence comes from uncultured Thiotrichales bacterium, assembly GCA_903881315.1. GTDB lineage: Bacteria > Pseudomonadota > Gammaproteobacteria > CAIRSR01 > CAIRSR01 > CAIRSR01. The sequence goes on along the minus strand of CAIRSR010000143.1, from coordinate 15,702 downwards.
CGTGCCGCTGCTAGAAAACACCACCAAGCACCCCGCCCTTGCCGAGACTCCCTCATGAAGGCCATGATCCTGGCCGCCGGTCACGGCAAACGGATGCGCCCCCTCACCGACCACCTCCCCAAACCGCTCCTGCAAGCCGGCGGGCGCACCCTCATTGAGTATCACCTGGCCGCACTGGCGGCGGCTGACATGCGCTTTGTCGTCATCAACCATGGCCACCTCGGTAACCTGATCGAGGACTATCTGGGGGATGGGACGCGCTATGGGTTGAGCCTCCACTACTCCCGCGAGGGCGAGGCCCCCCTCGAAACCGGCGGCGGTATCTTTCAGGCGATGGGTGTGCTCGGCAACGACCCCTTCTTGGTGCAAAACGCCGATGTGTGGACGGATTATCCTTTGCTGCGTCTGCAAGAACGACCCGCCGCGCACGACCTCGCTCATCTCGTGCTGGTGGACAACCCGCCCCACCACCCACGCGGCGATTTTGCCCTAGCCGATGGGAGAGTAGCCGCAAGCGGAGAACGCCTTTTTACCTTTTCAGGGATCGGCGTCTATCGACCAGAACTCTTTGCGGGGTGTGTGCCCGGCTCGTTTCCGTTAGCACCCTTGCTGCGCCGCGCCATGCAGGAAGGCCGCGTGAGTGGCGAACTCTGGTCAGGACAATGGATGGACATCGGCACCCCAGAACGCCTAGCGTCACTGCAACAGCGCTTGACAACTGCGGGCGAGTGACGGGAAACGGGTCGGCAGCGACACGAAATTCGCTAGGCGGGTGGTGTACGTGGTGGAAGTAGTGACCTGCTGAAGCGGTAGCTTTGGCCATTCGGTTTGGCCCCGCTTCCATTGCCCGTTCATCAAATCGGACATACGAATTTCCCACATCTGGTTTTTGGTGGTGCGGTGCATCCTATCATTTAGTAAAATACTACGCATACTTCATCCTACTTTACATGATATTTCTTACACACAATTCCAGCGGTCGTTCGTTGGATTTGTGTGGCGCGACAGCGCAACGTAGGTTGTGTACGCACAGACTCTGGAAACTAATGAAGAAATCCATCTACCTCGATAGCACAATCCCGAGTTATCTCTTTGATGAGCGTGAGAGTATCAAACCGTATGCTGATGTGACACGTAAATGGTGGCATGAGGAGCGGCACAACTTGACGCTGTGGATTTCTGCGGAAAGTTTGACTGAACTGCGTGGCGGTCAGTATCCTAATAAGAGAGCGGTTATCGATTGTATCTCTTCTATTCCAGCTTTGTCATATGATGTGCGCATTTATGAGATTGCACAGGTATATCTCAAGAACTACCTTATGCCACTCTCACTGTCAGGAGATGCTGTACCTCTGGCGTATGCCTCATACTACAAGTTAGACTTCCTGCTCACTTGGAACTGTAATCATTTAGCGAATGCCAACAAGAAACAGCACATTCTGATAATAAACGCCAAGATCGGCATACCAACGCCTGAAATCATCACGCCACTTGAACTATTTACGGAGACAACAAGATGATAACCAATCCAATTTTAGAAGAGAGAGAACGGGTACAGCGGCAACTCTCAGAAGACGCTGGGTATGACCTTGTTCAATACGCAAAGAACACACAACGGATTGTTAGAGAGATTGAGGAGGAATACGGGGTAAGGTTCAAGTACGGTGTTCCCACCGTAGCGGGCGAAGTGTGTCGGAATGACCCGATTAGATGAAATAGACCCTAAAAATCGGCACTACCCTAGGCGATTGACTCGCGAAGGGAAAATCTTCGCAACGATTGCACGCTACGATATTCCCACATCCACTCCCATTTGTTGGGGGTTTTATGTGATCGATCAATTGAGGCAAAGACCCATCTTTCCCACCCGTTGGAAGCGGTCGAGTGAGGTGAGCGCGACCTCGCCCATCTCGTGCTGGTGGACAACCCGCCCCACCACCCACTAGTGATTGTGCCAACATAGCGCGTACATACGGCGTATATCTCAAGAACCACCTTATGCCACTCTCACTGTCAGGAGAGGCTGTACCTCTGGCGTATACGCCAGATGCCCTTCGTATATCGTTGTCTTGACATTGTCTGGCAGTTTATGGTATACTTCACCATAAGAAGAATGGGAGATTATCGCCATGTCAACGCCCGCCACACGTTCCGAAAAACTCGATCTGCGGCTTACGCCAGCGGCCAAGAAGACCCTTTTCGTTGCCGCCGCTGCGGCTCATCGCTCGGTCAGCGACTTTGTGTTAGAAAGCGCATTAGCGCGGGCTGAAGAAACCTTGACTGATCGGCGTCGCTTCGGTTTGAGCGCGGAAAATTGGGAAGCGTTTATGGCCGCACTTGATGCGCCACCCTACCGTCATGCCCGAATGGAGCGGCTGCTTACCGAGCCAAGCATTTTTGAACAGATTGCACCGATTGAACAGATTGAACCAACATGACGGGTTTCCAGGTTGAGAAGCTGACCCGCGCCCACGCAGTGGAGGCCTTCGACTGCGATCAGGAAGCCCTAACCCGTTTTCTGACACGCTTTGCGTTAGCCAATCAACAGGCGAATGCCTCGCAAACCTATGTAGGACTGTCCGGGAATGAAGTCATTGGCTTTTATACGCTGGTTGTCAGTGAAGTGTCGTATGATGACGCACCGGAACGCTTGAAAAAAGCCTTGGCGCGGCATCCCGTCCCGCTCATGCTATTGGCGCGACTGGCGGTAGGCAAGACATGGAGAGGAAGAGGTGTCGGCGTGGCCTTGCTTAAGAACGCGATACTTCGCACGATATGTGCTGCCGATATTGGGGGCATCCGTGCCTTGGCGGCTCACGCCAAGGATGGTACGGCAAAGGCATTTTATGAGTATTTTGGTTTTATACCATCACCAACTGATCCTCTGCACCTTTTCATGCTGACGAAAGACCTGCGGAACATGATGGCCGGGTAATGGTTCGCCCGACAGGCTGCAAGCAGAACCGCTGATCCGATTAACGACCAATGAAAACGGAGTGCGCTATGGCAGCACAATACAGATTGTGTGATGCCTATCGCTACCGCATCAACCACGATATCGCCACAGCAACGGCGATAGGATCACGCTCACGAAGAACCAGGCCAGCGCTAACAACGAGAGCATCCACGAATACCGCAAACTTCATAATGAAACCGAATTTATTCGCCCCCCATCGACGCTACTGGATAGCTGTGTTGTAATGACGAGGTTTTGCCAAGAGCGCATCGCGCTCGTATCGCCCTAGGTAGGGAGTTGCTATGTCGAATCTATCCAGCAAGTTGAGTGTAGTGCTAACGATTGCGTCGCTCGCCGTTGGCTTGGGGGTGGCCACGCAACCCGCTTGGGGGGAGTCTGCTCTCCAGACCAAAGAACAGACCTTTCACGGGGAGCGCTTGGTGGTGGAGGGGTTGCGGGGACGTTTGCGCATCGAGGTTGAGGATAGATCCGACGTGGCGGTGCAGGTGCGTGGCGTCGCGGCAGATGTCAGGGATGTCGCCCTGGATGCGCAGAACGGCACCGTACGAATTCTGGATCGTAGTTCTGGCGGGGGCTCATCGGTTCGCTCGTCGTCGATAACGGTTGGCAGTGTCACCGCGACCGGACACGCTGTAGTTCACATCGGCGGGAAGGATGTGAGCGCCGAGGAAAACCACCCAGCACTCGAGATCACCGCCCGCATCCCCGTTGGCCTGCCACTGACACTGCAGGTCTTGAGCGGCAATTGTGAGGTTGGCGATAGCCGTGGCCCGGTCGCGCTGACCGTCGCGGTCGGCGACTGTACGCTCGGCGCGATTGGTAAGGCGCAGTTATCCATAGAGGGCGCTGGGGATATCGTGGTACGCCAGGTGAGCGGCGACCTAGAGGCAACGGTAGACGGCAGCGGTGACATTCGCGTCAAAAATGGCCAGGTCGAAAAGCTCGCCGTTTCGCTACAGGGCAGCGGCGACATTACGCTTGGGGTCACAGCCAAACAAGCGGCGCTGCGCTTGCAAGGGTCGGGGGATATCCGCATCACTGAGGTTCGTGATCGACCAACGATTACGCTAAACGGTTCAGGGACTGTTGACATCGGTAATTGGCCATAAGGCTTCATTCGACGATCATCAAGGAGTGTCTCATGTTTGGGTTTGCGGGGAAGGTAGTAATGATAACTGGCGCTGCGGGTCATCTTGGTCGAGCAACCGCCGAGGCGTTTCGATGCGTCGGTGCCCATTTGGCGCTGGTGGGACGCGACCGAGGGCATCTTGAATGGGCCTGGCCGACAGCAGAAGGCGCGTTATTTCTGGGTGCCGACCTGACCAATGAGATCGAAACCCAAGATACGGTCGAGGAGGCCATGTCCCATTATGGGCGGATTGATATCCTGGCCAATATTGCCGGTGGTTTCACCATCGGGGGGCCAATCCACGAGACCTCGGTGAAGATCTGGGACAATATGATGAATACGAACGCCCGTTCGGCATTCTTAATGAGTCGGGCAGTGCTGCCCCATATGCGTTCGCAAGGTAGCGGCAAGATAATCAACGTAGCGGCCCGTGCGGCACGAGAAGGAAGGGAAAATATGGGGGCCTATTGTGTTTCTAAGGCGGCGGTAATTACCCTCACCAAGGTTCTGGCGACGGAGAATAAAGGGATGGGGATCAATGCAAATTGCATTTTGCCCGACATCATCGACACCGCCGAGAATCGAGCCGCAATGCCAACGGCGGACTTTAGTAAATGGGTGACTCCGGTAGCACTCGCGGATGTCATCCTGTTTCTCGCCTCCGATGCCGCCCGTTCGCTCCATGGGGTTGCGCTGCCGGTATAGAAGGGTCTGCCTGGCTTTCTCTCCGGCAAGCCACCGCTCACAGCACATCAAAATCGTCATCGATTGCGTCATTAAAACCAGCAGCCATCCACCCCTGCCCTTCCAGGCTGCCGGGTGGTGCCGCCCTGTGTCGCGGACGGCGATAGGCAGTGAGCATGGCGATGGGCTGTCCCGCACGGGCGATAGAGCGGGAGTCACATAAAACGATGGCAGGTAAAAAGTAAAAACCCCTCCCCAATTCCCCTCCCGTGGAGGGGGGCTCCGAAGGTGTGGGGTGGTTAGTCAATCATTTTATGCTGCTCTTGCTATAATAACCTCCTCACCACGCTCGACCGCTTCCAACGGGTGGGAAAGATGGGTCTTTGCCTCATGGATGCTGACCGATTGCATAAAACACTCCGCAGACTATGCTAACGCCCAGTGTGCATAAGCAAAAGCGTGGCGCAATCTTGACGAGCCTACCCCGACAAAATGATTGCTGGCAGCTAATAGCCGCGTAATGACAGCGGTAGGATCTGTCATATAGCAGATGTTATGTAAGTTTGTTCTTATTTCTCTCATATCATCGGCACATGAAACGACGATTCAATCTTCTTATGTGCGCTACCGAACAGATAATAAATACTTCAGGGTATACCCCCCTTGACTGTGCCCTGCTCCGCCTACAGAATGAGCTGTCATCACGCATCCATCCCCATAACACCACAATCCCTAGAGGAAACAGCGATGATCCTTCATAGGCAAATAACCAATGGTATTGTGTTATATGCACTCTGCCTCGCACCTTCCATTGGAACTGCGGCAAGTGATGTGATTTCTGGTGATGCGCTGTTTAACAAGGCGTGTGCCAGTTGTCACTCTATGGCTCAGGGCGAAGAAAAGACTGGCCCATCTCTTTACAAAATAGTTGGTCGTCGTGTCGCCTCTGATCCAGGTTACTCGTATTCTCCAACCTTGAGAGAAGACGATAAGGATTGGTTTAAAGAGGTGACCAGTGAAATATGGACAGAGGAAAAACTGGCAGACTATATTACAAACCCAAAGAAAGAAGTTCCATGTCGGACGTACAAAAAGGGAAGGTTTCTACGCTGTATTGACATCAATATGAAATTTTGTGGCGTGGAGTCGAAGGAGGAGGTAAAGTCAATCGTGGAATTTCTGAAATCAAAGATGTAGCTAGGCCTGCAATTATCACAGAGACAAAATCTCGACACAGACAGTTAGCCGTTCACGGGCTGTCTTAGCGGTAGTGACCACATCGCGTACTCTCATCTTCGATTGTGCGGTGGTGGGGCTCTTATTGTTTCGTGCCCATCAACTCTGCGCAACTGTGCTCGCGGTTAGCGAGATAGCTCTGCTGTACGACAGATAGCTGATTCCCTTTAGCGTCTTTCGGCAGATCTTCAAACTGCCCCGCGATTGACAAGGTAACCACTTCTTCGACTGCTTCAACGGAAGCCACGGTTTGCATAGAGATTGGTAGCCCTACGACCCCGAATAATACGCTATACAAAACAACATGCGCCATAACCCAGTCTGACGCAAAATCGCGCACCGTCCTCGTACCGGTAAGTGGAACGACGATAAATGGGCCTGCGGGAACGCCTCTCGCACACAGCGCCAGGCCGTAATCGATTGGCGTCGTGACCACCCCATTCTCAGTTGCTCGGTCAACGAAACCTAACCACCCCTGTGAGATATTGATAACCATCCTATGTAGATCGACCCCAGCGTCTTCTGTTCTCCCAGCAATCAGGTGAGCCCCGATATTTAATGGCTCACTGACCCAGGTAGTAACAAAATTATGTATTCCATGCGATACCACTGGCGGAAGCTTTGGCAAAGCGTTACCAGCACCTGTCAGGGTATCAGAAACGCCATTGTTGAAAGAAAACATCCCCCGATTGAACCAATCAAGCCAAGTTTCATCTGCTGTGGCGGTGCCGGAAAACGCAATTAGAGAGGCGGCAATGAGTAAACGTCGGCCTAATTTAGCGTAGTTAATCATATTAGTACTCTACCGTGAACCAGAAACATTGGACACAAAGCTGCTGAAAGCTTGCTCAGCCTTATTGCATGATAACAGGTACCTATCATGAAGTAACGGATTGATTGGTTAAAACCATGTTTCTACCTTGCTGCGGGTCGGAACACCACCGGCATGTACAACCTTACCATCAATCACCACCCCAGGCGTTGACATGATATTGTATGACATAATACTCTGGATGTCCGGAATGTGTTCTAGCGCAATAGCAATATTCTTTGCGCGGGCGACTTCCTCAATGAGTTTGACGGTGTTCTTACAATTAGCGCAACCTGTGCCGAGCACTTTTATTTCTCGCATTGTGGCCTCCCAACAAGTGATTTTAACTACATCAGCGCATTGAATAGGTACCCTACAGCAATAATTCCGCAAGCAACAACGCCTATGAAGGTCGCAATTAACTCAACCTTCAGAACCTTCTTCAGTATAATCATTTCTGGTAACGATAGTGCGGTTACGCTCATCATAAACGATAATACCGTTCCCAACGCAGCACCCTTAGCTAACAGCGCTTGTACGACAGGAATGATGCTTGCCGCATTTGCGTATATGGGCACACCAATCAGTACCGCCAATGGAACAGACCACCATGCACCTTTGCCCATGAATGAAGCCATGAAATCTTGTGGCACATAACCATGAATGGCCGCACCAATACCAATGCCGACAAGTATATAAACCCACACCTTACCCACAATCTCACGCACAGAACTGAGGCCAACGTGGATACGCTCTGCCAACATAATTCCATCATCATTTACCATTGCTTTGGTGCGCGGCATATTGATCACCCAATCCTCGAGATATTTCTCCATTCTTAACCGTCCGATGACAAAACCAGAAATGACGGCAGTGCTTAAACCTAGACAAAGATATAGTGCTGATATTTTAAAACCGAACATTCCAAACAATAAAGCTAAAGCAACCTCATTAACCATTGGTGCCGATATTAGGAACGAGAAAGTTACCCCAAGTGGAACGCCTGCTTGGATAAAACCAATAAATAGTGGCACTGCCGAGCATGAACAAAATGGAGTCAGGACACCTAAACCAGCCGCCATAATATTCGCTACCCCTTCCATACGGCCAACCAGTAATGCACGAGTACGTTCTGGTGTGAAGTATGAGTTAATCATTCCCATCACAAAAACGATACCTGCAAGCAACAGCAATACTTTCGGGGCCTCGAATAGGAAAAAGCGTAATGCCTCACTTAGTTTGCCATTATGGTCAATGTGTACGACAGCAACCAGACTTTCGGAAATAGCCGCAAGCATTTGATATAGGCACAACCAAACAACGGCAACCAGCACAATAAATGTTTTCGGTTCCTGCGTATACCAACGGAATACTCGCCGAATCAATGAACCTATGGATACCTTCATAAACAATCACCAGTGCCTTCCATAGAATTGCGATAATCGGAGGTTTGTTTTCCAACGCTGTACCCTACGAACAGCTCAAGATTGTCGCATACGGATCTCAGCATTGGAAGATAAGGATTTCTTCTGTGAAAAGATCTGACGCACAATGCCACAGTAAGCCACGGCCATGCACGATCCTCAACCGACGGCTAGTCGCACCACACCACAAGCCGAGGGCTCTCAAAAACACCTTGAGAACACTGTTATCGCCTACGCATGAGATTGTCTCGCGGCAGCGAGCACGCGGCGAAATACAGGCGCAGCGTATAACGGGCGTTCACATAGCGTGAGGGCTTTTTGCGCAACCTCTCCATACGGATCCGCCTGAATAGATCAACGGTTCCCAATCCGGTAAACGACCCCTGGCAAGATATAGTTAGGGTTCGAGTAAGTGCTCAATACTGCTACTGTAATCTTCTTCATCGCCTTCATCATTATAGTTAAATTCAACCTTGCTTTGAAGAACGATTTCGTCCATGACCGCTTGCAGACCCCCAGATTGAACCACCTTGTCAAAGGCTTCCACAAGGTCTGCAACATTGATGATCTCCTCAACGGCTTTCATATAGGAATCGACAACCACATCAATCTTGTACTTTAAGACAGCGTACTGACGGATTGCTGCTCTTATCTGGTCTGCATTGTCCGTAGATTTCACTACAAATGTAATCGGAAAACGCTGCACCTTATCAATATCAAGGAAATATTTATTTACGTCGATGGTTTCTTTGACTTGAAAGAATCTTCCAAGAGGTTTCATTACAAAATCAATTCCGCCGTCGTTCGCATTGGTACGGCCTGTCTTATAAAGAATCAGAACTTCTTCTGCAATTCCTTCCTTTGTCTCTCCGATCCAGACCGTCTCGAGTCCGTATTTTGCTTTCAGAACAGCATAGCTAACGATCTCAAAGACCCGCGCATCAACATTCGGCTGCAATTGTTGAAACACAAAGTCCATTGCATAATTCTGGTCTTCCTTGCCAAGCTCGGAAATTTTCCGGCACGTTTCGAGAAAATTCTCGAACGCTGCCAACTTTGTCGCAACATAAGTATCTATGATTTCGATAATCGCGGGAGCTATATTGAGTATCTCATCCTTGCCATCCATACTGCGTACACGGACTAACAATAGGTCTTCCTGAATCCAGTAGCGCTGTGTTGCCACATCGCGCACAATAGGAGGCTTTCCAACTATTGGGTAGAATTTCTTGAATTCATCGTTCAGTCGCGAGTTAAGGGCATGATTCTGAAGTTTCGTGCCAAACGGCAATTCCCGTTGCCTTCGGAATAAGTCAGAGAACCGCGCTCCTTGGTATTGCGAGTACGGAACACCGGCTTTTCCGGTATGAAAATTCTTCTTGATATAGTCTTCAACAACTACATAAAGGGCGTAATGGTTAGCGAATGCTCCGCGTGCCTTAGAACCTCGATTGGCGGCTCTAGTTTTATGATTGAGATATCCCAATAGTGGGCTGGCACCAAGAACGTCACTGGAATCTGAGCCAAAGTGACGTTCTAGAATCTCAAGAATAGTGTCCGTAAAAGCGTGATGAGTGATTTCTGGTTTAGTCATCAAAAAGTCCTGCCTGCAACCCATTAACAGCGCCGCCATGGATGCCGTTAGCATTCTTGCGAACGTAACTCTTATCAGGCGGATATAACTTCTCACCGTTGAAATGCGTACTGATTTGGAGACGTCGCAAACCGATCCTTACGTATTCATCTTGAGACTCTATGCCGATTGAATGCCTACCTAACCTTTTCGCTACAGCACACGTAGTAAACGTGCCGCCAAACGGATCCAGCACAACATCACCGACGTTGCTACTCGCTCTGATAATCCTCTCCATGAGGGCTTCGGGTTTCTGCGAAGGGTGCTCTTCGTATTCGGGCATCCGATAGCGAACCCGCGGAATGTACCATGTATTCCCAGGAACCTTGGTTGTTTTATAAGGCGTAGGGATCTCCTTGCGATAGTCAATGAGCTTACGCACCGACCCTGTTCGGGCTTCCACCTCAATATCAGAAACATTGAAGGTGTAATTCTTGGCGTCTTTAACGCAGAACAGAATAGGCTCGTAAAGCGAGCCATAATATTTCTTTGCCTGAACACCGGAACTGTCGTAATGCCACACGATGCGGGAAAGAACTGTGAGGTGTTTGCGAAGCCACAGATCGAGATAGGGCATCGCTTGTGTACTTGTCATTACATACAAGCTACCGGTTGGTTTCAAGACACGGATGCACTGTGTCAACCACTCGTAGCACCATGCGGCGTATTCGTCATCGCTCGGCCATATATCATTGAACTCTGCAAATCGCTTTCCGATGTTGTATGGAGGATCAGCAAAAACAAGCGAAACAGATCCATCAGGCAGCCCCGGCAAGACTTCGAGGCAATTTCCATGGAAAATTGTCGTGGTCTCATTGCTGTACCTCTCTGTCATGCAGTGCTCCTCAATTCTTCCATCAAGATAGTTGTTATGAACCTATTTGGCCATGTAACAGAATCGAACAAGGAGCACAAAGATATGTAGTAATTTTCCAATACGCACAACCCAAAATTTCCGCACAAGAACCCAGCCATCGAAAACAAACGGAATTCCTCGCGCAAGCATAACCGCAAAACGCCGCAATGAACTACGACTATGCACGAATGCTAACCAACACCCACTCTACTAAGCCCTTTTTACCCTGTCTATCGACGATATTCGATTTTACAAAATAAATAACCACGGGCGCGATTATGCCCCTCACAGCCCCGCGTTGATCTGCTCCATTAGGGTGACTACTTCCTCGCTGTCGCGGGCATAGACCACCCGCCTTGCGAGCTTCATGATGCGCCCATACTCGCTGCCATTGATGACCTGTTTTACCTCGGGCAGAGAAGACGGGTGCATACTGAGTTCTTGCAGCCCCAGGCCGACCAATAGGCGGGTATAGCGCGAATCACCGGCCATCTCGCCGCACATACTGACCGGAATCCGCGCCCGCGCCCCAGAACGCAAGGTAATGTAGATAAGCCGCAACACCGCCGGATGCAGCGGGTCGTAGAGATAATTCACCTGGTCGTCGATGCGATCGATGGCGAGCGTGTATTGAATCAGATCGTTGGTGCCTAACGATAAGAAATCGAGGTGACGTGCGAGCGAAGAAACCGTCAGGGCCGCTGCGGGCACCTCTACAATACCGCCAATCGGCAAGTCCTCATCGAAGGCAATCCCCTTCTGACGCAGCTCATGCCGACCCTGCTCGATCAGGCGAATGACCTGGATGACCTCGGAGCTGCGGGTCACCATCGGGATGGCGAGGCGCACCGGCCCAAACGCCGACGCCCGCAAGATGGCGCGAAGCTGCGGCAAAAGCAGGTTCGGGAAGCGCAGACAGAGGCGCACCCCACGCAGGCCCAGCGCCGGATTTGGGGTTATTTGTCCGAGGGCGGTGCCCGCAAAGGGCTTGTCAGCACCGAGATCAAAGATGCGGATCGTGACCGGATTGCCCTCCATGACATGCACGAGCCCTCGGTAGATGGCATACTGCTCCTCCTCATCCGGGGGTTCGACGCGGTTCATGTACAAAAACTCGGTACGATACAGACCGACCCCTTCCGCGCCCGCCTCGTCCAATTCGTCGATGTCCTCGGGGAGTTCTACATTGGCCATCAGGCGGATGCGCCGCCCATCTTGGGTGCGGGCTGGAAAATCGCGCAGGCGGAACAGGTCAGCGGCCCGCGATCTTTCCTCCTCGGCACGTTGCTGGTAATGGCGCTCGGAGCGTTGATCGGGGGCAACCAACACCACCCCACGCCGCCCATCCAGGACAACCGTCTCGCCCTCGCGGATGAACTGACGCGCCCGACGCAGCCCCACCACGGCGGGGAGGTCGAGGCTACGCGCCAGGATAGCGGTGTGCGAGGTAGGCCCGCCGCGTTCCGAGACCACCGCCACCACACCCTCGTGGTAGAAAAGCACAGCATCCGCTGGCGACAACTCCTCCGCGACCACGATGCAGCCACGCAGACGATCCGGGCCGCCCTCCCAGGGCGTAGATTGGCCGGTCAGGAGGCGCTGCACCAGGTTGACCACCTGATCCACATCATCCTTGCGGGTACGCAGGTACGGGTCATCCATGGATTCAAAGATCTTGACCAGGCTGTTGCGCTGTTGTTTTAGCGCCCACTCCGCATTACAGCGTTGCGCACGGATGAGTTCGACGGGTTTTTTGGAGAGAGACGAGTCCTCTAGCATCAGCAAATGGATATCGATAAAGGCAGTCACATCCGCCGGTGTCGTGATCGGCAGATGATCACGGATGCTACGGAGATGCACCCTGGCCTTTTCCAGTGCAATACTAAAGCGCAGCACCTCCGGCTCTACCAGATCCTCGCGTAACGTATATTCGGTTACCTCGGGGACATCGTGAAAGAGAACGTGCGCCTTTCCAATGGCGATCCCTCGCGCAACCCCAATCCCCGTTAACAGAACACTCATGTGTGTTTGGCCTCTTATCCGAATACGCTATTCCGTTTCACCAAATCTGCCCTGAACCAGTTCTACCAGTTTTTCCACAGCCAAATCTTCATCACGCCCGGCAACGATGAGGTCTATGACAGTGCCCTGCGCCGCCGCGAGCATCATCACACCCATAATACTTTTACCGTTGACCTCTTGCTGTTTTTGTGCCTGAATTAGCGTCACCTCCGACTCAAACTTCGAAGCCAAGGTAACGAACTTGGCTGCGGGCCTGGCATGAAGCCCGAGACGATTCACAATGGTAATCTGAACTGTGCGCATGGGTTATTATTCTTTAAAACGAGATTCTTGTTAAAGGTTCAAGAGAGGTTCAAGGGGATGTCACCAACTGGCCGCCCACCGGATGACAAGACAGTATGCCATCACGCCCCCCCGTCAGGGCCTTCTTGGTGAGTTCCTCCAGGCCGAGATTAGAATAATTTAAGACCCGCATCAGCATCGGCAGATTGACTCCGGCAACAATTCGTATCCGTTCATTACCCAATCGACAGGCAATATTGCTCGGCGTCGAACCATACATATCGGTAAGCACCAATACGCCATCCCCCTGATCAAGAGAGGTCGCCATCTGCGTTGCACTGCTTAGCAAGACATCCGGATCCGCATTCCGCGCAACGGTCAATACGGCGGTCGCCAGTGGACAAAAACCGAGGCTAGTCACCGCGGTATCCACCAAGGCTCGCCCCACCTGGTCGTGGGTAATCAGCAATATCGCAACCATTACGGTAGCTCCCGATGCCGAACCTGTACGTTCTCTCGTTCTGTACAGAAATGACGCCCCAAGCGCTCGGCAAAATAGACCGAACGATGCTGACCGCCAGTACAACCCAAGGCAATCGTAAGATAGGCGCGGTTGTTGGCCTCGAAACGCGGCAGCCAACGCGCAATAAAACCGGCTAGGGTTTGGTACATCTCTTCCACCAGCGGATTGCCCTCTAGGAATGCGATGACCTGCGGGTCGTGCCCGGTTAAGTGTCGTAACGCGGGATCCCAGAAGGGGTTTGGTAGACACCGTAGATCAAAAAGATAATCCGCATCGGTCGGGATCCCTTGCTTAAATCCGAAAGAGACAAACACGACCAACAAACCGTCACCAACGCGGCGACTCACGCGATCGACGACTTGCTTGCGTAGCTCATGGTGATGGCTTAGGGTAGTATCGAAACAGAGATCCGCAAGCGCCCGTAGTGGTTCGAGTAGTTTCCGTTCACTCGCAATCGCATCCGATAGAATCAGACCGTGACTGGTGAGGGGATGTTTGCGGCGGGTCTCGCTAAAGCGCTTGAGTAAGACAGCGTTATCAGCCTCCAAGAAAAAGACCTCGACCGCAACACCTGCCTCGCGCAGATCGCGACAGACCCGCGTGAATTGCGCGAGATCCGAGCTAGTATTGCGGGCGTCCACCCCAACGGCGACCCGCCGATAGACGGTCTTACCCTGCTCTAGCATCTCACGCGACATTGCCGGCAATAGGCTCGTCGGCAGATTATCCACGCAGTAATAGCCGATATCTTCCAATACGTTTAGCGCAGTGCTTTTTCCTGCGCCAGAAAGACCACTGACAATGATAAGTTTCATCGTGGCTGAGACGCGCAGAAAGGCCCAAAGTTCCGGGCGAGAAGGGATTCCGCAAAAGGTTGTCGTACCTGTTCTAAAAGCGCCAGCGCAACGAATACAAGCCGCACGACACTACCCCACTTGCGGTCGTGGTGCCGTGACACAAGGACACCCTGCACTGCTTTCATGGCAAGCCGCCACAAACATCGCCGCCCCGCGCACCGTCACCACCGGCAAGACCCGCGTTGCGGCCTTCTTCGTTACCTGCGATCCGTTGTCGCTGGCGTTCGATAAAATCCGCCACGGCATTGTACCCATCCACCCGCAGCAGGTGATCCCGCACCGCCACCTCGACCAACACCGCCAGGTTGCGACCAGGGGCTACCGGAAGCGTAATTTTAGGGACAACCACACCCAGGAAATCGCAGAGCTGGTGACTACCCTGCAGGCGGTCGAACGCACCTAACGAGTCCTCGTCCATCCTCTCTAGCTGGATGATCAGGCGGAGATCCTTTTCTTCTCTGATCCCGCAGGCACCGAACAGGGCGCGAATGTTGAGTACGCCTAGGCCCCGCACCTCTAGGAAATCACGTAACAGCTCTGGGCAGCGCCCCACCAGTCGGGCAGGTGCCTCCCGACAGAAGTTTGGCGCATCGTCGGCGATCAAACAATGGCCACGGGTGATCAGTTCTAAGGCAAGCTCACTCTTGCCGACCTTGGCAGAACCACGCAGGAGCACCCCAATGCCCATCACCTCCATAAAGACCCCGTGGAGGGTCAGACTGGGAGGATGAGACAGACCATCGTCTACCCGGGCGCTTTCCATGAAGTGAGGATCTCGTGGAGGTCTTCTGTCCTTTCGGCGACACGCAGACGCCGTCGCAGTTCTGCATCACTGAACATGCGAGCGAGCTGCGCGAGGATATCCAGGTGTAGGTTTTCACTCGCAACCTGTGTTGGTGTCACGAAGGCAAAGAACAGATCCACCGCTTCGTTATCGCAGGTTTCAAAATCGATCCCCTGGGATAGCTTCAGGAAGGCCCCCACCACCCGTTGCCCATTCTTTGTCCGGCAGTGGGGAAAGGCGATCCCTTTGCCAACACCAGTGCCGCCTAGGCACTCGCGGGTCAGCAGACCAGCAACGAGTTCGGCGTTATCGAGCGCCGCATCGCCTTTGGCCAACAGACCTGCGAGCGCCCCGAGGACGCGATGCCGATTGGCCTGAAGCGTATCGGCTCCCGAATCGCATTTGGCCAAGAAACCCGCAATCGTCCCGAGGACGCGGTGTCGATTGGTCTGAACGGCATCCATGCCCTGGTCGCCTTTGGCGC
>CAIRSR010000142.1 GCA_903881315.1 uncultured Thiotrichales bacterium | reverse complement strand
GAAACTGGAGGAGGTGCTCGAGCCGATCGGCGCAAAGCTTAAGCTATTGCCTGGATTGCTGATATTCGTAGTGTCGGCGGCAGAGCGATAACGCCCACCAATCTTGGTGGGGATAAACTCAATACACTGGGTACTGTTGTCGCCAGGATTTCGGACACTGTTCGGTAGGGCAAGCCGAATCTCTCGGGCAATACGGCGCACCGCTGTGTCAGCAATATCGGTGAGTGTGGCGCGACGAGTGGTGGCCACATAACCATCCATGGGCAATTTAATAAATATCGCAATGGTGCCCGCAATAATTCCGGTGATGACAATGACGATCAGCGCCTCGATCAGGGTGAAACCACGATGTAGCAGAGAGGGATGGCTGGTCATGGCTTAGATATTGGAACGATAACTGTCTAGTGATACCGAAATGCCATTGCCCGTCACGGTCACGATCACCTTAAACATCGCAATACCAACTGTGCTGATTGTGTTATAGATTGTCATTGGCGTTACCGTTACCGTAGCAGTGTAACCTTGCAGGGTCGTGGCCGACCCACCCAATGTCGTGCTGCCCTGAATCACATTGCTTGTTGGGGTTCCGCTAAAACAAGTGTAATTAGACACTCCATCATAGAATATTCTATTCGCACAGGTTGGGCTGGTCTCAACAAAGCTACCCGTACAGCTAGCCCCTTGGCATGATTTTGCCATTACCTCCGCCAGAATTGACTCGGCCATGGCCAAGGCCTGTTTGGATATCATTGGATCAGCGCTTGATTTTATTGTTATCTGCATCACCAACAAAATACCGGCAATACCAACACTGATAATGACGATGGCCATGATAAGCTCAATCATGGTGAGCCCACACTCAAGCCCTCTTTTGAGAGGCATCTTAGCGGGCATAGCCAGTCACCGCATCTACCGTTATGCTATTACTACCCGCAATCGTTATGATCACGTCTGTTGTTTGGTCGGTTCCTCCCGATGGGGTAAACTGGAATGTGGTATGGTTAGCGGACAACCCAGAGCCGGCGGGTATCTTGACGGGGATGCCAAAGGCTCCGCCATCGCAGGAAGTATTGGTGGGATAGGGAAATACGGTGGCAATCGTGGAAGTAACTCCGCTAGCATTGAGCGTAACGCATACCGTACGATGCTGCGCAATCGCTGACTTTTGGGCGTAGTGTAACAGGGCAAGCGTTTCATCGTAGAAGCCACGCGCATTGAAGGCTGATTGCTGCGCGAAGCGTGGCATCGCCATTTTCGCTAAAATCGCGACAATGACCATCACCATAACCAGCTCGGTCAAGGTGAATCCAGCAGTCTGCGCCAATTTCCAATGGGGTGGGTGAATCATGAGATTGTTTGCTCGATCGGTAGCACCAAAGGGCTGGCTCGCTGTCCGGGTCTGGCCGGATCGGGTCTGCGTGGTGCGCGTATCTCCGGTCACGGCTGGTAAGCCGCGCATTGTACTATGCCAGATGCGCAGGTTGGATGGATCACCGAACGCACTAAAGCGTCTGGCCCGCGAACTTCATGTGCAACGACACCAGGTTGCTTGCCTACTTAATGCGGGGGAATACCAACTGCTGGTCGTCGAGGCACCGAACGTCCCAGAGAATGAACTGCGATCCGCCGTACGTTGGCGAGTGAAGGATCAGATCGATTTTCCCGTCGAGGCGGCGACCCTCGATATTCTGTCCGTACCGTTGGATCGTAACAACCCTACCCGCACCACCAGTTTGTATGTCGCGGTTGCACGCAATACGCTGATTGCAGAAAGGCAATTTCTACTTGAGGACGCAAAATTTCCGCTTTCGGTGATTGACATCCCAGAACTGGCCCAACGCAATCTGGCCGTGCTTATTGAGGAACCCGACCGTGGGTTTGCTCTGCTTAGTTTTGACGCTACCGGTGGGCTGCTCACTTTCACCTGTAATGGTGAGTTGTATCTTGCGCGTCGTCTTGATATCGCTCTGCCGCAGATACTTCTCCAGAGTCCCGAGCAACGAGAATATGCGTTCGAGCGTATCGCGCTTGATGTGCAGCGCACGATCGATCACTTCGATAGACAATTCCGCTCAATCGCAATGGGGCAATTGGCAATTGCCTTGATCCCGCCGGAATGCGGGCTTGAGGCATACCTAGCCAATAACCTATCCCTGCCTGTTACGACCATCCCGCTCAGTACCTTTTTCGATCTCTCCGAAATGACTGAGCTTGAATTGCTTGCTATAGAGCAGCAAGTAGAATTCTTGCTAGCATTTGGCGTGGCCCTCCGCATGGACTAAGCTTAACTCTCCGCACGCTAATCTCACAGACGGATAATGATTTCCTGGCTTTCTGCTTCGATCCATCCCCGATGAGTCAGGAATGGATCGATCCTTTGACTGTTGAGGTTTGACTAATCCTCATTTTATCTGGCTGCTGCTATCTATCTTTTGCGCTGGCAAGGTCGTCGAATTGTTGCTTAATGGCCCGTAATTGGGGATCTGCGGCTAGGAATAGGGGCACTAGATCAGGATCAAGGGCAATCCCCGACTGGTTGGCAAGATATTGTAGCGCTTCTTCAATACTCCATGCCCTTTTATAAGGACGTACCGAGGTAAGAGCATCGAAGATGTCGGCAATAGCGGTGATGCGTCCACTTAAGGGGATATCCGTGCCACGTAGGCCACGCGGATAACCACCACCGTTCCATTTCTCATGGTGGGTGAGCGCAATCTCTTTGGCCATTCTGAGCAGCGGGTAAGAGTGTTCGCCGATAATCTTTGCGCCGATGGTAGGGTGCGTCTTAATAATCTCGAACTCTTCTGGCGTGAGGGGGCCCTGCTTGGTGAGGATACTGTCGGGAATACCGATCTTGCCTACATCATGCATAATCGAGGCGTAGCGCATCCGGTATATCTCATCGTCGGGGAGGCCTATTTTAGTGGCGAGAACCTCGACAAACAGACCCAACCGAACGACGTGCAAACCTGTTTCATTGTCACGAAATTCTGCGGCGCGACCAAGACTGTGGATGATCTCCATGCGCGTATTCTCTAGTTCCTTTGCCTCCTTTAAGAACTGACTGACCTGTTTCTGCACCAATTCTTGTACCAATCCCTCTAAGAAGCGGCTCCGGTCATACAGCGCAAGGTGGGTCTTTACCCGCGCCAGAACAATCGGAGCATTGACCGGCTTCCTCAGATAATCGGCTGCACCCAATGAGAAGCCATAACTCTCATCCGTTACCTCGGTGCGCCCACTCACAAAAATAACCGGAATGTGTTGGGTGCGCGGATCGGCCTT
The DNA here is from genome assembly GCA_903881315.1 of uncultured Thiotrichales bacterium. GTDB lineage: Bacteria > Pseudomonadota > Gammaproteobacteria > CAIRSR01 > CAIRSR01 > CAIRSR01. The sequence continues at coordinate 1,225 of CAIRSR010000142.1, read as the reverse complement.
GAGCACACGACAAACCTCATAGCCATCCATTTCTGGCATGACCACATCCAAAAGAATCAGGTCGGGCGGATTGATTGAGAATGCGACCTTGAGGGCAACGCGGCCATTGGTCGCAACCCGCACGATATAGTGGCCTTTTAATGTTCCTTTGAGAACGTCGATATTCTCTTGGGTATCATCGACCACCAGTACCGATTGTTTCTTAGCTACGGCTGCGATATTTACCTTGGTTGCATTGGTCATGCCGTATTCCCCCAGTAAACCATCCCATCTTGTTTCGTAACCGTTCACTCCACCTTCCAGTTGGAGGGTTCAGAGGGCGGGAAGATATTGAAAAATTTGCATCCCTCCTCCCAACTCTCCCCAACGGTGGGAGGGGTTTGACCGATTTCTATTGCCAGGGCACACTGTTGTTATCATTGTCGAGGGTCTCTACCCAATGGTTTAGTTCCGTCAGGGCCAGGTCATAGTTATAACATAACACATGCCGCTCTAAGCGTTCGAGCGACTCCCGTTTGGCCGCGTCTTGTCCAATAACGCGGCACATCAGTGTAAGCGTCTCTTCGATGCTAGAATCGTAAGACTCTATTTGTAGGCGGGCGGTGCCGAGCAGCGAGGCGAGTAAAACATTGTCTGGTAATGTTTCGACCACTCTCTGGTTGGTATTTGTCGCAACGTCCCTGACAGAACACACGCGGGCAGCAAGGAAATCATCAATGGTGCGAAATAATACCACCAGGGACAATTCCAGGCCGGCCAGAAGCGGCACCAATGTTTCCATGCCCCAGTCTTCGCGCAGGGCCATTTCTAATTGCATGGCGAGTATCCGCGCATCTTCTGCCCCGAGGGTGTCCAGCAACCCTTTTAGGGTATGACATAAGCGTTCGGCATCGTTGCGCCGCCCTTCTAGTAGGGCGGAACGGATCTCGGCGATGACATCCTTCTGGGAATTACGGCACTTCTCTAAGATAGACAGATAGAGATCGACACGACCTGACATCCGCTCGACGCTGCTCATGACATTGATGCCCGGCAGATTGGGTAGTGCGAGGTTCTCTTGTGTGGCTATCTCTTCGGAATCAACGGCGATAGGAACCGGCGCGCTCGGCGTAATCCACTTAGCTAGTGTTTCTAGTACAATAGCCGGATTGATTGGTTTTGAGAGATAATCATTCATGCCTGCCGTAAGACATCTTTCTTGATCGGTTGCCATGGCATTGGCGGT
>CAIRSR010000141.1 GCA_903881315.1 uncultured Thiotrichales bacterium | reverse complement strand
CGGGCTGTCAAATACGCAGGGCTGTCAAATACGCAGGTTGGAGTATAACAGAATTGCCCCAAACATCCTACCTGTGGAGCAAACTATTAAAAGGGGGGATCTTTTAGAGAAACACGGGTTACGGTGTGCAATTTGCCTATTACCAAACAAGGGCAGGTTTAGCGATATTCAGAATTGGGGCAATAACTCCATTCAATACACTACTGTCCATATTACATTCAATGCTCGCTCACGGCCTCGAGCCAACGATCGGCAATGACGCGCACCGAAAGCGATGGGCGCTCTAGTGTTACGCGCCCGGGCAATTCCAGTCCGCCTAGCGCTTGGTATCGATCGAATTGGATCTTCCAGCCGTCTTGGCGCAATACAACCAGCCGCCCCTCTGCATCCCGTTGGTGCGACTCGTCACTAGATGGGACGGGCAGGCCACGAATCCAGTAATAGAGGCCCGTCACCGGCACCTGCCAGCCAAAGTGAGACGCCAGCAATTCCTCCGGGAGCAGGGCGTGATAGACAGTCCCATCACTGCGGGTTAGGGTGACGCCACGCTCATCACCCGACAGGCGCACACCCCCCTGGCCGGCGGGCCCACTGACCTTGAATTGGTAGCTTGCCCCCTGCTGCAGCCAGTGGAGGCTCGCAAACCAGCCCTCTTGCTCGCGCTGAATGGCGATACGTCCGTCAAGTTCCCAATGGTTGAGGGCAGCCAAGGCCGCCGTGCGCACCTGGCCACGGGCCTCTGCCTCGGGGCCAGGTACCTCGGGCGCGACACCACAGCCGGCGAGCAAGACCAGGACAAACAAGAGTAACGGGGTACGATACGACAATGCCACAGCTCAGGGGCCCGTGTGGGCGATAAAGCGATCCATGGCCTCTCGCACCACCTTAGAGGTGGGGTTACGCTTCAAGGCATGCGCCCATACCTTGCGTGCCTCGCGGTGGTTACCACTGACCCACAGCACCTCGCCGAGGTGAGCGGCAACCTCGGGGTCGTCGCGCTGGGCAAGCGCTTGGCGCAGATAGCGCACCGATTTCGTGTGATTACCCAGGCGATACTGTACCCACCCCATGCTGTCGAGGATATAAAAATCCTTTGGCCGTAGCGCCAGGGCGCGTTGGATAAACTGCAAGGCTTCTGGGAGACGCAGCGAGCGATCGGCCAAGGTAAAACCAAGCGCGTTTAGCGCCTGAACGTGATTGGGGTCGGTCGCGAGGATGGTCGTAAGGTCTTGCTCTAACACCGAGATATCATTGCGCCGCTCGGCGATCATGGCGCGGGCATAGAGCAGATCAGCATTCTCGGGCAGTTCCTGGAGGGCCTTAGAGAGGAGATCCATGGCCTCAACCAAGCGCCCGGCATCGGTCAGGAGATCTGACTCTACGAGCACCAGACGCACCGCCTGGGCTGTGTCACTCACCCCGAAGGCGTGGAGATGATCACGGGCGGCGATAAGGTCTCCTTGGCGCGCCAGGAGCACGGCAAGACGGATCTGGGCGTCAAGGGCATTGTCACCGCTTCTGACCGACCGATACCACTTGATGGCTTCGGCGGGGAGGTTGTGGGCTTCGGCAATCTGACCGAGGTAGAAGCTTGCCTCCGCCACCCGCTGATGGAGGGCAATCATCTGCAAGAACTGCTGCTTGGCCGCGTCGTCCTGGCTTGCTTGCAGAAACAAAACGCCGAGGGCGAAGAGGATGTCGGCGTTCTTGGGTTCTTGGTGCGCCAAGAGGATGAATTCAGCACGGGCCTCATCAAACCGAGCGGCGTCGATGAGCGCCCGACCGTAGGCAAGCCGTAGCGCCGCAGCGTGGGGCTGGCCTTTTGCTGCATCTGCCAGGTAGTGAAGAGCGTTATCGCGCTTCCCTTGCATCTGTAGGGCCCGAGCACGCAGCACAATGGCACCCACGAGTTTGGGGCGCACCCGCAGGGCCTCGTCCAGTGACGCAATGGCGCGTGCCGGTTGGTTCGCCTGTAGTTCCAAGCGCCCTAACGCGAACAACGCCTCTGGCCGTGAGCGCTCCGCTCGCTCCACAAGTTTGTGCATGAGGGCAATGGCCGTGTCCTGATTCCTTTCTTGTGCAAGCAATGCCGCGACCAACCCATAGGCCGCCTCGGGCCCGTTGGGGCGCAGATTGTTGATCAGCTCCTCTAGCTCGGCGAGAGAACCCGGGGTATCCCCGCTATGCAAAAGGAAAATGGCAAGACTTTGGTGGGCATCATTGTTGCTTGGCTGGAGCGTGACCCAAAGACGCGCTGCCACAAGCCCTGACTGGACGTCACTGGCGAGAAACGCATAGCGGGTAGCGCGCTCGGCGATGCGCGGATCTTGAGTCGCCTCTGCCGCTGCCAAAAAGTGGCTGGCCGCAAGGGATAGCTGACCGCGTTGGCCTGCGAATTCGCCCACCAGCACATCAAAAAAAGGACTATTGGCAGGAGACACACCCAACGCAGTCTTCTCACCACCGGGCGTGGTGGGGAGAAAACTGCCAGCCCCCGGGGCAACGCCTGGCGAAGCGCATGCCCCGAGCAAGAGCGAAGCCAATACGAATCCGTTAAAAATCCGGAACTTGATCATCGCCACACGCTACCTTCCGCCTCGTTGTTCCAAACCACACCAGGACAGGTAATAACTGCTTACCGCCTCTTGGTCATTGTCGTCCGATTCTATCACGATTCCCACACCCGATTTAACCTGCCTTCCACATTGCACACGCCTCCACGCGACCGCAACCACGCCGTAATGCTCCGGTCACATGAGCGCGTTATCCTCGGTGCCCAAAGGTTTGGAGGGGAGAGTCGCTATGGTAGAGAACGGTTCCGTATCGGGCCAGCGCGAGGGCGTAAACATTCCGCAAACGGTTGCATCAACCCTAAATCCTACCATTGGTGCCTGTCTGTTGACGCAAATTCCACCGGTTCATCCCGCTGACACGAACCAAGAGGTCTTCAATCGGTTCGAGAAGGACACGACCCTGCTGGCCGTTGCGGTGGTTGATGAGGGGCGTCCCCTTGGGCTTATTAATCGTCACGCGATGATCGACGCCTTTGCTCGTCCTTTCCGAATCGAGTTGTTTGGGCGGAAACCATGCACCCTGTTTATGGACGCCGAACCACTGGTAGTAGAACATACGACCACCCTGCAAGAATTTAGTCAGCAGATTGCCAGTGCCGCGCCAAGACACCTGACCAATGGCTTTATCATTACCAACGCGGGTACGTATCTCGGGATTGGTTCAGGTCACGACCTGGTGCGCAAGGTAAGCGAGATCCAGATCCGTGCGGCACGCTATGCCAACCCCCTCACCCAATTGCCCGGCAATGTCCCCATTAACGAGCGCATGGATGCTTTATTACGAGTCGGGGAACCATTTTGCGTATGTTATTGCGACCTCGATCACTTCAAACCCTTTAATGATAAATACGGCTTTGCGCGGGGTGATCAGGTTATTCAATTGGCGGCTGAGATATTAGTAGAATGCGCTGAGCCAGAACTCGACTTTGTTGGTCACATCGGTGGGGATGATTTCATCGTCCTGTTTACAAGCCCTGACTGGGAACAACGCTGCCGCAGCATACTCGACAAATTTAGCAATCGCATCAGCGTCTTCTTTGATTACGACGATTATGCGCGGGGCGGTTATTTCTCCGAAAACCGGGTTGGTGAAATGGAGTTCCATGCCATTACCACCCTCTCGATTGGCTCGGTTCCGGTAATTGCCGGCATGTTCGATTCGTACCGCGAGATTGCCTCGGTGGCCGCACAGGTCAAGAAGGCCGCCAAGAATATCCGTGGCAATAGCCTAGTGGTCAATCAGCGGGAGTATCCTGCCGAGTCTGCCGTTGCGTATAAAGCGCGTGAACTAGACGTCCTGAATCAGAAACTCACCGAGATCCAATTTGCCATGGACAGGGCAGGGATTGCCATTCACTGGGTGGATGCCAAATCAGGTAGGATACTGAACGTAAATGACGCCGCGACCGAGATGCTTGGCTATTCGCGCGAAGAAATGATGACCATGAGCGTGATGGATATTGATCCAAGCGTTTCTGGCGATCGATTCTCAGAGATCTTCAATATCCTGCGCGAACGCAAGTTCCTGCGTTTCGAGTCGGTTAATCGTACCAAAAGCGGACGGGTGCTGCCCGTTGAGGTCACGGTTTGTTATCTTCCTTTCCAAGGACAGACCGCCGGATATTTTGTTTCCTTTGTCTTTGACATCACCCAGCGTAAAGAGTCAGAACGCGAGATTGCTGCGGCAAAAGAGCTTGCAGAATCAGCGAGTAGGGCCAAGAGCGAGTTTCTGGCCAATATGTCGCATGAGATTCGCACACCAATGAATGCAATCATTGGTCTCGCGAATCTGTGCCTTCAGACAAAACTGACAGAAAAGCAGAGCGATTACCTGCGCAAGTTACACCAATCGGCAGAGGCGTTGCTTGGTATCATCAATGATATCCTCGATTTCTCCAAGATTGAGGCCGGTAAATTATCCATGGATCAATTGCCGTTTGATCTGGATGACGTGCTAGGAAACCTGGCCAGCATCATGTCGCTTAAATCCGAGGAAAAGCGCCTAGAATTCTTGATGGAGACCGCCATGGACGTGCCCAACCATTTGGTAGGAGACCCCCTGCGTCTTGGTCAGGTGCTCATCAATCTTGCCGGAAACGCAATCAAGTTTACCGAGCGGGGAGAGGTTCATGTCAAAACCGAACTCGCCGAGCGAACCGAGAGTGACGCACTGTTGATCTTTAAGATTAGCGATACCGGTATTGGGATGACGGGTGAACAGTTAAAGGGCTTGTTTCAACCATTTCATCAGGCGGATACCTCCATTACCCGCCATTTTGGTGGAACTGGTTTGGGGCTTGCCATCAGCAAGAATCTCGTGGAACGTATGGAGGGCGAGATATTTGCCAAAAGCATTCCGGCGATTGGTTCAACCTTTACCTTTACCGCACGCTTTCTTCTGCAAAAGAAAGCGAACCAGGCCGGTGAACCAGAGACCAGCCTCGTTGGTCTCCGTGTGCTGGTCGTGGAGGACAACCAGAAATCACTCGCCATTATTCGATCCTACCTAGAGTCGTTTGGCTTCGACGTAACGGCAACCCAAAGCGGGCATCGGGCGCTTGATTATATCAACCACGCGCCGCCCGGTCATTTTAACCTAGTTGTCCTCGACTGGAAGATGCCGACCCTGAGTGGGATGGACATTGCCAGAACACTCCACCAGACAGTAGCAAAGAATGCGCTGCCGAAGATCTTGCTTATCTCTTCTTTTGGGCAGGCAGAAATGATGCGCAATTTCGAGAGCCTAGTTGACGATGTCTTGCCGAAACCATTCTCGCGCAGTAGCCTGCTCGATACGATCATGGCCTTGTTTGGTTATTCTGACCGGGCAGCGCCGCATACCAGCCAGTCGAACATAGACCCGAAGTTGCTCGCAAGAATGCGTGGTGCACGCATCCTTCTGGTGGAAGACAATGAGATCAATCAGCAGGTGGCCCGTGAACTATTAGAGAATCTTGGGCTTGTGATTGAGGTTGCCGCTAACGGCGAGGAGGCTTTGCTAAAACTCGCATCGCAATATTACGATGGCGTGCTGATGGACATGCAGATGCCGATAATGGATGGGATAACCGCAACACGCGCCATCCGTGCCCAACCTAAATTCGACACATTACCAATTATTGCCATGACCGCCAATGCCATGG
>CAIRSR010000140.1 GCA_903881315.1 uncultured Thiotrichales bacterium | reverse complement strand
CTGATGGTTAGACCGTGAGCACCACCGCCCACAGTGCTGTGCATGGTTACCGTGGTGCCCGTAAGCGTGGTATCCGCACCCAATGTTACTGCATCGTTATAGGTCTGCGCACCGCTGGTCTTGACCGAGCCACCGTTGATGGCGGTTGAGCCAGCCGCATCCGTGGTGAGGCTGACAAGCGCTGTTCCGACCCCGCCACCTACAGCACCACCGAAAGTGGTGACGCCACTGCTATTCGCCGTCAGGCCAAACCCGCCATCGACCGCGCCGGTAAAGGTGATGGCACCGCTTCCCGCACTGATGGTGCTGTTCGCCTGTAGGACGGTTGCCCCATTGAGGGTAACAATTCCTCCATTCGAACTAATAATGGTGCCCGCATTGTTGAGATAGATAGTGCCCGCGCCAGCATTGGCGTTGAGCGTTACGCCCAGTGTGCCAACCGTTGAACCGATAGTATTGTTTAGATAGATGTTGTTGGAGGCATTGAGGATTAGCGTTGCATTGCCGCCAGCCGTCTTACTGATCGCATCGGTTAGGGTAATGTTGCCGAATTGCGTATTACCCCCTGCGGATCCGGTGGTGATGGTAACCGAGGTTCCACCGTTCAGGGACGCATTGATAGTGCCAACATCGGCAATCGCCGTGTCATCCGTTGTCGTAAAGGTGTTGGGACTTCCTGAATCAAACGCTCCATTCGTGTCCCCGGTCGCCTGAATCTCGATATTGTTTGGATCCAACAGCCAGGTGCCAGGTTTGCCAGAGGTGGCGGAAGCGTCTACCTTTCCTCCCCTCACCTGCAAGGTCTTTTTTCCGGAGGTTTCAACGAATCCCCCATCTCCACCGTGGCTACCGCCTTTTGCCGTAACGGTTCCTTGAAAGGAGGTGGAATCATTCGACCAGACGATTACCTTGCCACCATTACCGGTTTGCATGGCGCTGGCGTCAATGCGGGCATCTTTCTCGACCACGGTGTTGGTGGCATTCTGGATCAGCGGATTTTTTCCTTGATAATCTCCGCCAACGAGCGCAGCACCTCCACCGCTATTTCCTGATACATCAATTACAGCACCACCACGTATTGCTACCTGATCGCCCAGCACCTGAACCTGGCCACCTTTCTCACCGCTTCCATTGCCCGATGCGTCCAATGTGCCGCTAACCGCAACGGTTCCGTTATCGCCGCCGCTCAAGACAATCTCACCATCGGTTACTGCTACGCTACGCGCCTCAACCACCCCGCTCATGTTGATTACGTTGTTGACTACACCGGCGGCTGCCTTGGCGGTCAAGAGAACCGAACCGCCATCTGCTGCAATTAGGCCACTATTACTAACCAGCGAACCATCCTGTTTCTCGGTGACCTCAGCAGAGGCGTCGAATTGAACCAATTGATCGCCGTATAGATCAAGCGTAAAGGTTTTTCCTCCGGCGAGCGCCACCTTTCCAAGCCGTGCCTGGATGACGCCGGAGTTGGCAACCGTTGGGGCAACCAGGGCAGCGATGCCCTGATCCGCCACCGTAATGTGGCCCTGGTTAGACACTGTTGCGCCGTGAACGGTAGACGGGATATTAAAATCCATCTTGCCATTCATGAAATCCTGGTTATGTATGTCAGCGGTGGTGACTACCAGCCCACCGACGTTTACAATTGCGTCCTTGCCGAACAGGACGCCCGTCCCATTGGAGATCATCACCGTACCATTGGCGGTAAGGCTTCCCAGGATGGTGGAAACATTACCCCCTATCACCCTATTGAGGGCGATCGAACTACTAGATGGCTGTTGGAAATTGGTTTGCTCATTTGCGCCAATGTTGAAGGATTTCCAGTCAATGACCGCATTGGCGGAATTCTGGATGATATTGAGCCGCTGCGGGGAAATTGTCTGTATGGTGGCAGAACCAGCAACGACGCTTCCCCCCGTGGGATTTGCTAGGGATTGCGTGGGGATCCACAAGGCGATCGAAGCTACTGCCAAGATTCGGCGGATGCTTTGTTGCAGCACACGCGCATGGTGTGGTGTAACGTAAGGCAACACGGAAGGTGGATCCCCCGCCGGATGGGTGGCCACTATACCGGAGGCACACAGTTCGGCAGGGTTATTTCCGATAACGGCAACTTTCTGATTATTCTTCATAGTACACGTTCCTAAAAATAAGATCGAGTTTATCGAGCGCTGGTAACTGACACATGCCTATCGATAGATCAGAAATTGATGGACACCTGCCCAAACAACCGTGGATTATTGCTTCCTTCGTTGATGGGCGTTCTGGTTGTCGGCTTAGCAACATAGGTTTCGTAATTAAACCGTTTGCCGATGTTGCCACGTACGCCCAAGCCAATTGAGGTGATCGACTCATTCTGGAGAGAGGTTTGCGCATTCGCCCCCAGATTTCTCACCTGGCCGTTATCCGCGAAGATATAGGGGGTAATGCTGCCAAAAGAAGTGTTGCCGTTGTATTGCAGTTCTAGTTTCTCCGCATGCCCACGATCGCCGTTGATCTCATTCAGATCATAGCCACGACCATATCCTGTGCCCCCAACGGCTATTTGCTCAGAGGAGAGCAGCGGGTGACTGGTGTATTGCCCCATGGCGGAGGCAAGAATACTGAGGTTCCAGGGCAACATTTGCAACCGTGAGATCTCCCCCGTGATCTTTGAGAAATTTGGGCTGGCGTCATACTGGCTGGTGAGCTGTTGCCCCTGTGGAGTAGCGCCGTCAATATTTAGCCCTTGATCCACTTGTAGTGAGATCAGGTTGACCCCACGATAAGAATCCGTAAAATCCAACGAGCCACGCAAATAGGCCTTGCGGATATGATCGCTGTAAATGGGCGCGTTCTGGGCATCCGCCTTTGAATCGACCCATTTTACACCGCCCTCTGCAAACAGGTTGAGAGCGCGGCTACGACGAACAGGATATACACCAGCAAGCGAGAGTCCCGAGGTTTGGGCGTTCAGGTGTAGCGATTGCAGACGATTACCAGGCTGCGTCTGTGTTTTAGTTAATTCGGTTTTGAGAAGGAACCCTTCGTCGCCAATAGGGAGCTTCATGGCAATATCACCGTATAAAAGCTCTATTGGTTGGGAAGTAATGCTACGGTTGGAAAGCACGCTCATTAGTTTGAATTGCTCACCATAACCGAAGGGAGAGTTGGCCGCCCCAGTCAACGATACTTCCCCAGGCCCCATGATCTTACTGCCCATATTATCCAACTTAACATTACCTGAATAAGGTTTATACCCTACCTTAAGGGTCATATCGGAAGCGCCAGAGATATCTTTGTCAGGGTGCAGGATTACCTTTGCCGTCACGCCGTCCAGATCGTTGATGAGCAGTAGGTATCGCTCCATATCCTGGCTTCTCAGAGGTTTTGACGCCAGGATCCGATCCATATAGCGCTGGATGCGGTTCTTGACATGAGAAAACTTCTCCTTGGCGGTATTGTCGTTATCATCACTCAACTCGACCAATACGTTCTGCACAAATCCTTCGACAATCACGACCCGCACGACACCGGCATCGGTACGGACATGCTGCGTGGGTACTACCGCTCGCGAGAGCATATACCCTGCTTCACGGTAGTGGGTCGTGATACCCTCCGCAATCTGGAAGACATCTGCGAGAGAGACCTCTTGGTTGTCCTTGAGCAGTGCAGAAAATGCCTGCAGTAGTTCCTCTTTTGGGAAAACAGTGCCTCCCTCCAGATTAATTTCCTTTAGGTGAAACTTGATCTCTTTCAGTCGTTCATCGTTGACTGTGTTCCCACTCTGGGGGATAACAATGTCCAGGTTTTCTACCTTCGGAACCTGTCGTTCCTGAAAGACCCTATCCATATTTCCCTGGTGAAAGACAGGATCTGCAACATTGTATTGGACAGAGCCGGACGAGGCTGCATGGATTGGAATGGACACCAGCAACGTGCCAAGCAGAATAGGGACTCTAACGTAACGGCGCACGCAATAGATGATGCCGCTATAAGAAGGATTATAATTACGATCAACACTGTTCATACAATCTCCGTAACCAATATAGTTTAAGTTGTATACGTATTCCGTGGAGCAGGGTCACTCTATGGTGCTCCTCATCGCGTTAGATGAAAGAAGCGCCACATGCGATTATCATCTCAACCACCTGATGCCACAAATTGAACCCGTCGATTTTCGTCCGCATAAGGGTCATCATCGATTGGCTCCAATTGCCCCTTGCCTCGTATTTTCAGTCGCGAACTATCGATGCCACTGTCTACCAGATACGACCGTACTGCACGAGCCCGATGTTTTGAAAGGAGCATGTTATAGGCCGCCCCACCGTGGGCATCGGTATGCCCCTCTACAATAAAATGACATTTTACTAATTTGTCCCTGAGCATGGCCTTCACAAACTCATCAAGTCGATCACGAGCCTCGTCCGTCAATGCTGCTGAGTTAGATTCAAAATTGATAGCTTCTCCGACTTCCCAATTCGAGGGACAAATCGACGATGTTGTATCCGTATCTTCCAAAACAGGTTTGCGTGTCGCGGATTGTTCCCCCCTATTGGGTGGTGATGTATTGTCCTCTTCTGAATTATGAGAATGCGTTTCTGGGGGAACGCCTCCACTTAATCGTGATGGAGGAGGCACCGTACTATCGTTGATCTTTACATACCGAGTTTTCGGGCCATGAAGAAAGGCCCATTCAATAGCATCAGCCGTTGCATGAGGCGGTAACATAATGAGTTCTCCGGCAAATACCAAACGATCAGACATACCACAGAATGCGCTCAACGCAAGGCACACAATTACCGAACTTCTTGCCACTTCTGACAAACGACAAAGGAACATAACACCCTCCTCATTTAGTATTACTACAATTAGCGGCCTTTCATTCTACAAAGGGCTCTCTGCATACCGACAACCATGACCGTCTCTCCGCCGTGCTCTGGTGCGCGAATCGTAATGGACGAGCGCAGTATCTCGTCTCCTAATACGACACTCCCAGCACCTTTTTCGGAGAGAATCTGCTGTCCATCCTGCCAACAGGTCAGTTCGTAATGTTGTGACTCGTGCCAGGATCCTACGATTGAACTATCTTCGCGATCCTTTCCTGAAGAGGAAATGTCTGCCACTGCCGTTAATGATAGACACATCCACAATCCAAACAGTAACGAACATCTAATCGTGCGCACAACATCTCCTTTAAATTGCAGCGCCCACTAAAATTTAGTCCAGAACGTGGATCCGAAGGGTTTTGTGAGAAGACTTCGCGTCGCGCTTGGTAAATTCGTCTATCACCTCGGCAACGGTTTTTCCAACCATTGGTTGAAGATCCTCCATCATCATATCCTGTGGTAGCGCAGTGCCAATTTCATCACGAGACGCCACACAGTCGACGCGCTCACGATTACCTGCTGTTTTCATCACCAAGTCAAAAGGTGAAGACGTAGGAGGGATGTTAATCCTTTTCCCCGCAGTGAGCGCTGCATTGGGTGTGAAGCGATTTGGGAAAATACGTGAAACCTGGCCCTGCGCATCCTGGTAATAACAGTAAACAAATGCGGGGCCGGAAACGTCAACGGATACCTGGAGCTTTTCCCCTATCGCAAGGACAGGCTTGGGGCCCTTATTGCTAGAGACATTAAGCGCAACGTCAACTCTTGACAGTGCCGATGGGGGAACAACAATGCCACTGTCGGTGCTGCCTGCGATATGGTGGTTGACGACCAAGTTATGGTACAAATCGAAATCAATCCGACCGTTGGCAATCAGGTTGTTTTCTGACTGGTAATGCCTAATCGCATCTTTGGTCACGTCATCAAGAACACCGGTTACCGTTCCAGCATAATGGCCAGACGTTGTTAGCGCAGCTTGAATCGTTTTTATCAGCTCCTCTGGCCCGAGTTTGTCATAGTCATTACGGGTCTTACCGATTAGGTCGCTATTCGTTGAATCCTGCCCCAGGCACGTCCAATAAGGAACCTCTGCAAGTTTTCCCAACGACTCAATCAAGGATAACTCGATAAGCGTGCGCACTGCAGCCCCTGGCCCTTCGGCGCGACTTACGCTGGAATTAAAATTTAATCCAACCTTCTGAATGGTGGCATCGAAATCAAAGCCGTGTCCTTTGCTGGTGAGAACGATCGAATTGGAGGTGGAGACCCCGGGCAGGATCTGCCTAGTTACTAAGTCACCAACGTGAATGTCCATCGAGATCACTGAGGACGATGCTTGTTGGTTATAGCCTATACCAGCGTTAAGGTTGCCGGACTGCCCACCGCCACCACCAGCCGGGGCGGGTTTGCATCCCGTCTGGTCACACTGTAGCGTGGTGCTATTGCCACCACCGCCGCCCATGAAGGTAAGCCCAGCCGAGTTGGAGTCCAGCAAAACCCCTCTGTCAATCTGAGAAATGGCACCCCTAATGTAGTATTCTGGGGCTATGAATTTCCCTTGGCTTGCAGTAGCCCCCCCTTGTGCGCCACCAATCAACTGGTGCAGTGATGCAACATCACTCTGCGATTGGTCATAATCAACATAGCGAAACCCGCGACTTCTCACCGACATTTTGGAAATAGCCGAGATCATCATTTCCCTGGTTCCGGCTTTAATCTCACTGGTTTGATCAGGTAACCCACTGCTGGTGACGGTGATATAGGAGCCACGCGACAGCATCAAATTATCCATACAGGACAAAGCTTCTGAAAAATTGGTTAATGTTTTCATTGGCGCTGTTATAGGTCGCGCAGAAACAACCGCCGTCTCAGGTTTGGGCAGAGGCGCACAGGCCACGACAATCATCGCAGCAAGCACAACCCAGATGATTCTTTTCGTCAAGAGAACGCCTCCTGATATGGTTACAAGAAATTCTAATCCAATGTAACGCTTATGAATGAGCGCCAACAAACCTTATTTGCACACAATGATGGCATCCCCCTTGATAACGGTAACATTTTCACGCAGGTTGCTATTATTGCGTTTCGACATATCAAGGCTACCAATACTCTGATTGCATCCAGCACGATCCTCCTTGCCCATATCCGGTTCTGTTGTATTAATCTTAGAAGAAAGGCGACTGATTTTAGCTGCCACACCCGGGTTGGCATCTGGAAGCTGATTAATACTGCCAGCCGTCGCGCAGTAGCAGAATGTTGTCAGAAACAATACGAGAACCGATCTCTGTATATTCATACACCGCCCCCGATAACTCGCTATCACACCATTTTCGCGTAAGATCACAAACCTGAACCAGGTGTTGTCAATGATCACTGGTATAATAAATTGGCGTGCCAGATTATTTTTATAATAAAGCACGCCGTTTGCCTCTATTGCCCTCCGTGGATACCACCGATCTCTTGGTTTACATGATTCCCCTCACCAATAGCAACACCAGTGACATTTCCCACTTTGGTGGAGTCGCTTACGTTACCACCAGCCTTAATATTCCCAGACATTCCACCAACCTTCTGCACCACGGTATTGTCCTTACCGATCGCTACCCCAGTGACATCGCCAGCTTTTGTGGATTCACTGATGTTACCGCCAACCTGAATACCACCATCCGCCATGACCAAGCCAGAAAATACGATGCAAACGGCGGAAATAAACAGTTTCGATTTCATTTTTGATGCCCCTCTCGGTAAACGCCGCACTTGAACTAGCCCTGCGCCCTTTTGCGGCACGTAAAGAACGCCGGTTTCTGCAGTGACCCACACAAAACTCTCGCAAAAAACCGCCAAAGTCACGGTGAATCGCTATTCTTTGCGATACCCGACTGGGACATCCCCGTCACCGTCGAGAACAGAGCATCAGCGACACCTTAGCGGTGAGTCGCCATTTTTCGCGACACCCGACGGGGCTTCCCAGCCGCCCTCGGGAGCGAAAAATTGGCGACACGTTATGCCTCCGGCGGCCCACGTTCGCCCTGCGTCCGCCATGACTCGCCACTTCGCGGACTTGCCATGGCTCCCACAGTGGCTTGACGCCGTGTCGGGATGCCTTGCATTTTGTTTCCGCCCGCGATACGGCTGCGGACTCCGACAAAACGCCCGGCCCCTACGGCTACGCGGGGGTCGTCGCACTCGCTTCGCTCCTTGTGCTCCTTCGTAGTGTCTTCGGCTCCCGCATTCGTCATGGCTCCCAACAAATGGCTTGACGCGGGGATCTCGCTTCGCTTCCTGTGCGACAATTGGGCCACAGACCACACCACCCCACGCATACGCAAGGTGCCACTAAAACGGCGTGCAACCCCCAACCCAACGGGATCACAGTACCTTAGGGCTTACGCATTGACAGAAAAACTCATTGTTACGACAATGAGTTACGAGGCAGGGGAACCGCGAAAAATCACCAGAACCACCGTCATAACCAATTGATTAACCAGTAACAATTTCTGTCAATGCGTAAGCCCTAATACCTATTTTTCGATCCTACATTTTTTCGACGATGGAAGTGTGCAAAAAAAAAGGAGTTGTCTATCGACGAAATTCGATTTTATGAAATATTTCTGCGGAAGGACTGCTTGTTAAGGATGGGGGCTGAGAATCAACGCTCTCTGGCTTGGCGGAGCGTAGGGTACCCACAAAAAGCCTACCGTGATGCGGGTCATTTGGCAAAATGCGCATCAGACTACCCTAGCAGCCTGTCGGACTTTGCTGGTACCTTGTTGATTATATGAGACATTTGAAATTGATTAGTTTTTACAAATGTTAGACAAATCAGTTGGTTGCAAAATAAGTCCGACAGGCTGCTAGGCGAAGGTCATGGCACCACGTAGCGCCACCAAGAGCGATCCGCTTTTTGCAGATAATTTAGGACTTACGCATTGACCAATAAACTTATTGTTACGACAATGGGTTGCGATGCGGGGGCCACGAAGAATTACCAGAAACGCTCCCATAACCAACTGATTCAACAGTAATACTTCCGTCAATGAACAAGCCCTTAGGATGGACAGGACGTACGTATTGACAGAAACACATTGACGCATGAACAATAGGTTGCCTTGCTGTTCTTGATGATTTTTCTGTGGTTTCCGTTCTTGCAACGCATTGTTCCGGCAGTGTGTTCCGTTCGTCGGCGCACAAATCATTATGATCACCGGCGGGAGAGGATTGACCACCATGGAGAGTCTCTCTGCGGAGATTGGCGCACACGTTGACTTGTGGCGGATCGGACAATGCCGCGTCCGGGGAGCCCATAGAGTGGGTGGCCACCGCTTCCGACAGAAACCATGGTGCCAAACGTTTTGTCGGGGTTCGCAGCAGTAGCGTGGGGCAAGGCGAAATATTAAGCGGAGCGCTATCTCCGCTGTGCTACCCCCAGCAGTTGGGGGGCAGGGCAGCAGCTTTCCTGCTGCAGGTTGATGGCATAGCTTAAATTCGGAAGCCATTTGTCCGACACCATAATCCCACCGCATTTTACCCGCCCCATTTTACTGTATTCGGCGGGTGATTTGAGAACAATTCCCTCCCTGTGATAATCCCATGCATATAGCAAAGCCGATGTTTCTTCTTGCTGTGTTCTCTGTTTTTCTGAGTTTCCTTTCTTTGTCACACTGTTTTGCAGAGAACGGCTGTGTCTTAGATAACTCGACAATAGATGGGTGTGTTGCGGAAACATCACGCGACTATCAACGCGATCATGTCCACCGGCGCATTGCTTTAGTCATTGGCAACGGAGACTACAAGGACAGCGTTCATTTCAAGCACCTGATCAATCCGACCAATGATGCGGAAGATATTTCAAAGACCTTGAGAGGATTTGGTTTCGACGTGCTGACAGGGAAGAACCTAACCAGGCATGCCATGAAAGACACGATCTCTGCGTTCGGGCAACAGGCAAGAGGTGCCGAGGTTGCACTGTTCTATTATGCTGGGCATGGGATCCAGAACAAGAACCAGAACTATTTGATGCCAGTGAATGCGCAGATACATGACCTCTCTGATTTGGAGGATGAGGGAATCAATGTAAATTATCCACTGGAGAAGATTGATTTTGCGGGTAGTCAGGTTAAAATCATCATATTGGATGCCTGCCGGAGTAATCCCTTTGATGGTCAATTCCGTGGTGGTGAAAGTGGAGATGGTTTGGCTAAGATCACTAAAGTACCGAAGGGTACCGTCATTGTCTATGCAACCGATCCTGGCAATGCGGCACAGGATGGCAAGGGACACAACGGTTTATTTACCGCTGGCCTACTGAATGCGCTTCGCGATAAGGATCTAAGTTTAGATGGTGTCCTCACGAATGCGAGTAAGTATGTTGTCAGAGAGAGTCTTGGTAAGCAGGAACCTTATGTGGACGGCCCGAAGATCGTGCAGAAAGATTTTAATTTCTCCGTCACCGTAGCGGTACAGTTATCTCAGGGAAATACCACTCCTGCGGAGATAGAGGAACGTAAGAAAATAGCAGAAGAGGAAAGCGAACGCACCTTCTGGCAATCCGCACAGGGAGAGCCAGTGACCTGCCAGGCGTATCTTAATCATTGGCCTAATGGTTTATATGCGGCACTGGCAAAGCGTTGTGCCGAGAAAGGAAAGAGTACGCCACCTCCTGTGGTGGCAGCAAATTCCACACCCTCTACATCTCCTCCGCTTGTGCGTTACGATGCAACAACGGCGTTTCCGGAGCCAGAAATGGTCTTGGTTCCGGCAGGTACTTTTATGATGGGATCGCCAAAGAGTGAGAAGGGTCGGTTTGCCGATGAGAAGCAACATCTTGTCAGTGTACCTTCTGTCTACCTGGGTAAGTATGCGGTGACTGTCGGCGAATTCCGTCGCTTTGTACAAGCCACCGGGTATAAGACGGAGGCGGAGAACAAGGGCAATGGTTGTTTTTCTTTTGATAAGGACGATAAGCGTTCACCGTGGAAATTTAGAACAGGGGTCTCTTGGAGGGCTCCGAATAAGTACCAGGAAAACCAAGACAACCACCCTGTCACCTGTGTGAACTGGAGCGATGCGCAGTCTTATGCGCAGTGGTTATCCAGAGAAACCGGGCGGCAGTACCGGTTACCTACCGAAGCGGAGTGGGAATACGCAGCTCGGGCGGGCACGACCACCGCTCGTTTCTGGGGAGAGGAGCCAAATGATGCGTGTGCGTATGCGAATGTGGCGGATCAGACCGAATTGTCGAATGGGGCAAATTTGGCTGAGAAGCATCAATGCAATGATGGCCATGCCTTTGTTGCAGCGGTTGGAAGTTACCGACCAAATCCGTGGGGACTATATGACATGCTGGGTAATGTTTGGCAATTGACCTGCTCGGCATATGCCAATCCATACCACGGCGGTGAGCAGCGTTGTCAAACAACAGGTAATGCCCTTCGCGTGGTTCGCGGCGGTAGTTGGTTCTACATTCCTCGCCTCGTTCGTGCGGCTGGCCGCAACTACGATCTCTCACCCTCTTTCCGTAGCGCCGACCTGGGCTTCCGCCTGGCCAGAACGGCTTTTTGACCTTTTCGTCGCACAGAGAAAGACATGCGGTCAAACAGATTACCTAGCAGCCTGTCGGACTGACACTGATTTTTTTGCCCTTCAACGATCGGTTTGTGTGATGTTTTGATCATTTTTTGCGATCTTGTTTACGCCTTTCTGCCGGATTTCGCGCAATTGGCTTCTTTCCGATCGATTCTTCCTACAATTACGTTGTTCTCTGTGGTGGTACCGGTTTTCCGTGCAGTCAAATAAGCTAAAACCGACTGAACGAGAGGCACGAGAAGCATGGGCGTGAAACGTAAGCACCACAACGCGCAGTTCAAAGCACAAGTTGCGATGGCAGCACTATCTGGAGAAAAGACCCTGGCGGAGTTGTCGTCGGAGTATGGTGTGCATTCGACGATGACGAGTCGAGTGGAAGCAAGAACTGGTAAAGCACGCGGTGCATATGGACATCAAATACCTGCCACAGATGGCTGACAAAACGGAGCGGCGCTATCTCTTTGTTGCCATAGATCGTGCCACACGCTGGGTCTATGTCGCCATTAAACCCGATAAAACCGCTGCTTCTGCGCGAGATTTTCTGAATGAATTGCACGAGGCATGTCCGATCAAAATCACCAAGCTATTGACCGACAATGGTAAAGAGTTTACAGACCGACTATTCGGCTCCAGGGATCGGCGATCTACTGGTGAGCACGAGTTCGACCAATTGTGCAGTGAGTTTGGCATTGAGCATCGTCTGACGAAACCCAGAATTCCGCAAACCAATGGCATGGTGGAGCGCTTCAATGGTCGTATCGCTGAAGTGCTCGCTACGCGCCGTTATAACAGCGCACAGGATCTGGAAACGACCCTCCTTAGGTACGTTTGGATCTATAATGAACACCTACCTCAGAAGGCTCTGAAGCACCAAAGCCCCATGGCGGCAATGGAGCAGTGGTACAGCGAAAAGCCCGACCTTTTCGTTAAATCACCGCGCAATCGTCCGGAACCTGACAGCCATGTGATCCCGTTCTTTGCGTTCCCGCCCCAGATCCGTCGTGTGGTTTATACAACCAACGCCATCGGAAGCGTCAACTCCAGGTTACGCAAGATCATTAAAACACGAGGACACTTTCCCAGCGATGAGGCTGCCACCAAATTGTTGTGGTTGGCGCTCAGGAATATCACGCTCGATTGGGGCCGAGCAGCAAATGACTGGAAGGAAGCCATGACCCAATTTGCAATCCTCTATGGAGAACGCTTCACTAAAAACAATATATAGAATGCGAAATATACTGCTCCACCAAAAACACACCTCAAACACAAAAATTCAGACACGCCCATGAAAGAGGGGATAATCCCACTACATCGCCGCATGGCAGTCGCAATGCGATGATGCTGCAAGAGCGCTCAGATTCGTCCCTGGCCCTAGCCGTTACCCCGGCGGGAATCGCTTACCTAGAACCTGTCGCTACGGATGACGAAGCCCTTGCGCCTGCCGTTATCGCTCGCTTGCGCCAAGCCTTTGCAGAGGGCCCTGCACAGGGGCTACTACAACTTGGCGGCGCTGAACTAGCTACCCGTTTTCCGCCATCGTTGGCTTTTGGGCGTGATATTGGTCATTTATTCATGACGCAACTGTGCGCAGTGCCCGTTCTAGCGTCACAGTGGCAAACATTGAACCTTCCCGCACCCCTTGATGTGCTAGAACAAAAACTGTCCGCCATGCCCCCCATGACCGGCGCAGAATATCTGAGCCTTGATGGTCTGGTTGGTTGGTGGTCGGAAATGATAAAAGCCGCTTGCGCCGGAATTGCTGCCACGAGCGGTGACGTGCAATCCTGGTTACAGGCCATGGCCCCCGTCTGGAATCTCATGGGGCGCGTCTATTTCCACCTTGCCGAAAACAAGAACGATGCCGATACCCCGTTTGCTTTCCTTGCCACGTATACCCATCGCGTTTCGACCCTCACCGCTCGTGCGCAACACCTCCCACTCAGCCGGGCGCTCAAGGAATATGCCAGTTCGACTAACCGTGACGCCCTGCTGAAACTATTATTACCCATCCACAAGGCCGCGCAAGAAAGCGCATGGCTCAAGGGGCTGGTGGATTCTGGCGCAGTTCATCACCCCTTAGCCTGGACACCACGAGAGGCCTATTGTTTTCTTAAGGACATCCCCCAATTCGAGGCGGCTGGTATTTTGGTACGCATCCCCGATTGGTGGAAACCAAAACAACCAACACGGCCACAAGTCAGTGTCAAGATCGGGAAACAGGTCTCTGGGATGGGGCTCAGTGCATTACTCGACTTTTCGGTGGAACTGACACTGGAGGGCGAGACGTTAAGTATGGCCGAATGGGAACAGGTCTTGGCCAATACCGATGGATTGGCCCTAATTAAGGGGCGCTGGATCGAAGTGGATCGCGAGCGGTTACAGGAGGCGTTAGGCCATTGGCGTCGAGTACAGCGCGCAGTGGGGGATGGAGTCTCGTTTTTAGAAGGAATGCGGCTACTGGCCGGGGCGACATTGGCGGGTGACACAACTGCACTCCCGTCTTCCGCCGCCGATTGGTCAGAGGTCGTTGCCGGAGACTGGCTACGCGACGCCTTGGCGCATTTACGCACTCCAGCGGGAGCGTCCGAGATTGTCAAAGGCGAGGATTTCACCGCAGAGTTACGCCCCTATCAGCGCGTCGGGGTAGAGTGGCTTTGGTGGCTTACCCGCCTCCGGCTTGGCGGCTGTCTCGCGGATGACATGGGCCTTGGCAAGACCGTACAGCTTATTGCCCTATTGATCCAATTAAAGCGTCACGGCGAACCCGGCCCCCATTTATTGGTAGTGCCAGCATCGCTAATTGCCAACTGGCAGGGCGAGATTCGCCGCTTTGCGCCGCGCCTGACCATCTTTATTGCGCACCCTTCGGAAATTCCCACCAAGGATCTGGTCGATTGGCCGAGTGAAAGGTTAGACCCAATCGACCTCGTCATCACCAGTTATGGAACCGTAGCGCGTCTGCCCTGGATGAGCGAAAGGATATGGCCGCTCGTGGTCTTGGACGAGGCACAGGCGATCAAAAATCCTGGAGCACAACAAACCCGTACGGTAAAGGCCCTGCACAGCCAAACCCGTTTGGCCTTGACCGGAACGCCGGTAGAAAATCGCTTAAGCGATCTGTGGTCGCTCTTTGATTTTCTGTGTCCCGGATTGTTAGGTTCAGCCAAGACCTTCGGCAGTTTCGCAAAACAGCTCGCGGAAGACACGCGCACTGGTTTCGCGCCGTTACGCAATCTGGTGCGACCCTACATCCTGCGCCGCCTGAAAACCGACAAGAAAATTATTTCTGATCTTCCGGACAAAACCGAGGTCAAGGCTTGGTGTAGTCTCTCAAAAACCCAAGCCGTGCTCTATCAACAAGCGGTCGCGGAACTCGCGCATACATTAAGAACGGTCAAGGGAATCGAGCGGCGTGGGGTTGTGTTGGCCTATCTCTTGCGTTTCAAGCAGATTTGCAATCACCCCTCGCAATGGCTCGGCGATAGCGGTTATGTGCCGACGGAGAGCGGAAAATTCGCCCGCCTACACGAGATTGCCGAGGCCATTGCCGCCCGCCAGGAAAAGGTCTTGGTGTTCACCCAATTCAAGGAGATGACCGAACACCTAAGCCGCTTCTTGGAAACCATATTCGGGCGACAGGGGCTTGTCTTACACGGTTCGACTGCTGTGAAGCAACGCAAGCTGTTGGTCGATGCCTTCCAACAAGAACTCGGCCCGCCTTTCTTTGTGCTGTCGATCAAGGCGGGTGGTACTGGCCTTACCCTGACCGCTGCTTCGCACGTCGTTCACTTCGATCGCTGGTGGAACCCTGCGGTGGAAAATCAAGCAACCGATCGCGCCTATCGCATCGGCCAACACCGCAATGTGTTAGTGCATAAATTCATCTGTCGTGGCACCGTGGAAGAAAAGATTGACGCCCTCATCGAGTCGAAACTTGGACTCTCCCAAGCGTTGATGGAAGGTGGCAGTGAGTTATTATTGACCGAGATGAGCGATGCGGAATTACTCCAATTGGTGGCCTTGGATATCCACGGTACTGCAGGTGACCTCAGAGAAGGGGATGAATGATGAGTAGATACGGTGGTTGGCCTCGCTATGTGCCGGTTGCCGAACGGCGACAGAAAGCTGCAAAAAAGGTCGCGACGATGAATAAGCAAGGCAAGACCTTGCAGCCGGTGACTATCAGTGGGCGCACCATCGCCCACACCTTTTGGGGCAAGGCCTGGTGCAATAACCTAGATGCCTACAGTGATTGGGAAAATCGTCTGCCGCGTGGGCGTAGCTATGTGCGGAACGGCTCGGTCTTGGATCTGCAAATCGCGCCAGGGAAGATAACAGCACAGGTCATGGGAACGGAACTCTACCACATTGACATCACTATCCAGGCCCTCGAATCATTGCAATGGAAATCTATTCAGACATCCTGTTCCGGTAAGATAGATTCGCTCATCGAATTATTGCAGGGCAAGCTCTCAAAGGGGGTGATGGAGATCATCACCAAACCAGGTACGGGGCTGTTCCCTGCGCCTCGGGAAATCAAACTGCATTGCAGTTGCCCGGATTACGCCGGACTTTGCAAACATCTGGCCGCTGCACTCTACGGGGTCGGTGCTCGCCTGGATCAACAGCCCGAATTGTTGTTTCTACTGCGCCAGGTGGATCAACATGAGCTACTCATCCATGCCGCCGGGCCTATCCTCGAGACCACTATCCCTGACGATGCAAAACGATTGGACGACTCACAACTTTCCAACCTATTTGGTATCGACCTGGAGGACGACGGCGAGTCGGTGGAAAATGTTATTGCTACGGTTTTGCCACCAGTAGCGCCACCATCGAAAATAACATCAGGAGCAAAGCCATCCAAACCGGTCGTCTCACCTCCGCCAGTCATCGCACCGATACCAGCAAAACCTATCCCACCCACTACCTCCCGTCGTGCGCGTCAGGCTGCGCCTCCAAAGGTGACTGCACGCGAATTGACCGCACGCGGTATCCCGCACGTCACCATACAATCCTGGCTTGCGTCGAGGGTGCTGCTGTCTTCTGGCACGTGCGGGATCTATTTGACTACGGAACAGACCGAGATTCGGATTCGGCAGTACCTTGAGAAAAAACGTAAGGAATGATTCAGAGGGGTAGCGTGCGTTGCGAGAGGGGTACGGTGGCAGCCAACACCCCTACCAAACTTTACCCAGATTTATTTTCAACCTAGCACCAGCATAGCACCAATAAAAACGGGCTACAGTTTTTAACCTGTAACCCGTTGTTTTAATTGGTGCCGGGGAGAGGAATCGAACCTCCGACCTACTGATTACGAATCAGTTGCTCTACCGACTGAGCTACACCGGCGGCTCATCCGCAAAAGTTATTTACTGCATTTACTGTACTTACTTCTTATTACTGCCCTCCAAAAAACCTACCGTATAGCGGGGCTAAATGAGGCAAGATCAATTGCAGCGGAATAGGCAGATACTCTCTGGGATCCTGGCTGTTGAGGAAGTTTTTGACATAAAGCCCCAGCTCCGTATCCCCATCCAACTGAAGGCGGCGCTGGAAGAACAGGGTATCAGGATCCTCCTGCGCTGTTGCAAGTAATAGCAGGTCATAAAGCCCCCCCCCCACAACGAGGTCAGCAGCACTCTCATCGGCTGCAATCAACCGCCCATCAGACAGCGTCAGACAAAAGGTCAGACGCATGTCGTGAATCTTAATGGTGATTACCCGCCCCAGCAGGAAATCCAAATCTCCGTTCTGCGCCTGCTGAGAAAAAATGCGGTTAAGTGCAAATGACAGAACGGACGAATGTACCGGAACAGGAATCAATCCAAAAGGGACGGAGAGCAGTGCCGGAAACAGAGGGGCCGATTTAGAAGTGGAACTGGATTCAAACATAGGGAATGAACCGTGGATTCGCGATAAATCAGACAATTAGCGCAGGCGGGGTTTCAGGCCAATGACCGGAAAGGAGGTAATCTAACAACTCATGAACCGAGCGCACCTCATTACCAAAGGGTAATTCCTCTGAACCACGGAAAAACAAGCCCTGCCGCAAATCACCTCTCTGCGCAGCAGCCAGTTGCGTTTCAATACAAAATTGCCCCGCCTCTGGTTCACCGTCCCTTAACCCGCAATACGTGAGACACTCCAGATTACGAACACAATCCCCCTCACCAGGAACCGCTTTAAACCGCAGCTTAGACTCATTACGCAAATAGCGCTTTAACCACGGCGTAAGCACAGCACGACACGGTAAACCAGCCGTACTCATAAAGGTGATGATATCCTTGCGCGTAGCGGAAACCAAAACCTTTTTAAACATATCATGCGCATCCCCTTCTGTAGTAACAGCAAAGGGCGTTCCAATCTGTACCCCTCGCGCACCCATCGCAAACATTTCCTTAATCTTCTCGAAGGAATTAATGCCGCCTGCGGGAATCAAGGGCACACGATCCGTAGCCAATCCAAGTTGGGTAAACACATCTCGAATGGCGTCCAAGACCCGAGAAAAATCAAACTTCGGATCATCAATATCCTCAATGCGCGTCGCACCCAAGTGACCACCGGCATAACGCGGGTGCTCAATCACTATCGCATCGGGGAGCCGACCACCACGCATCCAGCGCTTGAGAACCGCACGCACCCCACGCTCTTCGGACAAGATAGGGATAAGCGCAACGTCATCATGTTCTTTGGTCAACTCAGGCAGGTCAAAGGGTAATCCGGCCCCCATAACGATGGCGTTAGCGCCACTCTTGCATGCCTGGCGCACCAAATCAGTATAGTGCTTTACCGCACGCATCACGTTGACGGCAATGAACCCACTAGGCCCCGCAATCTCGCGGGCTGCGATCAATTCTCGATCAAGCGCCACCAGGTTGCTCGCAGCCTGTATCTCGTGATCCTTGGAATTGCCCGTTTGCTCCATGATATCCGGATGCAGGCGACGCAACTCAACGCTCGCGATAGTACCCATCGCCCCCTCCTTGGCTACAGCACCTGCCAACCGATGCGCGGAAATCCCTACGCCCATCCCCCCTTGTATGATCGGCAGGATCTTGCGACCGCGAATCTCAAGCGCTGGAAACACAGAATCGATCATGGGATTACTTGATTCCCTAAATTTGAATGTAGAACTTCTGGCCGGAACCGGATCAAACGACGAACCACACCCGCCTAGGAGAGCAGCGGCCCAACGAAGAATCGACCGCCACGGACATGACCACAAACGATAAGGCTCCCTAAAAACCGACACGTCACAACGCACGATCTGCCGGAGATAAACTGGCGTCCCCAAGGGGATTCGAACCCCTGTTACCGCCGTGAAAGGGCGATGTCCTAGGCCTCTAGACGATGGGGACAGGGCTAAAACGGGAGGCAAGGGTCTATCCCACTTGCACACCGGCACATGCTGCATTCGTGAACTGCGACCCGCCACGCGCCTCATGTACCACAGTTTGAACAGATAGACTGGTGGAGCCAGGCGGGATCGAACCGCCGACCTCTTGCATGCCATGCAAGCGCTCTCCCAGCTGAGCTATGGCCCCTTCAAGAGACTAACTACAAGCAACCTCGCTAATGTTAGCCGAGAGACTAGGATACGTCAACACGTAGCACAGGCAATCATCATGTGCCTCCCCACGTCTCAGTAAATACACAACGTAATAGCATGATACTGCATTAGATTATGCGCGGAACATAGCAAAACAGTTGTCGTACTTTGCGGAAACCAGTGCAACTTCGCAATCCATGCGCTAACCTATAGGCTCTAATCAGTTGTTACCGCAAACCGACAGGATCCTAAAGATGAGTGATGCACTCAATTATTTGATAAGCGCACGCGCTGATGCTGTATTACCTTACTTTAAATTTTTAAAAGAAGCGGGCAAACATCTCGACCCGAAAACCCGCGATATCATTTCTGTGATAACCAAGGTTCACGCCCAGACAGATAAGGGTTTCCGCCAATATCTCACTCGCGCATTACGTGATGGAGTAACACCCAATGAGATATTGGATGCCCTCCTCATGGCCTTTCCTGCGCTCGGATTGGCTAAGATCGTGTGGGCTGTCGATATTTTGTTGGAGATGGATATCCCTGAATTTCGCCCGGAGAATCTCAACGCCAGCAAAAGCTGGCATGACATCATGGCGATTGGTGAGGCGACGGAGGGTGGTGTTACCTATCGGACTTGTGATGGCCGCCACCTTTACGTCTACAAGAGTGGCGATGCGGTGCGGGTCTACGACAGTCGCTGCCCACACCAGGTCACCGACATCCCTCACCTGGCGTTGAATGGCCTCAACCTTACGTGTCCTAAGCACAACTGGTCGTTTGATGTCAGCACCGGCAACTGTACGGAAAATGGTGAGAGACCATTGCGCCTCTTCGATAGCAAGGTAGAGGCAGGTCGTTTGCTGGCTTTTTGGTAGTCAGCTCTCGGTAAAGCGTAGAAACATACTCACTCCTGTTGCCTTACTTGGCTATCCCAAAATGGTGGTTCGGTTGGTGCAGCAGTTGGGGTGAGTATCGTCGGGTATTACAAAGTTCCTGACGTTAATCTTGGGTTATTCGATTTAGACCTCCTTGTCAGCAACAGTGAATGCCTACAGGGTACGATTGGGGAAAGCAATAATGCGTAAAAACCATTTCCAGCTTATGGTAGCAAGCGGAATCGTCTTGTCACTGGTTTTTTTCCTAGCACCGACCTTTAGTGGCGCAGACCCTGACCTACCTGATGAGGCTTTTGTACAAAAAATTCCCGCCGACGATCCCTTCCCTCACCAAGCAGAACTGGCTGCACGGGTGAATTTCTGGCGCCATGTTTTTGGGGTTTGGGATCGTCGGCAGGTGGTCTTGCATGACATGGATAACCCGGGGTTGGTGTATGAAGTGCTCACCGTACCAGAATCAGGGGCAGATGGTCGCAATGTCGATCGGGCTGCATTCATCCGTGGCCCTTTTGAGGATCTGGTCAATCGCCTCCATGTCTTAGAACAGAAAGTAGCATACGGAGATGCGCTTGATGCAGGCGAGCAAGAACTGCTCACCAAATTCCGAACCTTAGGGAAGATTTCCCAACTGCCGGGTGCCCATAATCGGGTGCGGGTTCAGAGTGGTGTCCGCGAAAAATTTTTAGAGGGGGTTAAGGTAAGCGGGCGTTACGATGGTCTCTTTCGCAAGATTTTCCGCTCGTACGGCGTACCCGAGGATCTGGCTTTTCTGCCACACGTAGAGTCGTCTTTCCAGGTAAATGCTCGCTCTGGAGTTGGTGCTGTCGGTATCTGGCAGTTCACGCTCCCAGCGGCCCGACTCTTCATGAATGTGAACGCTGCGGTAGACGAGCGTTATGACCCAGTGCTGGCCGCTGAGGGATGTGCGCGCTATCTCGCCCATGCGTATGCGCAGCTTGGAGATTGGGGGCTTGCCGTTACCTCCTATAATCATGGTATTGGCGGAATGATGAAGGCGAAGTCGGAGTTTGGCACGAACTTCCCGCGAATCCTTGAGGAATATGGTGGCTCTCAGTTCGGATTCGACTCACGTAATTTCTACGTGGAGTTTCTGGCTGCCCGTGATGTTGCTCGCAATGCCGAACGCTATTTTGGCACAGTACACCGCGAACAGCCGTTGAACTGGGAAAAGGTCGCGTTAGAAAATCCTGCGTCCATCTATAAGGTTGCTCGTGATTATGGGGTCACCCTGAGCGAACTCACCGAGATCAATGCCTCGCTCACCACGAGGGCAGTGAAAGGCCGTGTCTCTTTGCCCGCCAACACCTCAATTTGGCTGCCAGAGGGTACTCAGCAACGATTAGCGGCTCGATCGGGAGAAGAGGGGGCCATTGCAATCGCACAACCGATTCGTGTCACCCGTTCTTCCCAGCCCACTGGCGCATCGATGGTAGCCACAATCGAGGATTCCTCATTCGTTGGACGCCGCGCCAGCGCTACACAAGAAAGGCGTATTGCTACAACAGAGGACGATGAAGACAGCGATGATACCCGCGTCAAACACGTCCTCAAAAATACGGCACCTGAGCACCGGAGGGCATCAAAAGTAGCGGCCCGCGAGGATGATGATGAGGAGGATGTGCGTCCCCAAAATAAAAACAACGCATCCCTACGTCCCGGCGTAAAGACAGCCAAGGTTGCGTTGATGGCCGAGAAGGTCACGCCCACTAGCAAGAATGGATCGGCAACGAGAGTCAACAACGCCATCTCAGTTAAGAGTGTTTCCACAAGCAAAGAACCAAACGGCAATCACCCGATTGCCAAAAACCCCCAAGAGAAGACCCTACCTAAGGGTACCCCCACCCCATTGTCCTCTGCAAAGGGCAAGGGACATGCGACACCAATGGCTAAGGGTGCGACGGCGAAGACTATGCTGAAATCCAGCCATCTTTCTCTGCACAAAAAGGCAGCAGCGAAACAACTTGCCGCCGCTCCCAAGAACCTTGGTGGACGTGAAGGATAGAACGGCGTTCGGATCCGTTGTTACGCTGCGAGAATCCAGTCCAACATGGTCGCAGGGCTTTCGACGAGGACATCAGCCCCCCATTTGTGGGGGGCATCGTCTGCCGATAGGTAGCCGAATAGCGCGACAACCGTCGCCATACCAGCCGCACGACCAGCGGCTATGTCACATTCCGCATCCCCAACAAAGACGCACTCCGTCGGAAGACTTCCGGCCTCTTGACATGCGTGGAGTAGCGGCGCGGGATGAGGCTTGGAGAACGGTGTCGTATCACCACTGACCACTGTAACAGCACGCGCAGCAAGCCCCAAACGCGCCATGATGGGATTGGTGAGAAAGGCCGGTTTGTTGGTAACCACCCCCCAATTCATCCCGGCCTCTTCCAGCGCCACCAAGGCCTCTGCCATTCCGCGAAACGGGGTCGTCATATCAGCGATGTGGCCCTGATAGAGGTCTAGTAGGCGTGTGCGTAGGCCCGGGAAATCGGGATGGGTCGTATCAATACCAAACGCCGCGTGGAGCATACGTGGCGTACCATGCGAAACCGTTGGGCGAACGAACTCGCAGGACAGGGCGGGTAGGCCATGTTCAGCACGCAACTGATTAATGGCCCAAGTGAGGTCGGGAGCGGTATCTAGTAAGGTTCCATCCAGATCGAAAAGTACCGTACGAAAACGAGACACCGCCATTACGCTTCCCGAACAAAATGGGCGAGATAATTAACATCCATATCACGCACCAAAGAAACAGTGCGCATAAAGGGGTTGTAACTCATGCCGGTTACTTCTCGTAGCGTCAAGTGGGTTGCGCGCGCCCAGGCGGCCAGCTCCGCCGGACGAATGAACTTTGCGTGGTCGTGCGTACCTCGTGGCAGAAGACGGAGGACGTACTCCGCCCCAACGATGGCAAAGAGGTAGGATTTGACAGTTCGGTTGAGCGTAGCAAAAAAACAATGCCCCCCTGGTTTAACCAAAGCAGCACAAGCGGCAATGGTGGAAGCGGGGTCGGGGATGTGTTCCAAGACCTCCATGCAGGTCACGACATCAAACGACTCCGGTTCGGTGCTCGCAATCTCTTCTGCGGCTACATTACGATAATCAACCGACACACCAGATTCCAAAAGGTGCAACTGCGCAACCGACAATGGAGCATGACCTAGATCGATACCGACTACCTTCGCACCACGCACTGCCATTGCTTCGGACAGAATACCCCCACCACATCCCACGTCGAGCACCCGCTTACCCGCAAGTCGCACACGGCTATCAATGAAATCCAGTCGCAAGGGGTTGATCTGGTGGAGGGGGCGAAACTCACTTTCCGGATCCCACCAACGAAAGGCCAGGGCCTCGAATTTAGCAAGTTCTGCAGGATCCATATTACTGCTCGGTGTTACAGACACGGGACACTCCTCGGAATAAAAGATTGATCGCAGAGGGCAAGCCAAGCACCCAGCTCAGAAAAATTATTCAGGTAGGCGCACGGTTCCCACCGACGCAGGTCTTCCACATCGTGTGCGCCATAGGTTACCGCGACACGATCCATTGTGGCACGTTGCGCCATTTCCATGTCAAACTCGGTATCCCCCACCATAACGGATTGTTCGACAGGAATTTGTAGCTCTTCTAGGATTTCGGAAAGCATCTGCGGATCGGGCTTAGAACAGGTCTCATCGGCACAGCGCGAAGCATGGAACACACCCAACAACCCGGTATCGCGCAAAGATCGTTCGAGTCCGCGTCGGCTTTTGCCGGTCGCTACCGCCAACAAATAGCCGTCATCATAAAGCGAGCGCAAGGTTTCTTGTACACCGGGAAAAAGACGGGGGTGTGCTGCACCCGACCCAATCAGGTAGTGATGACAATAACGATCCGCCACAAACCGCTGCCCTACCGTATCGATCCCAGGCAAAAGCACCCCGCACGCCTCCATCAATCCGAGACCAATAACGCTACGGACTGCTGCATAGGGCAAAGACGGAAGCCCAAGATCCTGCGCTGCTTGTTGAAAGCAAGCAACGATATAGCCCTCAGAATCAACGAGGGTACCGTCCCAATCAAGGATGAGAAGGCGATACGTGCTAATCTCAGCAACCTCCGATACGCAAGCTACCTACAGGGAGCACAAAAAACCAAGATGTCTCCATCAAGTATGGTGGTGTTAATCCATCCGGTCAGCGCTCACGAGACCGAAAAAAACATTGCGCTCTGCACAACCGACTTGCTTGCCCTCTCCTCAACGCATTCGAAACAACACCAGAAACTGCTCTACGAACGACACATTACGGCGGGACAAAGAACGAACCCTCTCTGCATTGTGCCGCAACCACCATAAGTAGGCAAGGCGGAGCCTTGTCCTGTGTCAGGAGTAAATAGAACTGTCCGGTTTTATAGCAAACAGATTGTCCGCTTTTCATTAGTTACTATGTAGGAACTACTTCGGACTACTGCCTTGGTAGCAGTGCCCACACGGTCGAAAGCGAAGCGGGTTACGCCACGACCTAGATATGCTTTTCTATTAACAACTTGCCTTTAACATCGTAGTTGGCTAAGCGCCGTGGGCCATGGAACATGGCAAGAGTACCATCCGCGTAGCGATGGACTCGCACCTTCACCTTCACGTAGTGACAACGGTGCCGATCAGCAGGAATCTGTAACACCAGTCCCTCGAATCGGACACAATTGTCTTTGCCGACGGTGCGTTCGTATTGTTCGCAGAGGACATCATCCAAGTTTACGCCAAGGAGTGGGACGAATGCCGATCCTTGCTCTGCTGCTGTGTGAGAGAACTCACGATTGAACGCTGGTCGGTAGACTGTCGCCAAGTAGTGATTGGCAGCAGCCATGTTGGTGATACCGGCCAACGCCAGCTCCTTGGGTAGCCGTGCGGTAGAAAAGGCCCGCTCTGAGCGGCCCCGTGCCTCTGGAGAATAGGCCGGAATCATCTCAATGCCTAAGCGTTTCATGGCCTCGCCAAATGCGGTGAGATGCACCTTGTCCACCTTTCCCCCGGCTTCAGGTGTCGTCCAGTAGTGGCTACCACGATCGGTGTAGAGCGAGCAGAACAAACCTCGCGCAGACACAACTTCTCGTACCCCCTGCAAACTGCTTGCGGTACCTTCCTCTTCCACGAAAAACATTGGGTAGTGCTCGTTGGTTGCGTCATCCATGGTCACAATCAAGTCCCAGTGCTGATCGGGAACCCCACTCAGAGCTATTGTCAAATGTGGTGTATGAAGGGTTTATCAGGCGGCCACCCGCTGCTCTTCTGACTGTTCCTTGACCACTCGTACACCGTACTTGAAAAGGGTACCCTCCAGTAGCTCCGCTACCCGTTGGCACCCTTTGATCCGATGCCAAGTCTTTTCAGCTTCCTCAGCCAATTTAAACGCCAGACCCAGTAACGTGGCCCGCGATACGCAGTTCTTGGTCAAGTGCGTCCGATGACGGATCGTGGCAAATGT
>CAIRSR010000139.1 GCA_903881315.1 uncultured Thiotrichales bacterium | reverse complement strand
GCGGGGAACACGATACGCGCCTACTTGCGTCCGTCGCAAGCGCCGGTTCATCCCCGCAGGCGCGGGGAACACTGGTAATGCACAAATTATATAACTAACAGTGACGGTTCATCCCCGCAGGCGCGGGGAACACCCCTCACTACTGAACAGATAGCAGCAATTAGCCGGTTCATCCCCGCAGGCGCGGGGAACACCGTTTCAGTTATGAATGTTTTAAAAGTCAACACGGTTCATCCCCGCAGGCGCGGGGAACACTGTACCTGCAACGCTCGTAGTTGATCCCCTGTCGGTTCATCCCCGCAGGCGCGGGGAACACTCTACCCACAACATTATAATAAAAAAGAAGAAAAAGAACACCCTTTGCGCCACCGATGGGCATCGGGCGTTCTCATTGATTTTGCTATATTTTCAAAGAGCGTTTCCGTCATCCTCACCCATTATCTTCGTCGTCTGTGTCGGGCGCTAGGTCATCCTGAGCCGTCGCCTTCGTCGTCTGGGTCAGGCTCTAGGGGCAGAAAGGAGATCAGTTTAGCACCGTCCACTTCCTTGGGGATGCGGCGGTTTTTGCCAAAGGTCATGAAGTCGAAACCGGCCTCGTTATTCTCACGCCAGGCGATGACGGCGTTACCGTCTTCGATGCCCGCCTCGACCTGTTTCCACAGCATTTCACGCACCTTGCGCGAATAATTGCCGACATAGACGCCCGCACGGATCTCCAGCAACCAGATGGCCATACGCCCACGCAGCCGCAGTGGAGCGTTCTCAAGCACGATGACCAGCATCGCCAAGACCTTTCTTGTTGGGGATGGCCGGGCCAAGCCCGTCATCGGGTGGTTTGGGCGGGGTTTCGCCACTCGCGTGGAGGATCTCCTCGATGTCGGGGATGATCTTCGCGAGCAAGCGGGTCTCGCGGAACGAGTCGCGGCAGGCGAGGCGCACGACCCGTTCGGGGTTCGCTGGCGCTTTAGCGGCTACCTTGAACGCAAGCGGAACCACGGTGTCGAATTTATAGATATCCGCAATATCATAGACAAACGACAACGGCTTGCCGTGGTGAATAAACCCAATGGCGGGCGCATAACCAGCGGCGAGCACAGCGGCCTCGGTCACGCCATAGAGGCAGGCGGTCGCGGCGGAGAGGCACTTGTTCGGCAGGTCGGAGTCGTCCCAGTCGTCGGCGTCATAGCGCCGCCCCTTCCAGGGGACGCCATGGAGCTTGGCGAGGAGTTCGTAGATCTTTTTCACCCGCGCCCCCTCAATGCCGCGTAGCTGATCGACGCTCCGATTGGCCGGCGGTTCGTCATTGAAGCGACGGCGGTACATCTCGCGCACCACCTTGAGTCGCGCTGGTTCGTTAAGCGCGATCGCTGCCTGGTAGAGCAGGCGTTCTGAGCGCGCCCCACCCGGTTGGCCCGCCGAGTACAGCCGTACCCCGCCTTCGCCGACCCATACCAGCAAGGTGCCGGTTTTGGCCGCGAGTTGGGCGGCACGATGAGAAAGACGCACACCCGGCTCTAGCATCAAACAAGCGATGCCGCCGAGCGGGATGTGGGTGCGCACGCCCTCTTTGTCGATCATGACAAAGGCGTTGTCCACGACATCGACGCGACAACGCTCGACAAAGAGCAGCGACAGCCGCTCTTTGATGGGGATGGGGGAGATGTCGGGGAGGGCCTCGCTCATGGTTTCATCCGGGTGCCACACTCAGCAGTCCACAGCCAAACCCCTTGGCCGGGCCGATGCCCTTGGTAATCGTCTCGTGTAGGCGTGCTGCATCCTCCACTACCAATACGCCCTCGTAGCGCACGGTGCGAAAACTCATCTGCTGTTCCTTTGTGGTTTCCTTGGCGCGTTTATAGCTAGACACCATCCCTTCATCGACCACCTGGAAATAGCGTAAGGCAAAACCAAAACTGGCGGAGCGATGCTGAAGCCATTTTCGTTGATCACTCTCCCCCACCAAGCCACAGCGTTGGCTGCGATGTTTGCTGTGATCGGCGGCATCGTCGAGGCTAGCGTGTTCGGCCTCACCTCTGCGAGGTTTGCGACAGCGGTTGTCATGATCGGCGGCACCATCAAGGCGTTTTCTGGCCACGGTCGGGTTAGCGCGGAGCCGAAACCGCAGCAATTGCCCGGGCTGAAAGGCCAACGCTACCGTTTTCGTCCTGAGCCGCAGGTGATCGGCGTATTTCTCCAGCAGCGCCGTCCAATTCGGTTCGGTCTGACTCTGGACGATAACCTGTGCCCAAGCAGAGCCGGGCTGCGGCGGCTCTTGGCGGAACAGCACCCGCTCTCCAGGTTGGTCAGGTGCGAAACCACCCATCAACGCCGCGTGAAGCTTATAGGGGTCGTCGATGAGGTGCCTGGTGGCACGGTTTAGGCCATCAATGCGGATCTCACTCAAGTACATGTTTCCTCCCTTGGCCCCGGGGCCGTAACCCAACGAGTACTGACCTGCCGTGTGTAGAAAGCGCGGCTTGCGTGACGAAAATCAACCGCTACGTCCTGGCGTCGCTCCTCACCGTGCGGGTCTTCGAGCAAGATTCTCATTTTCTCTGTGGTCTTCTGGCGAAGCTCGGGTGGGGCGATACTCGGTTGGTCGCGTAGCGCATCCTCTAGCGATTGCTCCACCAAGCCATCGCGGAGAAGAGACAACGGACAACCCGGCACGAACGACTTGCGCCCGAGATAGAGCGGCCACACCGGATCTTGCAGGGCTGCTTGGAGACGTTCGAGCAGTGCTCGCTCGCCCTCTAGTCCCACCAAAAAGGCTGCGTCGGCGAGATAATAGCGGTTGGATAGCTGAGTGCTGTGCTTCTTTTGCTCGGCATTGATCACCCTCAAGGTGGTGTGGTAATCCCGATCAAGGATGCCCTCGCGATCCACCCGCACCCCAAAGCGTAGGGCGTTGAGGTCGTCGAGTGGTTCTCCGCGCTCCCGCCCTAGGGCCGCGCAGAGCAGGCCGACGATGCCGCTCTTGGTGGGCTCGCGTTCGGTGTCGCGCTCCTGGAAACGACTGCGACTGCCCCAGGACTGCATGGGGCCTACGCAACGGAGCAATAGCGTACCCACGGCTATTGTCCCACCTGGGCGGCCAGGTAGTCGTCCACCTGCTTGACCAGCGCTTGGAGGGGGATGGCTGCCTCTGCGGTCTCTGCCAGCGAGAGGGTACAATCGAGTTCAAAGCCCTCCGCGCCGTAAGCACCTTTCAGCTTGCCGAGGTAGTCCTCAAGCCTCTCGACCGACTGACCCACCAAGTCCTTTTTGTCCCCAGGCCGGGTGCGCACCGGTTTCAGAAAGGCGTTGGCGAGCGACCAGGGTGCACCCTGCGAGCGCACCAGCACCCGTAGGTAAGAAGGCGGATTGTGCGCCGCCATGCTGTTTTGCATACCAGTGGGCACGGCCGCCGCAGAGGCGAGGAGGAAGCCGCGAATCGCAGCACGGACGAGTTCCGGTTTGTCGTTGAGGTTTTTGGCGAGGATGCCAAGATTGACCTGGGCATAGCGATAATAACAAGCGCTGTTAAACTCGACGATGCCGAGCATGTCCGCGCCGGTCTCGCCGTTTGGCAGCAGGTCATCCACTGCTGTGAAGAAATCCATCTCCATGCTCATCTCGTTGGTGGAGAGGGCGTGGGCGACCTGACAGGCGGCGTTGATGTTCATGTTGGCACCATCGGCCACCATGCGCCCGAACAAGGCGATGTCAGCCGCGAGCCGACGTGGCTGGTGCAGGATCTCCTCCAACGCCTTCAGCACCTCTTTTGGCGCGGCCTTGGTTGCGTCCTTCTTGGCCTTTTTCTTATCGACCTTTTTCTTGCCACTTTCCTCATCCGACTCGTCGGCATTGGGTAGCTCAGCGGCTAGCAATGCATCCCACTGTTGATCCGCAAGCTTGGTGATTTCCTCGATCTCACTCTCGCTCAGAAACAGCAGATACTCGGTCTTTGGGTAGTTTGGCCCGTCCTCGTCTGCGCCCTTCTCCGACTTCTTGTCGAAGGAGAGCTTGATGCTACCCAGCAGATTTTTGACAACCCGCACCGCCTCTTGTGGCGTGCGCCCTGGTGTTGCCAAGCGATCCGCCAACTCGCCGGCAATCCGCTTGGTGCGAGAGCCGAGGTTACCGCCCGCATCCAATACGGCCTGCGTGAACGCCTCGTGGCGGCGGATCGATCGTTTAATACATTGGCTGGAGATGCGTGAGCGCCGAAAGCCCCCGAAGGTGCAGTCCTTGGGCGCGTTGGTGTCGTTACGGTTGAGGTTAGAGGGGCCGAAGTTTTGGAGCAGGTGCAGTTCGATAAACATGGGTAAGATTCCTTACAGGGTTGGAGAGGTAATGGTTGACTCAGGGGACTGGTTAGATCCTTCGTTTTTTTCCTTTTCCTTGAGCCAGAAATCCTGCGCCCACCGCCGTTGCACGTCGCGATTGGCGTGGTTCCAGTGGCGGAGGTCTTTTAACAAGCGCTGGTAATCAAGCGGCGCAAGCGACGACTCGGCCTTGATGAGGCCAATGGCCGTACGTAGGTGGTGGGGCAGGTCGTTGGCGTTGGCGTTCAGGAGTGCCACGAAGCGCTTTTCGATGCTGTCTGTTTTGTCACGCGCTACCCATACGGCACACATGGCCTTGCCGATCGAGATGCCCTTGCGGTTGTCCTCGGGCGGGTGGCTCGCAAACAGCGCGGCAACGAGAAAGTAGGGGTCATGGCGTCCTTTCTCGGGGAGAAACGGGACAACATAGGGCATCATCTCGCCGCTCTCTCCGAGTGTGCGGCCAAGCCCACGGCGCAAATGCGCTAAGGCCGCCCGGTCGCGACCCTCTGGTTTATAACTCCCATCCGGTTGTTTACCCGCGAGTCCCTCAAGCCTGTTGAT
Organism: uncultured Thiotrichales bacterium; assembly: GCA_903881315.1. Classification (GTDB taxonomy): domain Bacteria; phylum Pseudomonadota; class Gammaproteobacteria; order CAIRSR01; family CAIRSR01; genus CAIRSR01. The sequence goes on along the minus strand of CAIRSR010000139.1, from coordinate 10,374 downwards.
GAGGGGGTGTGGTTTATCTTCGGCAGTCATGGAATCACCTCTTTAGGGTTGGTGTTTGTTTAGCTTGTTCGTGACAATAGCTTTGAATCTGTCCCCCACCACCACGCGCGCCCGCAACTCACGCGCACGATAGCCAAGGGCGTTTTCGGTTGTTTTATTAAAGGTATTTATGGCGATATCAGCCGTGTCTTTTTCCCATTGGCGCACTCGTTGGTCGCGATCCGTGGCCTTTGGCATTTCGTCGAGATAGCGGTGGAACAAAGGTTCTAGTTCGGCCCAGTAACGTGCTTCTGCGCCGAGATTCTTGGCGAATTTGCTGGCCTGCCCTGCGTCTGGCGTCCGCCCGCCATTGGTGAGAATCTCGCCGGCCAGGGCCTTGACCTGTTCGCGCAAGAGAAACCCAAGCTCTTCGCACCACTCAAGCGCCCGCTCAATGTAGGCCACTACCTGTCCTTCGCGTAGCAGCGCAAGACTGAGCGGCAGCACCTCTTGCCGCCACAGCAACGGGTTGGCCTGGTCGTTGGCAAGCCCAATCACCGCGCAGCGTAATTCGAGGTCATCAAGGTACTCCGCGACCTCGTGCGCATGGCGCAACGTGCCCGAGGCGTGCGTCTCCTCTTTCCAGGCGAACAGGCTGCCACTATCGCGCCACAGGGCCTTATCCTCCTGAAGTTTGATAGGAAAGGTGAGCCCGTCCTTGTTGGTGCGAAAGGCGCAGAACGGATCCCTCACCGTTGGCCCTTGGCCCTCCTTCGCGGCGGGCAGCTTTTCCCCCTGCGCCAGGTAGCACCACGACACGGTCTCTCCGTCCGGGTCGGGGAGCAGGCGAACGTGGCGGCTCATCCAGGTCAGGTAGTCAAGATAACCCGCTTGCGGATAGTCACCCGGCTTGCGGCGAGTGGCGTCTCGCTCCCAAACGGGCAAGTCCTCGCGGTCGAAATCTCTTGGGATGGGGCGGTTGGGTTGGGTCGGGTCGTAGTAGACCGCATTCAAGAGCAGCGTCTGAAAGAGGTTCTCGCCCTTGATAAACACCAAGGCTCCTTGGTTCAGCGGGGCGTTGCCAAAGTACGGGTGAGCGCCGAAGGTTTGGCTCGCCGCACTCTTGCCTCCACCGAGGGCGTAGCCCTGAAAGGTGATAAGCGCACGCGCCGCCTCCGCCGGGGACAGGCGTGGCGGTTGGTCGTCGAGGGTGTGGTCAAAGAGGGTCTTGTTGGTGGCGCAGGCCAGCTCATGCAGCAGCTTGCTCACCGGTGTCGGCTCGCCGTCGGTGGTAAACCCGGCGGTCTGGTAGAACGGGCGCGTCACCGAGAAGAGGTCGAAGTGTTCGGCTTGCGCCGCGAGGTAGGCGGGGATGGTGGCGTCGAACTGTCCCATCTGCCACAGCGCCTGCCACGCCTTGCCGGTGGTCGGCCCGCGATAGGCGCGGTGCAGCACCGCCAGCAGTAGGCGGCACAGGGCGGCCTCGGTCAGCGGGTTGGCGGCGCTGAGGTCGCGCAAGGTGTGCGCCTGTTCAAACAGTTCGCGGAGCGAATACTCGGCCTTTCCCCCCGTCACAGGTAGGGCTGGTAGCCAGGGTTGGCTCACGAGATTAAACGTCGTCATGTGTCTGTTTCCTTATGGTTTTCTTTTGTTAGATTTCCCGTACCCATAGCCGTTATGCAGCGTCTCGCGAACGATTGCGATCTCTTCTTCTGCGGCATCAGCCCCTAGCCCATCGCAAGATACATCGATAAGCCTTTGTGCTACGGGGGAGAATCCCGCATAGCGACCCCGCAAATCATCGAGGTGCATCTTCCCGAGGTACCTCTTCAGTTCTTCTGGTGCGCCCATACATGCCTCCCCGCTGGTGATGGAAAACATCCTACTCGTCGTCTGAGATGAAAGCTAGTATGTTGTGCGCGTTTTTTAAAAAAATCCAGTGTGCGCACTTTAATCGATCGCTGGTACAATCACCCCTGGTTGTTTCCCTGCCATGTTGGGTTGAACCGCTGGGTTGAACCGTTGTGAGCGTTATTTAACCATTGGGTTAGAACCTCTTCCCCGCGTCAGCGGGGCTTTGGGGCAGGGCAACCTGCCCTATCTCTTCTTCTCAGGGTTGATTACCTCAACGCCCAGCGCCTTGGACACCCGTAGCAACTTCTTCCCCCACCGCAGCTCACCGTCGTGAAAGCGGGCCAGGCGGCAGTGCCGTAATAGGCTGCTGCGTTGCCACCGCTCTGGCGGCTCCTGCTCCTTGAAGTGCTTGACCCAATCAGGGTCGCTCACGCTTACGCTGTTGTTCTGGAGGGCACGCGCCTCGTCCAACGTCAGCGGCTCGGTACCGCAGAGGCGCACGGGCTCTAGTCGCTCGGCAACCAGCGAAGGTTGTCCTGCAAAGTCATATACAATAATGATGGTAATGCTCGGGCGAGTGAGTCGGGTAAATGCCTGGGTCTCGGCGTCATCATCGTCGCGGACGTTGTTCCCCGCCTCGAAAAACTCCTCCGCGTCCCATACTGCTGGCAGTTCCACCCCCTGCGCCGCCATTTTCTGGCGCGTCGCTTCCCACTTGTTTTGGATGACTTCGTTGTCCGCCCAGTCCTGTAAGTGAGACGGAACCGCCGGGCCCTGTCCCTCCTCATAGACGCGACAGATGAGCCGCTCCAGGTCGGCGGCTTCGCGCACCATAAGGGTGGCCTCTTCTAGCAACAGGGCGGTCTTGACGAGCAGGAGAGGTGCGTAGACAAAGCTCGATGGGCGAAGATCAGGCTTCTTGCAGCGCAGATCGGGGGGCTGCAACACGTAGAGGGTGGCCTGTTCCAAGCCCTGCGGACGGGGGCGGTCGTGGCGATGCAGGCGTCCGGCGCGCTGCAACAAGAGGTCGATGGGCGCGAGGTCGCTTATCATCAGATCAAAATCGACATCCAAGCTCTGTTCGAGCACCTGGGTCGCCACTACAATCGCCTTGCGTGGGCGCTGCCCGGTGCCATCACGCTCCTTGCCAAACCATGCCTGTAAGCGTTGTTCTATCAGTAGGCGTTGCCCCATGGGAAAGCGGGCGTGGAAGAGGATGCGCTCGGCATCGGCTAGGGCGGGCTCTTGGCTGAGGTGAGAAAAGAGCGCCTGCGCCTCGCCCACGGTATTGAGAATGCAAGCGGCGCAACCACCGTGGGCGAGACTTTCCACCAACCGTGCGGCGATCCCCGGGTAGCGTTGTTCCTGCGTAAGCCGCCAGGGTTCGAGGTGATAGGGCTGCTGGCTAAGACCCGTAACCGCCGCTGTTACTACACACCCCGTAGTACCCACGCCGATGACGCAAGGGTAGTGGGGTTCGTCAACGCACTGCGCGTCTTTTCGGTACGCCTTCAGCAGCACCTTACGCTTGGTCGGTGGCAGCGTGGCGGATAACAAGATGACGGTCGTGCCGAGTTGCGCGAGCCAGCGGAGCAGGTTTTCTAGTAGCGCCGAGGTGTAGGTGTCGTAGGCGTGTACCTCGTCGATGACAACGACCTTGCCGGCAAGCCCGAACAGGCGGACGAACATGTGCTTGACCCGCAACCCTGCCATCAAGGTCTGATCCACGGTGCCAACCGCAAAGGGCGCGAGTAGGCCGCGTTTGCGACCCGTAAACCAGTCCGAAGCGGTCACGTTGCCACGCTGCGTAGCGTTGTCCTCGTCATACACCGAACTCGCGCAGAGTTCCGCGCCGTCTGGGTGCGACTGGGCGCGGAGTGCTGCGTACGAAGCTTGCAGCATGGCGTAGCTGTGGATAAGGTGGAGTTCGGTCTGGTGTACGCCCGGGTTGCGCTTGAGGAAGTCGTGGACGCGGCCAAACATCTGGTTTGCGGTTGCCTGGGTGGGTAGGGCGTAATAGAGACCCGCCGCGCCGCGCTCGCGGAGCCAAATGTCGGCGGCGGCGAGCGCCGCCTCGGTCTTGCCGCTACCCATCGGGGTCTCGATGATGAGTAGGCCAGGGCCGCTGCACGCGATCGTCCGCGCTACCGCCAAGGTTGCCTGTTGGCAGGGGTTTGGTTGGCAGGGGTTTGGCGCGTCAAAAGCGAATAGTTCCGCAAAGCGGCTTTCCCCAGGCGCAACCGGCAGACTCGCGAGTTGCCACGCGCCGACCAAGCGCCGCGCCCGCTGCAAGCGATCGGCACGGTAGTCGGCAAGCGTCAGACCTTCTGCAGCGTGATACGGAAAGCGCATCGGCGAGGCGTCTGAGCCGATCCAATCGGCGATCGTGATGAGCCCGGCGAAGAGCATGAGGGGGGCGGTGGGCAATGCCTCTTGCCCACGCCAGGGGCAATTTTCCCAAGCGAGGCCGAACAACACACGCAGCGCGGTCACAATCTGCTCACGCGCTGTAACCCACGGGCCATCCCCAATCTTCGCCCGCAGCTTTTTCGGGCCTGTCCCATAGAAAAACCGACCATGGTGGGCGGCGGGGCCTTGCGCCAACGCCAAGCCCAGGTCGCAACCGCCATTACTCCGCAATAGTTCAACCAAGAGCGCATAGCCCACCAGTCCGTGGTTAGCTTCATCTATCTCTGCGAATGGGAACTTCGCTTGGCGCAACGATTGCTCCCAATCGGGAAGTTTTTTCTGAAATCCCGGGGAAACCTTGCCAATATCGTGGAGCGCGGCGAGAAAGACCAACCAGCCACCGGGATTGGCCACGCCAGAGCACAACCCGAGAAGGTGGTCGCGCCGCTGCCCTGGTTGCTCCAGTAGCGCTTCTGCCACACAAGCCACATCCAGCATATGCAGGATGGCAGAGTGCCATTTGCATTCACCTGGATAGGCAGGATCCGCCTTACCCCAAAACCGATACAGTGCGTCTTCTGACATGGCTCGTGCCTTTGCTAAGAGGGGAGGTGGTAGGGGGTAGTGGCGAGGTGATGGGTTCTACTGACAGCCGGTGAACCACCACGAGTCTTTTGGTATGCAATTGGTCTAGTGCAAAAAACTTGACAGGAGAGATTCGCGCCAAGCGCCATCATCTGCGTAATGGTATCTCCCTGTGCAGTCTATCGTTAAGTTTCCTAGCATTGCAAGCGGTCTAGCGTAAGAAACTTGATAGGCGAGATTCGCGCCGAGCGCCATCACCTGCTTATGTCAGGCTGGCGTGGGTGGTGCTATTTCCCCGAGATCAGCGGGGAGCAAGAAGGGATCGCGATGCAACGCCGGATGTGGTGCGCACAGGTGCTGATGCGCCTGCGGCTGTAAGAATAGATATGGTGATGGTCTCTCTGATGCGAGGCAGCCGGAGAATCCACCACCAAACGAGGCGAATCGATAGGGTGGTGAACCGTGCAAGGTTAGCCTTACCGTTACCGAGAATGACGCACACGAGTGCGTCCTTGAGAAAGCGGGCACAACAAAGGCACTACCGCGTGAGTGTCTGTGCGCCCGGTAATGCGGGAGGCGAACCCCGACTGCCCATGTGGGGCAGTACGGCGGGTGTGGTACGGGTGGCGGTGCATGTCAAGAGGCGGTATGCTGGTGGCCATAATTAGGAGGGTGTGTCATGGCCGTTGTTACCCTCGATACGCACAAGTTCGTTGAGCGATTTGAGAAAGCGGGGGCTGCTGCGTGAGCAGGCTGCAGCCATCGCCGAGGCCCAGAGCCAATCCCTGTCCGAGGCACTGGATTCGACGCTGGCCACCAAAGGGGACATCCGCGAGTTGCGTGCCGACATGCTCGCAATAGAGCTACGGATTACCCTCCGGCTGGGTGGTCTCATGGCGGCTATCGTCAGCATTGCCGTCCTGAAGATGCACCCTTAGATGGCCTTGGTGGCGGCGCATGTCAATGTTTCATAGCAACCCTTTCAGTGTCTTTCTAGCCATCATGGTGATTGCCTCAAAAGACAGCGAAATACCCTTGTCCCGCGCCGTCGATCAATGATCGGAATAGTGCAAGGCAACGCGAGATGGCGGTCAAGGATTGGATGCCGATGGTTCTGGCTGTGCCGGAACCACGATCGGGTTCTTCGGACTGTTGATGGCCCCGCTGTTCGTTGAGCCACCGACTGGGAGCAAAGAGGTGGTGGTGGCGATGGTCGGCGCACTCGGAACTGCGTGGATAAGCGCAATCTCGTACTACTTCGGGAGTTCGTCTGGGCGGGCACGGCAAACAGAGCCGCTGGCGCAGGCACCGGCGATTGGGGGTGAGGGGACGACAGACGCGGGGAACTGGTGGGCTAAACCATCTAAAACCTGCTGACACAGATAGAACTAGGCTTCCCTGTCTACCAGCAACCCCCTAATTTCATTGGTCGGGGCGAGAGGATTTGAACCTCCGACCACCTGAACCCCATTCAGGTGCGCTACCAGGCTGCGCTACGCCCCGTCTTTGAGAAACCGCAAAACTGCAGGAGAGTCGCGCATTATACGGGAATATCTTCTGGTTACAAGTGCGAGCCTTGGGCGCACAGGGCAAGATCATTAAAAATTTATTGACATCAGTGATCTACGTGATCTAGTGGGCGCTTTACCCGCACCTGAACCCTGATGTCCCATCAATCCTTAGATAGAGCAAAGGCATCGCAAAACGATTAGCAAATTTCCCCTCTCCAGTCATGGAGCGGGGGTGAGGTCGTATGATCGTTTTATGTTGCTCCCATTATAGATCATTTTTCGCGCCTGAAGGATCCGCGAGTAGAACGTCACAAGCGCCATCAACTCATTGATAGAACAGGATTATGGTGCTGTTGTGCGTGGCGCTGAAGGTTGGTCGCAAATCGAAACCTTTGGACATGCGAAACTGGAATGGCTGCGACAGCTTGTCCCTTTGTCCAACGGCATCCCAGGTGACGACACCATCGCCAGGATCATCTCCGCCTTATCACCCGTAGGATGCTCCGCTTGTTTCAGTGAGTGGATACAGTCAGTGACCGAGTTGACCTCTGGTGAGGTAGTAGGGATTGACGGTAAACAACTACGTCGCTCTCATAACCGCTCCCGCAACCAATCACCGCTGCATCTGGCCATAATTGGCAAGAATCATCATAAAAAGAAACAAGAGACATCGAGTATCACAAATCCATTATTAACGTATTTGTTCTAGGGTGCCTCTAAAAATTGCAGAATTGATCTTCTGACACCAGCAAAATCAACCATTTGTATTCAAGAAATTGGCGGTTTTGCTGATTTTTAGAGGCGTCCTTACGTAACACCAACCAAACCCCGCCTTACTCGGCCTTCTTTTCTATGAGAAGGGCATTGGCGTGATTGCCTGCGACTGGCGTGAACGTATCAGCGCCTTGAATAATCTGTGAGGTTTTTGAGGAGCCATTTACCACAAGCTGCCACAGGGTATGTATGGCGTCATCGGCACCCAGGAACCCAGTCCAGGCGGTAATGGAATTACAGGAGGTCGAGCCCTGCCAGATGGTGGTGAAGGTCATGGCCGAGCCATACACCCATCCGGTCACGGGGTACGGGATGTTCTGACACCCATAGCCCGACGCCTTGTTGATGTACGTCCCGCTGATGAGGCCGTTGCTTGCAACGCTGTCGATGTACAACAAAGAACCACTTTGGTTCGTCCAGGTGCTTAACGCCTGAACCGATGTCTCACCTGCACAGGCAAAAGAGGGGAGAACTAGCGAACAGAGGACAACCAGGGCGGTGACGAACGGCTTCATAGCGGCTTTCCCAAGATAACGCCAACGCAGACGGTGCGCGAGCTTCTCAGAGACAAGCTATTATCAAGAGGGGGGCGTGTCTATGGGATACCTGCAAAGTATCTTGACATATCCACATTGGGGTGCGAGACGAGGTCTGCCTCGTTACTCGTTGCCGACCGTGCGGAAGAGATTTAGGGAACCTCTAAAAACCCATCTTCACCCCGACCTGATTTAGCAAGCGGAGCCTGAAATTTGAGATAAGGCCACCTCTAAGAATTGGTAAAACCGCCAATTTTACGAACATAATAACCTGATTTCGCTGATACAAGAAAAAACAATTCTGCAATTCTTAGAGGTGCCCTGTAGCGGGTTGATTCCGGTCTTGCAAAAGTTATCAGAACCGATTTTTTATTTAACGGCAGCGGATGAAAATTGGTCTGGTGCCCGATGGGGACGGAAGGACAAGAATGGTAAAGAGCAGGGTGTTACAGTTCACAGCGAAGAAGCTAACAATGTTTACACCAATCTGGCCCATTCCGTTGTCGATCTAGCCTCTTAGCGCAATGGATTACAAGAGAGTAGTCTCGAGCACACTTTTCTTGGATCGCTGAGCTAGCTAAGTAGATATATCGCCTCTTCCGTTGGGTGGGGGTTGTGGGCGTTGCTTACTCCGATTGGGATTGCCTGTTATCGGGTCGGTGGTTGTGCTGGCATGGTATTTGCCGTATCATCGACCCTTCATTGTCTCCTGTCCACCCTTGTCCTCCCCATGAAGCAGTCTCTTCAACTCCGGCTTGGTCAGCAACTCACCATGACACCGCAGTTGCAACAGGCCATCCGGCTGCTGCAGCTCTCTACCATGGAATTGGAACTCGAGATCCAAACGGCGTTGGAAACTAATCCTATGCTAGAGGAACTCTCGTCTGACGACCCGGACGCCGGTGGCGAGAGGCTGGATGAGGTAGAGCGGATGGAGGATTTCGCCGACATGGGCGAGGTCACGCCAAGCCTCTCGGACAGTGCGAGTGAGATCAGAGCGGACAATCGCGATGACCGGAGCGAGACCGAGCTTGATCTCAAGGGCGAGACCATGCCCGATGATCTGCCCGTGGACAGCGCCTGGGAAGACTGCTACGACCTCTCTAGTGCAAGCTCGTCAGGTTCTGACTCGGATGATGAGGATGGCAAGGAATACGAGAGCCAAGACGGCGGTGGCGAGTCGTTGCGCGAACACCTGATGGCGCAGATTCAACTACAGCCCTTTTCGCCGACCGATACCATCATCGCCACTGCGATTGTGGATGCCATCAATGAAGACGGCTATCTGAGTTATGGCCTAGACGAAGTCCAAACGACGGTCGCGGAGCTTGGCGTCGGCCTAGATGAGGTCGAGGCGGTTCTGCACCAGGTACAGAATTTTACCCCCACGGGGGTTGCGGCTCGCACCCTGCAAGAATGCTTGCTCATCCAGTTGCGTGTCTTGCCCGCCGAGACCCCGTGGCGACAAGAGGCCTTGGCGCTGGTGCGTGACCATTTCGAGCGGATGGCGCACCACGAATTTGCGCAGATTGCCCGCCGGATGAAGGTGAGCGAGGAGGTGCTGCGTTTTGCCCTGCGCCTGGTACAGCGCCAAAATCCAAGGCCCGGCAGTCAGATTGCGAAGACCAAGACGCAGTATATTGTCCCGGATGTGCTGGTGATGCGGGTGCGCGGGGTCTGGAAGGTGGAGCTAAACGCAAACCTCTTGCCACGGCTCCGTGTTCATCCCTACTACGCCTCACTGGTCAGGCGTGCCGACAATAGCCCGGACAACAGTTATCTGCGCGGACATCTGCAGGAGGCAAGATGGTTTATCAAGAGCCTCCAGAGCCGCAACGAGACCCTTCTTAAGGTTGCGGCAGCCATTGTCGAGCGCCAACGCGCCTTCCTCGAACAAGGGGATGAGGCGATGCGACCGCTCGTGCTGCACGACATCTCAGAAGTACTCGGGATGCATGAATCGACCATCTCGCGGGTGACTACCCAAAAGTACATGCACACCCCACGCGGGATCTATGAACTGAAATATTTTTTCTCGAACTACCTGAATGCCTCTAATGGGGACGAGTGCTCTTCTACTGCCATCCGCGCCCTGATGCGCCGTTTGGTGGTAGCGGAAGATCCAAAAAAACCGCTGAGTGACAGTAAGATCGCCGAGTTGCTAAGCGCCCAAGGGATTCAGGTAGCACGGCGAACTGTGGCCAAATACCGTGAGGCGATGGCCATCCCACCTTCTAGTGAACGCAAGCGTTTCTCCTGAAGGAGTCGTATCATTGTAGTCCGTGCGGAGGGTACGGAGTGCAAACCCCCTTTACCTATAACACTAACCAAGGAGTCCGCGATGCAACTAACCGTGACTGGCCACCATGTCGATATCACGTCTGCCCTGCGTGATTACGTTACCAGCAAATTTGAGCGCTTAGAACGACATTTCGATAATGTCACCCATGTGCATGTGGTGCTCCGTGTCGAAAAACTGCGCCATATCGTCGAGGCCGATCTCAGCCTAAACGGGGTTGCCATTTTCGCCAACGCTGAGGAGCAGGATATGTATGCTGCTATTGATGCCCTAACCGACAAGCTCGATCGTCAGATCGTGCGTCACAAAGAGAAACTTACCGATCACCACCGACGGGATGTTCGTGCGTGATCGACGGGGTTGACGCAGATGAGCGTGAACATCGCCGAGATCCTTAGCCCCGAGTGCATTGCGGGCGGTGTGCGGT
>CAIRSR010000138.1 GCA_903881315.1 uncultured Thiotrichales bacterium | reverse complement strand
TGGTAGTGGAAAAAAGTTCAAAAAATGCTGCGGAGCGGCTGCCAATCTGCACTGAGTGAATCACTGCTGCAACCGTTTCCGCTGATCATCCCACAGCGCTGGTGGATCGACCGCGAGGTCGAACAGCGTGAGGTGGTTCGGCAACGTACATGACCTACAACGTCATCACGCCAGATTTTCTAGCACTCGACGCCTATGGATCCTCCACGACCTATGGGGCCAGCTCTAGCTACCCAATCATTCGCTCGCGCAAACAGAATCTTTTATTCTCTAGCGAATCTAGATCGAAAGAGCTTCGATAATTACTCTCATGGTAATGCTACCTCGCGCTATAACGCCAATTCAATAACGCTTGGGTAAACTATAATATCTTTGATGAGATAGGGTGCGGTGGTGCCAATAGCGCTAATCTATCCCTGGTACACGGGCATATCAACCTGGACGGCTCACCGAATCAGCTTGCCGATGCGCTCACTGCCCAAACCGCTGGTTATACCTATTGATATATCGACGGAATGTGCGTTCACATACACCAAGCAACCGAGCCGCCTCCTCTTGGCTCAATCGCCGTGTTTGCCACCCTTCGTACGCCTCTTCGAATCTCATCCGGACGGTCTCCTGTAGCCACTCTGCGTGGCTCACAATTACCATCCTCAGGGTTTGGTAAATCGGGCAGACAATGTACTCGCAACAGCGTACTTGAGAGGCACCAAGAAACGAAAATCCCAGCACATGCTGGGATTTAGAGTGATTATGTGTCGGGGTGAGATGCGGTGAAAGGTGAGAGAACCCTCACACATTAAACCGGAAATGGACAACATCGCCATCGCGCATCACGTAGGTCTTTCCTTCGAGGCGCCACTTACCGGCCTCTTTGGCACCGTGCTCGCCGTTGTGGGCAAGGAAGTCCTCGTAGGCGATGACCTCGGCGCGGATAAAGCCTTTCTCGAAGTCGGTGTGGATAATGCCAGCGGCCTCTGGGGCGAGTGTGCCGACGCGCATCGTCCAGGCGCGCACCTCTTTTGGCCCGGCGGTGAAAAAGGTGTGTAGATTGAGTAATTGATAACCGGTGCGGATCACCTTATTGAGTCCGGGCTCGTCCAGGCCAAGATCCGCCAGGAATTCGGCGCGGTCAGACTCGGCCAGCTCGGCAATCTCAGATTCGATGGCAGCACACACCGGGATGACAATGGCTCCCTCGCTTGCTGCGACCTCTTGGACTATCTTGACCAAGGGATTGGTAGAAGACGCATCCTCAGCGACATTGGCGATATACAGGATGGGTTTGATGGTCAGCAGATGCAGGTCGCGCAGGTGGCCCCGCGCTTCTGCCGAAAGCCCGAGTGACCGTGCTGGGCGGCCACTGTTGAGGGCCGCTCTTACCTGTTCGAGCACCTCAAGGCGTGCCGCAGCCTCTTTGTCGCCGGCCAATTTAGCGACCTTGGCGGTACGCTGCATCGCTCGTTCGACGGTGTCGAGGTCGGCCAAGGCAAGCTCGGTGTGGATAACCTCAATGTCCGAGCGGGGGTCTACTTTACCGGCGACATGCACCACGTTGTCGTTTTCAAAGCAGCGCACCACCTGGGCAATGGCGTCCGTTTCGCGGATGTGGGCAAGAAATTGATTGCCTAACCCTTCTCCCTGCGAGGCACCGGCCACCAGCCCGGCGATGTCCACAAATTCTACGGTCGTTGGAACAATCTGGCGCGGTCGCATAATGGCGGAGATTCGATCCAGGCGTGGGTCAGGGACATGTACGATGCCCACATTCGGATCGATGGTACAAAAGGGGTAGTTCTCGGCAGCGATACCCGCACGGGTCAGTGCGTTAAACAGGGTGGATTTGCCGACATTGGGCAGTCCAACGATTCCACAGTTAAACCCCATGGCTATCTTCCTTTCGATGGAGGTGATTCATGGCTTTTTGGAGTTCGCCCGTGTACACCAGCGGCATGACCTGCATGATAGTAGCGATTGCCTCGTGGATCTTGGTCGTATCCGCCAACGAGGGTCGATCCAAGACATAATCCACGACCTTCTTGGCATCCCCCGGGTGGCCGATACCGAGGCGCAAACGCAGAAAATCCGCCCCGCAGCAGGCAATAATGTCGCGCAGACCATTGTGGCCGCCATGACCGCCGCCTTGCTTCAGACGGGCAGTCCCCGGTGGGAGATCAAGGTCGTCGTGGATGACCAAGATCTCGTGCGCAGTGATCCGGTAGAACTGCGCCAAGGCCGCAACTGCCCGACCACTGTGGTTCATGAAGGTGCTCGGTTTTAGAACCCAACACGGTTCATCCTGGGGAACTACGATGCGGCAGACCTCGCCCGAAAAACGGGCCTCGGTACGAAACTCGACACCTGCCTGCTGCGCGACAACATCCGCCACCCAGTAACCAACATTGTGTCGGGTATCTGCGTAGCGTGGGCCTGGATTACCCAGGCCCACCAGGAGTCGCATCGACAAGCGGCGCTACCGTAGCGAGACTTAAGCCTTTTTCGATGCAGCAGGTGCGGCAGCCGCCGGGGCAGCGGGCTCGGCTTCGGCGACGCGCGGCATTTCGATCGTGACTACCGGCAGATCATCCTTGACAGCGCGAGCAGAAACGCCTTCGGGCATCTTGAGGTTGGAGACGTGGATGGTCTGGCCCATCTCGAGAGTGGAGAGGTCGACCTCTAGGTACTCGGGGAGGTTGTCGGCGAGACACTCTACATCAATGCTGCTGAGGAGGTGCGACACCCGCCCACCACCGGTCTTGACGCCTGGTGCAATGGCCTCGTTGATGAAGTGCAGCGGCACACGGATATGGATCTTGTGGGACTGATCGACCCTTTGTAGATCCATGTGCATTACCACAGGCTTTGCCGGGTGGCGGTGGATATCCTTGAGGATGGCACGTTCGGTTTTGCCACCGATCTGGACGTTTAAGACATGGGAGTAAAACGCCTCATGCTCAAGACGACGTAAAACCTCGTGGTGGTTTAGGGTAATCGGCGTGGGGCCGGTACTGCCGCCATAGATAATGGCAGGCACCTTGCCAGCACGACGCAGACGGCGGTTCTCACCCTTGCCCAATTGGTTACGCGGTTCAGCAGTGAGTTCAAACTCTAAGGTACTCATAATCTCTCCATCAAGACAAGGAATCTAGGCTAGACGACCCGAACCACCCATCCTCCCTCCCAATTCTTTGAAACGGTGAATGAACAGTCGCACAAAATTACCGCTTTGGTTGTTATGAAATCGGTATTAGTCCATGAACAGGGAACTGACGGACTCCTCAATGCTGACCCGCCGCATGGCCTCGGCCAGGATCTCGGCAATCGACAATACGCGGATGCGCTTACAGCGCCTGGCATCGGCGCGGAGTGGGATGCTATCCGTTACCACCAGTTCGTCGAGCGCGGAATTTTCGATAGTCGTCACCGCCGGGCCGGACAGCACCGCATGGGTGCAATAGGCTACCACACTTACCGCACCGTGTTCTTTGAGCGCCTGGGCGGCCTGACATAAAGTACCCGCAGTATCCACTATATCATCAATGATGACACAGGCGCGCCCCTCGACATCGCCAATGATGTGCATCACCCTCGATTCATTGGGACGTGAACGGCGTTTGTCGATAATGGCGAGATCAACATCATCCAAGCGCTTACTGAGTGCGCGCGCCCGCACCACCCCGCCGACATCGGGCGAGACCACGATGATATTGTGCGGGCGATGACGCCAGACATCCCCCACCATGAGCGGTGAGGCGTAGACATTATCCACCGGAAGATCAAAAAACCCCTGTATCTGTTCGGAGTGTAGATCGAGCGTGAGCACCCGATCAACGCCGACGCTCGCGATCATGTTGGCTACCACCTTGGCGGTGATCGGCACCCGCGCTGAACGTACCCGTCGGTCTTGGCGGCAATAGCCAAAATAGGGGATAACCGCCGTGATCCGAGCGGCTGAGGCCCGACGGACAGCGTCCGCCATGACCAAGAGTTCCATGAGATTATCGTTTGCCGGGGTGCTGGTGGACTGCACGATGAAGACATCGCGCCCGCGGACATTGTCGAGGATCTCGACCATGATCTCGCCGTCACTGAAGCGACCCACCGTAGCCTTGCCAAGCGGGATATTCAGATGACTGACAAGTTCGTGCGCAAGCGCAGGATTGGCATTCCCCGAGAAGACCGCCATCTTGCTCTCGGTGATGCTGTGGTGCACTGCGTTGCTGCGAAACTGAGAAATCACATTCATTTCAGCGAGAGAAGAGAATCACGAATTGAGGATTGGCTGGGGTGCTAGGATTCGAACCTAGGAATGCGGGAATCAAAATCCCGTGCCTTGCCGCTTGGCTACACCCCAGAAGAAACAACGTAATCGGCACAATGCACTAGCAATGGAGAACGGTTACAACCCCGCGCCACAAAGGCCCGCCACGCGGGCGGCAGGCCCGTCTTGGCGGCATGTGCTGACTCGGCATCGGCAAAGGCCACAAAGACGCAAGCGCCCGTTCCGGTCAGGTGAGCGCTCGTGCCAAACCAATCGAGCACCGCTGCCACACCTTTGTGGCGACGACACACCACCGGCTCACAATCGTTTCGCGCATCACCTGCGAGAAAGTCGCGTATTGTGATCGGAGGAGAATCCCGTGTCAATTCTGAATCAGAAAAGATCTCACCGGTTGCGACCTGACAGTCGGGCGTGACCACCAGATACCATGACTCTGGTATGGTGATGGGGGTTAAGATCTCCCCGACCCCCTCGCCCCAGGCGGCCCGTCCCCGCACAAAAACCGGCACATCGGCCCCCAAACGCAAACCCAGTAGCGCGAGTTCGTCCTCTGACAAACCAAGCCCCCACAGCCGATTTAGGGCCACCAGCACGGTCGCAGCGTTTGAACTCCCGCCCCCGAGTCCTCCCCCTAGTGGCAGCACCTTATCGACGGCGATATCGACGCCAAGGGTACTCCCGGTTTCCTGGCGTAGCAAATGCGCCGCCCTAAGCATCAGATCCTGTTCTGGCGGAAAGGGGAGGGTGGTGGTGCGGCGTATTACCCCGTCGCGCCTGATCTGAAAATGCAGCCTGTCGCCATACTCCAGGAACTGAAAAACCGTCTGGAGAGTGTGGTAGCCATCTGCGCGTCGTCCGGTGACGCGCAGCATCAGATTCAGCTTGGCCGGGGCGGGCCAAGGGTGAGTATCTTGTTGTTGCGGGGTAGCGTTCGCCAATGGGTCTCTACCGACAGTAATCTCATCCTGCTTTATATCACGGCGTTAGAACGATTCAAACTCTTCTGTGGTATGGGCAGCTTTTGTCCTTTTCCTTGGCGCGGGTGGCGCACCCGTTGCCCCGTGATGATGCACCGTTGGTGTGTGGTGGTGTGCGCCATGACCGTGTGACAAATGGTGCCCAGGTGCGCCCTCTTGGGTGCTGCGCTTGGCAGAGACAAAGTAGGTTGTGATCAGCGCTTCGAGGGTGTCCACCTGCGCACTCAATTCCTCTGCCGTGGCGGCCATTTCCTCTGAGGAACTGGCGTTGGCCTGGGTGAGGTGCGAGAGTTGGTTCATGGCGGTATTGATCTGAGAAACACCGCCAGATTGCTCCTTTGAAGAAGCCGCTATCTCCTGCACCAGATCGGCAGTCGAGGTAATGCTCGGTACCATTGACTCGAGAAGCTTACCGGCCTGTTCAGCAAGATGCACGCTATTGGTCGCAAGCTCACCGATCTCCTGGGACGCCTCTTGGCTCCGTTCCGCCAGTTTACGCACTTCGGACGCGACGACCGCAAAACCCTTGCCGTGTTCACCAGCGCGGGCAGCTTCGATGGCCGCATTCAGGGCGAGCAGGTTGGTTTGGTAGGCAATATCGTCGATGATGCCGATCTTGGCAGCGATCTGTTTCATGGCCACAACGGTTTTGCTTACTGCGTTACCACCCTCGCGTGCGTCGGCGGCAGCCTGGGTGGCGCGCGAGTTAGTGACCTTGGCGTTGTCGGCATTCTGGGTGATAGAGGCGCTCATTTGTTCTACCGCAGCGCTCGTCTCTTCTACGCTGGCCGCCTGCTCGCTGGTGGCCTGGCTCAATGCCTCGGCTGTGGCGGCAACTTGTGACGATGCGCTCGCTAACTCACTGCTGGTGTGGTGAACCCGCTCAAGAACCCGACGCAGGTTAGCAACAATCATCCAACCCATGCCAAGCATCAACGTCAGCCCAATAACCCCGAGCACCAGGAGAAGGTTGCGCACACCCTGATAGGTAGCCTCTGCACTCGCGGCCCTTTCTTCGGAAACCTGCCGAGCATGGGCTCTGATCTGTTCAGAGACCTTTGTCATTGCCTCTGCGGCAGGACGATCCATGCCCTTGACCAGTTTATCGACCACTTGACCCGCTTGAGGATTCTTTTTGTCGTAGGATTTGAGCGCCTCGCGGTATTTCCCACCAAGTTCAGCATGTAAACTAATCAGGTTCTCGATATTGGTGGTCGCTATCCCCCGTTTGCGCATCAGGTTGTCGGCGTTTCTCATGTAATCTTGTGCTTGTTTCTCCATCTCTCCGAACTGAGCAAGATATTTATCATAGTTATCAGAATCATTGCCCCGCAGCAAGATATCCTTCCAGTCCTGTACTTGGGTTTTGAATGTCGTTTGGGCCGATCCAACTGCCAACACCGCATCGGTTTCTGTCTTGAGGTCGGCCAGGCTGGTAGTAAGGCTCTCCTTTAGATTGTAGAGCTGATAAATGCCATCGCCGGTTGCCAGTAGCAACAAAAGAACGGAAATTCCAACCAATAGAATCAGGCGGGCGCTAATCTTGAGGGTGCGAAACATGCCGAGCCTCCAGTAGGCGAAAGGGAAACCGCTTCCCAATTACAAAAACCACGATCAGAATAAGAATCTTTTTTAACCAGAGGTTTCTTGGGCCCAGATCTAGTATGGACGTTTCAAGAAACACACCATCAGGGTGTGGGCTGTCAAATACGCAGGGCTGTCAAATACGCAGGGCTGTCAAATACGCAGGGCTGT
>CAIRSR010000137.1 GCA_903881315.1 uncultured Thiotrichales bacterium | reverse complement strand
GGTTTGAGCGTTTCGACAGCAAACGTGGCGCTCGCAGCCATCGTGCGCGAGCACCAGGAGCAAAACGTTCACTGCGAAAGGTACGATCCAGCGGTCCGCAAAGCATTCGCAGGCATGGCGAGGCGCCTCAGCGAGCGATTGCCAGCCAAGCGCAGCGCCCCTCCCTCCGCCAAGGGCCGGAAATCGAAGGCCAAGGCATCCGCCTGGTGGAGGATGAGTTCACCTGCCCCGGCGCAACGCTCGCGCAGGTGGGGGATGATATCCCTGTCCAACTCGACAACCTCTAGCCGACCAAGCGCATTGAGGAGTGGCAGCGTCAGTGCGCCGAGCCCGGGCCCAATCTCCACCACGCGCTCCCCGACCTTGGGCGCAAGCGCGGCCACGATACGGGCGAGCACCCCTTGATCGTGGAGGAAATGCTGACCAAAGCGTTTGCGCGGTGCCGGTGGCGGGGAGACCGGAAACCCCGTCACCAGGCCAACTCCTGCGCGAGAGCAAAGGCCGCAACCATACTCCCATGGTGAACGCGACCACTGCCCGCAAGGTCGAGCGCCGTCCCATGATCTACCGAGGTGCGCACGATAGGCAAACCCAATGTCACATTGACCGCACGCCCGAAGCCTAAGTGTTTTAGCACCGGCAACCCTTGATCGTGGTACATGGTCAAAACAGCAGCCGCACCCGCCAGGCGCTCTGGGGTAAAAGCGGTATCAGCGGGTAGTGGCCCCACCAGATCCATCCCCTCTGCCCGCAAGAGGTTCAGCACTGGCTCGATGACCTCAATCTCCTCCCGCCCGAGGTGCCCGCCCTCACCCGCATGAGGGTTTAGCCCACAAACCAGGATGCGCGGACGCAAAAGACGAAAGCGCCGCACCAAGTCATGGTGCAGGACGCGCAACACCGCAAGCAAGCGATCACAACTGAGTTCGGCGGCCACCCTAGAGAGCGGCAGGTGGGTGGTCGCCAAGGCCACCCGCAGCCCCGGGATGGCCAGCATCATCACCACCACCTCCGCACCCGTCAGCTCGGCGAGAAACTCGGTATGACCTGAGAAAGGCACCCCGGCATCATTGATAATGCCCTTATGCACCGGCCCAGTCACCAGCGCCCCCGCCCACCCATCCTGGCACAGGGTCACCGCCGTGCGCAAAGCCTCTAGCACATAGGGAGCGTTCTCGACATCCAGATGGCCCGGGCGCTCTCGTGCCGACAATAAGATCGGCACAACCATCAAGTCACCCGCCTGGTGCGACAACGGCGGATCCTCGGGGTCGAAGGCCTGGAGCCGCAGCGGTAGGCCAAGCAGCGCAGCGCGACGCTCTAAGAGGCCAGGGTCAGCCACCACCACCGGCAGCGCCGACAGGTTTTCGTGGGCAAGCCGGACACACAGATCCGGGCCAACACCTGCCGGTTCCCCGGGGGTCAGGGCAATAAAACGGGAAGTAGCAGAAAATGCCATCATTTCAAACAACGTCCTTTCAGTGGAACAACCGACACGACCCACGCTTTAAGGCCATTGTACCGTAATTAGATGCGACCCAAGAGACCTCTGGTCTCGACAACAATACCCGAGCATTTCGCTCGCCGCGCACGACCAACAAGACTTTGACGAACCAGGGCCACCAATGAGGGAAGGCAACAAGCCACACCCTACGCATACCGATACCAGAGAAAGTCAGTATAGCAATAGGCGATATTCCCAAGACTAGAGATAATTCGATTCGCCATCGACGATATTCGATGCTAGTCGTATATCCCGAAAATGCGCACGATGCGCAAAAATTTTAAATAACGATTTTTGCATTACCCCACCCTCACTGGTATACACTGATATGTGTTAGCGGGTATACTGCCCGTCGGTATCCTTGTGTATTCGGTAGAACCTCATGCTCGCAAACCTGAAGATTCAGCACAAGATTGTCCTCGCCATTGCCATCATCCTAGTGGCCACACTGTCTTCCGTTACGCTGGTCGTGTCGGTGCAATCTGGTCGGTGGTTTAATGAGGCCGCCAAAGAAAAACTTGACATTGCCGCTAAGATTATCCTCACCGATGTCGGCAGCAAGTTCGAGAAGATGACACGAGACATCAACATATTGGCCGAGGATGGCACAGTAGTCGCGCAGACCGGTCAGATCAGGGATCTCGTCAAAGGCGGTGCGGACTCGGTATTCGACAACACGCACGTCGAGATCACCAAGGACTTGGCGCTCCGCTTCAAAAAGATTGGCGATACCCGCCAGGGTTTTCACCTAATCCGCCTCTACGACGCAAATGCCAGGTTGATTGCCTTCTACGACAAGTCCCACCGATTGGCCGGTTGGTACAAGGGCGTGGGTAAGTTTATTGGCCTAAAAGGCAGTAACAAGACCCTCGAAGACGCTGAGCTACCCCCTTATATCGATCTGCAATATCCAGGGGCACTCCCCGACAAGTTTACGATTGGTTTTGATGTCTATGCAAACCGCTTAGAGATAGCCGATCGCAATCCGGTCTATGAGGATATCGACGGGAAGTCCGTATTGGCTGGGCTGATTGTTGTCGATACCTTTCTCGATGATCAATACGCTGAGGATATGTCAGCACTGGTCAATTCACAGGTAGATTTCTTTCGGGGCAAAGACTTTGTCTCGGGCGTAGTCACTGGCTATACAACCCTCTCCGACGCTTCCTACCAGGAATTGCAGCGAGTTTATCCACCGAAGAGTCAAGACGAAACCGCATCGATAAACCACTCCACCACCATCAACGGCAAAGACTACTACGAAGAACTCTTTCCATTCGGCAAGGGTGGTCAGGTGATTGGTGCGATGTCGGTCTTATACTCGAAGGAGTTCTCCGCAAAGAAGAAGGGCGATGCCCTGCTCATGCTATCGCTCATCGCAGCCGTTGCCTTTATCATTGGGATTGTCATCGCCTTGATGTTTTCCCGCGCCATTACCGCACCGATTGAAGAGGCCGTGCATATCTCCGACCAACTGGCGGAAGGGGATTTTGTCGTCACTATCGATGTCAAGGGCCGTGACGAGACCGGGCGGCTGCTTGCCTCCATGAAAAACATGGTCGCTCGTTTTGTCGATATGCTTGGCAACGTACAGCACACAGCAAATACCGTTGCCTCTGCGAGCCATGATCTGTGCGGTCGCTCCAAGAAGATGGCGGACGGCCTGCACGGTCAGGCCGATAAGATCTTGCAGATCGCGACTGCCTCGACCGAGATGTCGCAGACTGTGCTGGATATTGCGCGGAACGTAGCCGACATTACCGTTTCTTCGATGGAGACCGCGCGGATCGCAAAAGAGGGCGAAGACATCGTCGAGAAATCGATCGAAGAGGTTCGCGCCATTTCCGAGGCGGTGCGCAAGGCGGCCCAGGCCATCGATTCGGTTGGCAAACAATCCCAGCAGATCAATACCATCGCCGGCCTCATCAACGAGGTCGCTGACCAGACCAATCTCTTGGCGCTAAACGCTGCCATTGAGGCGGCGCGTGCGGGTGAGCACGGTCGTGGCTTTGCCGTTGTCGCCGATGAAGTGAAAAAACTGGCCAACCGCACAACGGCGGCCACAGCCGATATTCGCAGTATGCTAAAAGAGATGCAGCACACGGTACAAGGCGCTGTCAGCGCCATGACGGAAAGCACCCGTCGGGTCGAGAGCGGCGTAGAATTCGCCACCCAAGCAAACGCCGCCCTCGGTAACATCGTCGCCAGCGCAACCGCGCTCCAGACCATGCTCGAGCAGATATCCTCGGCCACCGACGAGATGTCCGTCGTCTCGGAGCAGACCAATAAGGATATCGTAGAGATCTCGATGGTTTCCAGTGACGCCGTATCCAGTTTTGAAAAGATCTCTCAGTCAACCAAGAATATGACCGAGTTATCGGACAGCCTTCAGCAAAAGGTAGACCAGTTTCGTATTGACTAAAGGCCTAGGGGCAGCACCGTTCTATTTTGACCGCAACTGGCCCCTTGTTTGTTTCCGAGACGTTAAGTCTCTCTCTTGACGAGGTGTTACGCGCTATGAAGAAGTCACTGCTTGCGGCTGGTGCCATTGCCTGCACTACACTCCTGACGCCACTGCCTGCCCTCCCCGCCAGTTCCGCTGCACTTGCCAAAGAGATCGATTCTCTTTCCAGGCAGTTAGACGAACTCAAGAAGCAGATGCAGGAATTGCAGAAGCAGCAAGCGGCGAAGGATGAACGGGTCGCAACGGTGGAGCAAAAGACGCAGGAAACTGCACAAAAGGTACAAACCGTCGAGAAGAAAGAAAAGGCCGCAGAGAAGAAAGCCTCCGCTATTGAGATCAGCGGCGACTACCGCTTCCGTTTCGATTCTCTGAGTGGTTCTGCGCCGGCCTATTACAACTTCGGCAACGTGCTAGCCGCCATGCAGGCGGGCAATGCACCGGCAATTACACCCGCTCAGAACTACAAGAACAACTCCCTGCTGACCAACCGCTTTGGCTTAAATCTCAAGGCAAAGGCGACCGAGGACATATCGGTAAAGGCACGACTCTTGATGTATAAGGGCTGGGGCGAAGAGACCTATACGCCGTCCAATTTCTTTGCTGATCGGTTCTATAGCTTCGATGGCAATGTTGGTCATCTGCCTACGGACAATACCCTGCGCGTTGATCAGGCCTATGCGACGTGGTCGGCAATCGGTGGTCAACCGGTTTGGTTCTCGATTGGTCGCAGACCCTCGACCGGCGGTATCCCCACCAACCTCCGCCAAAACATTGCCAAGGACAGCTCAGACACCGCCGGCGTGCCGGGTTTGCTGATTGACTATGCGTTTGACGGGGCCACGATCGGCGTCGCGCCGGACATTGCGATGCTCCCTGGTGCCTATGCGAAGTTTTGTTATGGCAAAGGCTTCGACAGCGGCTTTACCTCGTCCAGCAACCAGCTTAAGGATGTAAACTTCTTCGGCATCAATCTCGTGCCCTACGCAACCGATAATCTCCGTGTCGAATTGCAGTGGGATCGCGCCAATAATATCTTTGCCTTTCCTGAAACGACAAGCGCTACCCTCTTTGGCTACCCCTTCAACAATGCCAACCTGGGGAATATTGACCAATTCATGATCGGTGCCTCCGGCAAGTTCGACAATATCGGCCCGGGCACCCTCAATCTATTCTTGAGTGGCGGCATCAGCAAGACCCATCCCAACAGCAATTATCTGTCAATCACTGGCGTCGGCAACGTCGCTGGGCTGATGGATGCTGCTCCCGGTTTTGGTGGCTCCGTGCGTAGCGTGACCGGCAACGCCATCTACCTGGGGGGTCGTTACGATGTGGCATCCATCGGGACAAAGTTTGGCTTAGAGTATAACCACGGCTCGAAGAACTGGATCTCCTTCGCGCCCGCCTCTGACGATATGTGGACTGCCAAACAAGGCGTACACGGGGACGTATACGAGGCCTATCTCATCCACGAGATCACCTCAGCTCCCATTTCCAAGTTCGGCAAGGCCCAGGTGCGGCTTGGCTATCAGTACTACAACTTTAAGCAGACGGGCAGCAACAACTGGGTAGGCTCACCAGTCAGCATCGGTTCGCTGAACAACCCGATGAACGCCCAAATGCTGACCCCACTCAAGGATGCGCGTGACGTTTACCTAACCTTCGATGTAGCATTCTAGCGGTTCATTGCCGCTACGGACGAGGAGAGGCTGTTGGCCTCCTTGTCCGTAGCGCCTAACTAGAGAAAAATTCTCTTGAACCGTTACGACATCGAGGTTGGTCGTTGAAAAACCGTGCTATGGTCTTGCCTGCGACACTCCTTGCCGCAACCCTGGTCGGATCAGCCCTGGCCGAAGAGTCGGTAGCGCCAGCCCCAAACGGCATCACCCTGCCGCTTGACTATAAGGACTGGCGCGTTATCAGCGTCTTGCAGCGCACCGACAATGACACGCTACGGGCCATCGTCGGCAACGACGCCGCCATCGCCGCCGTGCGCAGCGGTAACACGAAACCCTGGCCGGATGGCGCAATGATCGGCAAACTCGTGTGGCGAGCCAAGGCCCGTCCCAACTGGGGAGACGCCCGAGTTCCCGATCGGTTTCAGGAGGTTGAATTCATGCGAAAGGATCGGGCAAAATACCCCACGACCGGTGGGTGGGGTTTCGCCAAATGGTCGGGCAAGAGGCTGACCCCCTTCGGCGATGACGCGAATTTTGCGCTCGAATGTTTCGGTTGCCACACGCTCGTCAAGGACAACGATTTCATCTTTGTCGAACCGGCCCCCCTGCCGTAGCAGTCTCGCTGCGGTTTTCCCTCCATCAACCCCCTTTATACTCGGATAGTACATGCTAGCGACATTGATGAGTCGTTTCGTTACCAGGCAATGGCCATTCTGGGTCGGTGGGTTTTTCGTCGGCTTGTCTGAGATCTTGTATTATTACCACTACAACGATTTTATTGGCGTTACCACTGGGTTCGCCCAGATGTATGCGGTTAGCGAGAAATATATCTTTCATGTAGATTTTATCGGGCGGGTATACGAGCCTGGGGTGCATTGGCTCATTCTCGGCGCAATACTGGGCGCACGTCTGGTAGCCATCGGCGAGAAAGAATCACGCGGGTGGGTGCATTATCATTGGCGGATGCTGGCGCTCGCCTTCCTCGGCGGGTTCTTATTCTCCTTTGGGACAAGGCTTGCTCGGGGTTGTACGACCCACCATTTTATCGGTGGTCTTTCTTCTATGAGCATTGCGAGTTGGGTAGTGCTCATTACCGGCATACCCTTCGCCTTTCTCGCCTTCAAGATTGCGATCTGGTCGGGGATGGGCGGTTATTTCCGCCACCAAGAAACACGCGAGTTCGCCGCCCGCTACTGCAACGACCCCGAACAACCCCAACCCGGCTACGACCCCAATTATCGTCCGTGGCGCGATCCCGTTCGTTGGCTCCTCAATCTCTTTCTGCTGACCTTCGTGCTGATGCCGCTCTCTTTCGCCCTCTTCACCGACAAGATTGTCGGTAGCGTATCAGACATTGGTTGGAGCGAGATCATCTGGTTGGTCATCCCCGGCTTATTCCTTGGTATTGGTATTGCTAAGTGCGGTTTTGGCACCGAATGCTCAGTCATGGCCCCAGAGGCCGCCTTCACCAAACCGGCCTTTTATCGTGCGGGCGGAGTGCCGCTCTCAAGCTACCGGATGTTTCGCGGTCTGCTGCCCCTCCAGGGGTTCATGGTCGCCATCGTCTGCTTCAATCTGTTTATCCTCATCTCTTGGTTGACCGGCCACGGACGGATCCCCAACGCTTCGGGTGGGTCACAAGGGCTCTATTGGGGCCACCTCTTGGGTGGGCCATTGCTCGCCATGGGGGCGGTGTTTATGATTGGCTGCGAGGTACGCACCTACGCCCGTTTGGGCCTGGGGTACGCGACCGCCCTGGTTGCCCTACCTGGGTTCTATCTCGGCTATCTGCCATACACCTTCTTCAAAGACCAGATTGACCCGGTCGTCTTCGGCCAGGGTCTCACGCATTACAAGACCATCCCCGATTTGGCGGCGGACGCCTTGGGTGGCACAGAAGCGGCCTGGAGCATCCTCTATAGCCTGTTATTGATTGGGCTATTGCTCTACGCCTTTGAGGGAGGCCGTCGCTTCTTACGGATAGACCTCGGCAAACTGCTGCGCAGCAATACTGACGAGTTGGTCTATACCCCAACGCGGGAACACACAATCACTTAATCAGCCCTACGGAGGCTCTCATGAAGGCAACATGGCGTACCGGTATTGTCGCGACACTCCTCTTCTGTGCCCAATTGTTAGGCACCGCAATGGCAGAAGACAAGGTGCTGGTGAAAGGCAAGATCACCGAATACAACCTATCGGCCAAGACCCTGGTGGTTGCCGTTGATGGCGGCTCGAACATGACCTTTACCGTCCAAGACGACAAATCGCTAAAGATGTTGGATGACCAGCTCTTTTCCGGGGATGCCGTCAAGATCCATTATCTTGCGAAGGATGGTAAGAACCTCATCACCGAGCCTGGTGATCTAAAAAGTGCGCGCCCCGGTTGCTAGGTAGCTCGGCGACTGTAGGCCTAGTGAGAAAACCACCACCTTTCCGTAACAGGTGAAGACTCGGCTGGATCCACCGATTCCCGATGGCCTACTTCGGCTCCGGCGCAGCCTGGGCGTTTTCCCCGGCACTCCCCTCATGCAACGGCTCCACGATGGGATTGTCCCAGGGGCCGTGCAGGGCGTAGCGGAACTGGGCGATGCGATCGATGCCGGGTTGCAGTAGGTGTTGCGCCAGCATGATGGCCGCCCCAACCCCAACCCCAACCCCAACGCTGCCCGCCGCCAAAACACCCGCCCACGGCAGCGTTCCACTGACGTTGGGCGTGACGGTCACCACCTGATCGTAGTCGTGGTTCGCGAGTCCGGTACGCCCATCCACCGCAATATCCGCCGCTGGCCCGTGCAGCTCGAGATTCTTGCTGAAGGCATCACCGCGCTCTATGCGGAAGTCACCACTCATGCGATCAAAGCTTAGCCCCTTGCGAAATACATCACTAAAATCAAACGCCAAGCGTCTCGGTAGCGCATGAAGACTGAGGAGGCCGAACATCCGCCCGGTTCCACCAGGATTGACCTGCACCAGCCGTCCCTTCTCGACCTCAATCGCGAGCGCACCAGACAGACGACCGACGGCAAATGCGCCCGGTGAACCAGGCCACGTTGCGTGGAGTTTGGCCTTCCCTGCGCCGCCTTCCACTGTTCCCGCATAACCCATCGCATTCAGGGCGTTGCCGAGGTTTTGGGTCTCACTCGTCAGATCGAAAGAGGACTCTGCCTCATCCATCCCACCAGTAACGCGCCAATAACCCTTGCCCTCCACCTGTAAGGTGGGGGAGCGCAGATGGAGACCCGTCACTGTCAAGCCGTCGCGATCCGGACGGGTGGTTATCTCTAGGCGTCCGAGCGGCATCTCGCCACCCTTTGGCTCATGCGCCTTCGCGTCCGCTGATTGCACCTCTCCTTTGCTGACAAAACCAAGGTGCAGGTCGGCACAACGAAACCGCAAGGGGGGAAGACTGCGTGGATCCGTCCGCGAGCCTTCTTCGGCATCCGCTTCCACGGCAGCGCCCTCGTGCTCCAACAGGGTCAGTCGCTCGAGATCCAGATCGAGCCCGCTGTCGAGAGACCAATGCAGACGCCCCACCGACTCTTGCGCCGTGAAGTGCGCATCCCAGCCATCCTTGCCCTTGCCCGCCGCGAACTCGACATCATGGAAGTCGTGTTCGCCCACACGCAGATTGCCGATCTTCGCGTCTAAGGCTAGATCTGGCGGCTTGGCCCGCTCAGCAGCCGCCTTGTTGGTGTTGGCGTCTTTCGCGGCGTCATCCTTCTCCGCAAGGCTTACCGCAAAGTCTAGCCAATCGCCCAGCACCATATTCGCGAGATCCGCATGTAGTCGCAGCGTACCAGACGGACTCGCCTGAAACTCCGGCTGCATCGGCAGCGTTAGCGCGTTCTTCCCGAGCCGTATCACACCCCGCGTGAGATGCGCATCCTTGTCAAGAGACACGAGCGCATTCGCCTCCGTCCCGTAGCCAAGCCGCAGTTCATGTTGATCGCCGCCAAGAGCGGTCTCTAGGGACAACGCCGCAGTCTGACCCGCTGTTTTGGCAAAGGGCGCGGGCAAACTAAGCACCATCCCCTGCAGGTTAGACACCACGCGCACCGACGGCAGCGCCTTACCGCCAGGGGGTATTTCCGGCAGAGTAACCGTCGCCTGCCAGGTGGTGCGTCCCCGCAGATGGCGCAGCAGTGCTGGCGAGAGGCGCGTCCCAAGGTCGGCAGTCCCGACCTGACCACGCACATCAATGACCGTAGCGGGCTGACTTCCCTTGGTCTCGGACTGCAACGCCAGTTCTACCGGCAACCCAAAAACCTTTGCGATAATCTTCTCGCCACGTATCCCCTCTGCAGAAAACCCTAACACCCCGGTGGCGGCTTCCACCGTCACTTCCGGGTCACGCCAATGGAGATCCGCTTTTTGGAGATTGAGATGGCCCGCAACACGCTTAATCTCGACGGGTTTGGTGTGCATATCCAATTCGAGCGCAAGGGCCATCATCCCCCGCCCATCGAGGGTGGCCACATATTGACCATAGCGCCGCGCGAGAGGACTTTCTTGGATGAGTCGCGGGATGTCCGCCATGGGCCCCCGCACCTGGCCACGAACCTGGAGCAACGGCGGCTCGTGATCCAGATCCGGGATCACTGCCGTGGTCGGCTCTAAGGCGCTCTCCAGGATGCGTCCGCCGTGCACCTGGATCTCCATCGCCCGACCATGAAAACCAAGATTGAGATCAAGCGCATGAAGGGGGGGCCAGTCGTGGTCGTAGTTCAGTTCGCCGCCTGTCACCCGACAATCCACGGTAAAGCGTCCTTCGCCATGATCGAAAGGGAAATCCGCGAGATTCCCATGGAGATGAAATACCCCCTGACTCACCTTTCCACCCAAGATGGAGCGATCCAGCCAGGTAACTGCAGGGTACGGCATGACCCTGCGCGGAAGATACAGCGCGAGATCCTTGCCATCCGCACGCAGCAAACGACCATCCATATCCAAGCGCGGCGACAACCCCGAAGCGAGCGCGGGGATAAACAGCGTCCCACCCATCTCTAGGTCAAGACTCGGGGTGGCCAGAGTGAGC
Organism: uncultured Thiotrichales bacterium; assembly: GCA_903881315.1. GTDB lineage: Bacteria > Pseudomonadota > Gammaproteobacteria > CAIRSR01 > CAIRSR01 > CAIRSR01. Next base: position 2,351 of record CAIRSR010000137.1, on the reverse strand, counting down.
TGCGAGGTACTGAAGCGCCAACCCAGCGGATCACCCTGTAGGGTAACGCTGCCGGTAAAGCGTTCGACCGGCCAAGGATCACGAAAGAGGCTAGCGAGGTACAATCTACCGTTCTTGTCATCGAAATCAAGAACGCCAGTGCCCCCCGCAATCTGTATGCCCCCAGACAGGTTCTCGACGCCTGGGATGGTCTGCCAAGGTCGTAGCGATAATCCGGTGAAATGTAACTGTACCTCGAGTGCGTTCCAAACCTCCAATATTCTGTTGTCTCTTGCGGGGGTATCCGTTGGAGCATCCCCGGCGAGGGGCATGTGCAATTGCAGATCCGCCAACTGCCCACGCGGCGACAAGGCCGCGAAGGTCGTCGCCACATTGCCTGGCAACAGCCCATCTACACCCGCGAGGAACGCCATCTCCGGCAGGGATAGTCGGTCGGCGCGCAACCACAGGGCCCTCGCGCCCGCCGCACCAGCAACGCGAACCTGGAAAGTAGCCCCAGCCGCCGTTGCCCCCAATCGACGCAGATTCGCAACATCCAACTGCCAATCGCTGGCCTCGCGCTGCCAGGAGAAGCCGTCCAGGGTTAGTACCAAGCTCTGGAGCCCCTGGTTGACATCACCCGTCTGCAGCAGCAACCGATCCACAACCCCCTCGACCCGACTCTGGCCAAGATTGCCCCACAAACGCACATCCGCCGCACCATCCAGCACCACCCCTGGGAACCAACGATGCGCTATCGGCAGAAGTCGTAACCCCTTGGTCTCTAAGTACCATTCTCCCTCGTGACCAGCCAGGGCATCCAGCGCAAGATGAACGCTCCCGCCCCAAGAGGCGGGTAGGCGAAGGTCAGCTGCCCCCCGCAGGCGTTGCCCATCGCTGTGCAGGTAGGCATCCCCGACGAGACAACCACGGAGCGTCCCCTCCACCGCACACACCTGTGCGTCACGCACCACAACGCGACCCGGCCCCATCTCGGCAAACCCAGCGAATGGCCAAGGCCCGGGAGAAGCCTCACCCCCCACCACAGTCGGCAGGGTAAGTTGCGGATGGGTAAGCAACAGATTGGTTGGTATCAACCGCAAGCGGTGTTGGGAGAACGAGAAACCGAGCGTCACGTCTACCGTCTCGATCTCAACCCGACCGTATCTATTGCCGGTAACATTTACCCCGTGCAGTTGCAGCACTGGCCGCAAACCCCGCCACTGCGCATCCAGACCCGCGATATGCACCTCCTGCCCCAGGCTTGCACTAACCCAGGCCGCAATCTCTTCGCGATAATCTTGGGCCAGCGGCAACAACAACCGAACCAGGCTCAGCACCACAGCGGCACCAATCACGGCAACCGCGAACACCGCCCAGAACATCGACCAAAGGAGACGCAACAATCGCATCATGAATAGTCACAATTAGTAGAGCTAACGAAGCGCAAGGCACAATCAGGCAAACGGTACAGTATGCCATGACCAGACACACCAAAAATGCTCCCCCACCCCCAATATAACGGGATGAAACCACATCCCCGCACGAAAAGCGGGTAACATGACCAAACAGTCACTCCCCACAGGGGAGCACGGATTGACACGTAGCCGTTACTACCCTTGTTGGAGGAAGTATGAAGAGAAGATATACAAAGCTAGCCCTGGCCTCAATCACCGCTGTTCCCCTCGTTTTATCTGCGGCTGTTATCGACTCACCTCCACCAGACGCGGCAAGTGGTACGCAAACCCTCAAAACCAACGAGCCACCCTGTGACCTCAGCAAAGCGGGTGGCAAGATCGGCATCCAAGGCGGGGCATCATGGAACGGAATGCCGGGCCCAGGCACCACTTCTAGCACCGGACAGGCCACAACACCAGCGCTAGACAGTGCCGGTGGCACAATGGCAGGCAGCGGACAGGTTAGGGGAACGATGTCATGGACAGGCGGCGGGGGCATGGCGCTACAAACCGCCAGCGACGACAGCAACTCGGCAGCAATGTCTAACAACGCAGGTGGTTCAGGCGGAATGGGCGGTGGGGGTGGGGGTGGGGGTGGGGGTGGGGGTGGGGGTTCGGGCGGGATGTGTGGCGGTTCGGGCAACCAGTACGGCGGCCCAGGCATGATGGGTGGCCCAAACAACATGTACGGCGGCCCGCGTATGATAGGCGGCCCGAATGGTATGTACGGCGGCCCAGGCATGATGGGTGGCGCTCCAAACGGCATGGGCGGCCCGGGGCCAATGGGTAGCGGCTCCGGCGCAAATGACAATGGCAGCACAAACAATTCCAGCGGCCCGAACGGCATGGGTGGCCCAGGCATGATGGGCAGCGGCCCGAACGGCATGGGTGGCCCGCGTATGATGGGTGGCGGCC
>CAIRSR010000136.1 GCA_903881315.1 uncultured Thiotrichales bacterium | reverse complement strand
GCACCGAGGACAAGATCAAGCGACTCTGTGCCTCGAGTGACGAAATCTTGACCTCGGCAAGCTTTTCAAAGGTAATATCACGGAATACCAGCACCGCCCCGACCAGGGCATTGTCGCGTCGCATCGGGGTCGTGGTATAAGAAACCGGAACAGCCGTACCATCCTTGCGCCAAAGCACATCGTCACGAACCGCTGCAGGCACACCACTTTGTGCAGTCTGACATACCGCGCATCTTTCTCGCGGATACGGCGATCCATCACTCCGTGTATGATGCACCAGGTCGTGCAATGGTCTGGTTAGCAATTCCTCTTCGGTGTATCCCAATAGCATTGATGCCGCACAATTGGCAAATATCGTTTTATTCTCACTATCAACACCGATGATGCCATCCTTTACCGAAGACAGGATCAAACGACTCTTCTCTTCTAATTCGATGAGATCGGCCTCGAATCTTTGTCTTTCGGTTACATCGCGGGCGAGGGAGACCAGGTATTCGTTATCCGCATCCGCGACCAGCGAAACCCGCACCTCGGTTGGGAAGCGCGTACCGTCCTTGCGCACAAAGACGCCTTGCTTGATATTGTCCTTACCATCGCGCAGTAACGCGACATGGCTATGCCATTCTTCGAGCGAGGGCATCGCCCGTTCGATATCCCAGACCGACATCTTGAGCAGTTCCTCTTCCGTGTAGCCGAGGGATGTCCAGCCAGCGGTAGTCGCGTCAAGGATACGACCGGTTTTGGCATCAGCAACGTAGATGGCGTCCTGGGTTCCCATGATCAAACGGCGGAAGCGCTCGCGCTCTATCCTGGCCGCATTGATCTCGGTCGCAGAATTCATAATCGACAGCAGCAATCGCCCCGCCTCATCGTGCGGGGTAATCAGCGGGGTGATCGGGATACGCCCACTCGACAATTGTGCCGCGATCTTCGCCGCCAAACGCAGCGGACGCAACACCAGATTGACCAGGAACCACGAAACAATCAGCGAGAGTAACGAAAATAGCAGCGCATAGCTCCAGGTAGCGCGCTGGATCGCGGCAATCTCATCATTGACATCGTCAACGTACATCCCAGTACCGATAATCCATCCCCACGGCTGGTATCTTTTTACAAAAGAAAGTTTTGGATAAAGCGCTTTGCTAACGCTGCCATCCAGCAACGGCTTTGGCCACTGATACCGAACAAAGCCCTCGCCTTTGGCGCGGACGACCTCGGCAAACGCCTGAAAAAGATTTTTATGACCATCCGTTGCAATGGTGCGCCCGTCCAGCCCCGCCTGCACCTCGGTGGCACAATTGTATTTCTCGTCTTCGGTGCGCCGCCCATCCAGGGCCGGAATGGTGGGGTGCATCACCACGAACGGGAACGGCAGCGTATCATCCGTTATCCAGAAATACTCCTTTTGCCCAAAGCTCATGGCCTTGATCCGCTCCTTGGCCCTATGCTTTGCTTCCGTGAGATCAAACTCGCCCTGTTTCGATCGTGCGTTGTACTCCGCCATCAGAGAAACGACTATGCCGATACGATTAGTCAGATCCATCTTCCGCTCGTCGATAATCCTTTGTTCCATATACGGCAGGTACAGCAGCGAGATACCCGCAAGGCAGATGACGATGATGGTAAGCGGCACCATCATGATCTTGGTTCGAATGCCAATCGTTGTCATGCGTTCTAGCATCATCGGCCTTTTTCTTGGTAAGGGTTCTAGTCGAAACCACTACCCGCAATCGCTATCCGGTAGCGTAACCATCCAACTCCCCGTTGGGGGGAGATTGGGAAAAAGGAAGCAAACCTTGTCTCCCCCCCCCCTCAGCGAGGAGTGAACGATTACTAAACATCTAACCCAAGACGATGGGTCTGGTTGATAATATCGAACAGCCCCTTAAAGGGAATCTGGCGGGCATTGGTACGAACAATCGACATCAGCTCGAGATCATCGCCGCCAAACGAATGAGTATTCATCGACAACTGCTCAACGAGTTGGCGCAACAACGCCGTTAGCGGATCGGTGAATTCAAAACCCACCCCTTCCCCGTCATCGGCACCCCATTCCGCCGCCGCACGCAGATCTTCTACCTCGAATATGGCCTGTTTGACGATCTCAATATAATCAGTCATCGTCTTGGGTCGGTGCATGTTATTCTCCTAGTACAGCCCGATTAAAATCGTCTTGGTGATCATTTATCTGCGCCGCAGTCAGCAAAAATACCTCGCTCCCCCCGCGCTCGAAATCTAACCATAAAAAAGGCACATTCGGCAGGCGCTCTTCGAGCGCAGTCGCCGCCTCGCCAACCTCTACGATCAGGACGCCTTGCGGCGTGAGATGGCCCGCTGCGCCTTGTAGAATGCGTAACACCGACGCCAAGCCGTCCTCTCCGGCCACCAGTCCGAGGGCCGGCTCGTGGCCATACTCGGCGGGTAGGGTCGGCATGGTGGCCAGAGGGACGTAGGGCGGATTGCTAACAATCAGATCGTAGGCGTGTTTACCAATCCCCTGATACAAGTCGGAGACAACCGCCCGCACCTCTTCGGCGACGCCGTGGCGCTCGATATTGATCCGCGCCACCTCGAGGGCAGCCGGGGAGATATCAACCGCATCAACGAGCGCCCCCGGAAAGGCCAGCGCACAGGCAATGGCAATACACCCAGAACCCGTGCCGATATCAAGGATGCGCCCCACCGCTTGGTCACTCAACCACGGATGAAATCCCTGTTCGATCAACTGGGCAATCGGCGAACGGGGGATCAGGACGCGCTCGTCCACATAAAAGGGCAGGCCCGCAAACCACGCTTGTTGGGTCAGGTAGGCAGCCGGTCGGCGCTCCTGGACGCGCCTTTGGTAGAGCGCAACGATCCTGTGCCGCTCACGGGTCGTGAGGCGGGCGTCACCGATGCGGTCTGGGGCAAGCGGCGGGAGGTGGAGCGCGTGCAACAGCAAAGCCGTCGCCTCGTCCCAGGGGCTATCGACGCCGTGGCCAAAGATAAGCCCTGCAGCGGAGAATTGGCTTGTCCCCCAACGGATTAGGTCACGCACCGTAGACAGTTCTTGGACAGCCTCTTCATAGGCGGGATCAATGCCTGCCTGACTGGTTGGCGGCGTAGTTTTCTTTCTCATAGGCCCCTCGGCTCGGGGTGGTTGACGCAACGGTAAATCCCCAGCCGAGTATAAGACAGAACGAGGCAGGTAGGTAGAACTTTTCAGGAGGTTAGTGGGGTGGGTAAGAACGAGCGCGTCGAATAGCGGGGGAATCGCTTATCGAGGCAGACGCATCACCGGGACTTTGACGTTAGGATACACAAAGGGGTTGACTCTGACGTGTTTCTTGACGGGTCTGGTGCAATTCCATAACAATACATCACTGTGCCATTTTGTTTTATCGGCAAGGATAACAACGAATCTCACATCACCCAAACCGTTCCGCAAGATTCAATTACTGTTGGAATAACCGGATGGCCATGATGTAAAAAAAGACCAGGCAGCGCCCATGAGGATTAGCGGGAGTCACATAAAACGATGGCAGGTCAAAAGTAAAAACCTCTCACCAAACCCTTATCCGACTCATCAGAGAGGTTTTCTACCCAGAAAACCAGGCAATCATTTGATGCCGCCCTTGCCCTATTGCCTTAGCGTAATAACCACCCCGTCCGGCTGCGCCGTCCACCCCTCCACCGGAGGGGAATAACGCCACACCCAATTCCCCTCCCGTGGAGGGGGGCCCCTTCGGTGTGGGGTGGTTAGCCGACACAGCAAAAAGCTGCTGCAACGCCCCCACGCTGCTCGGTATACACAGAGAATCTAGCGTGGCCCTTTCTTTTGCACCACGGATTGATTCTTTAGGACAAAACAATCCACCGCTGCCTCTTTGAGTTTTGCGCATAGCGTTTGCGCGACCTCCTCAAGCGGGATCGCAACCACCCGCAGACGGTAATAGTCACCGGACTCGGTGGTGCTAATCACCAAATGCTGATCCTGCAATAGGCTAGCCTGCTCCAGCAACAACCGCTGCCGATAGGCCTTGGTCTCGCCCAAATGGCGTTTTGCAATCAGTTGCACCTGCCAGGGCGCGGAACTCTCGATACGCACTACCCTCTTGACGCTACAATCATCATGCCCCCACTCGGTAAATGCCGCGCACCAATTCTTGGCGCTGTCCTCGCGCAAAACGCGCCGCAAGCGCAGGGTGTAATTCGCGCGTGACTCATCCATGGCAACCATCGGTTCTCCCTCTTGCCAGAGATCCGGATATTTTAACAACAGCACCTGCCGGATTGCCTTGACCGCCGCCAGGCTACCCTCCATCAACTGCACCTGCCAATAGACCCGCACCACCATGGCCGCTTGGCCTTCTTGGGGCTCCGCGCTGATCGCGGTTGCCTCTGGGGCAGGAACCTCCTCACTCGGCAGAACGGCGGGTGGCGCGGCACGGAGCGCACGCCGTCGCGGTGATTTGGCGTGCAGCGGCGGAGAAGGCGGCAGAGGTTGGACTACTAGCGGCGCAGGAGGGGGCAGAGGTTGAACCACCGACGCAGGGGGCGGCGGTGGCAAGGCAATCGGCGCAGGAGGCGGCGGCGCTGCAACTGGCGGCAGAGGCGCAGGGGACTGCGCAGGAGGGGGCAGCGGTGGAGCGGGCGGCACAGGCGTGGGCGGCGCATTCCCGGTCAGGTTGTGTGCTTCCTCGGGAAGCTCTTGGTAATCAGAAACCTTCGGCAACAACGAGGTCGCGATGGGCAGACGCTTCACCCATTGCGGATTCAGGCTCGGCGACACGCCCTTTGGTAACGACTCACCCAAGGCCAGGCCCGCGCACAACCCAACGAATAAGAACACACTCAGGCGATACACGATTGCTCCTAATACGCTCATGGTTGGGTGATTCGTTGGCTAAGGGGTTGTCAGGGGGCCATCCTCTTTCCCCTCAAGGCACGGGAACTGCTGAGCGAGATCGCACAATGCACAGCCCTCATTCCGGTGGGATCGCCACCATACAACTCACAACCGCCCCCTTGGTATGCGCCTCTTCCTCACAGGTCAGCAATCTCTGCCGATTATTACCAACCAGTTTCGTCCCGAGGATCAATTCCCGATAGGCCGTCTCATCCGAGCGCCGTAATAGCTCACTCCCCGCCTTCCAATATTGCTTCGCACCAATCAGCCCCGCCGCCAATTCAAACCGGAGTGACGGCGGCGCAAAGAGATAGGCACCCAGCAACACCAACACCCCAATCACCAGGGCCAAGCCAGTGCGCCGCACCCGTATTCCTCTCTGCGTCCGGCGTGCGGTCTGCTCAATCTGCAAAGGCACCCGCGCCGATAACATAGGATGCGTCAGATTGATCAGATCCTCGACCACCCGATTCTCGGCCCGAGAAAGCGGCTCGTTTTTCGCGAGGTCAGCGTCATACAATAAACAAGACGGGTCAATAAGCCACGCCCGAATCCGCCGCTCCATCGTCTCGCGATAATCCCCTTCGGTCGGGAAGGCGAGCGTCGAGGCTTGGACAATCCCCGCCCCCATCCATTGTAACCAACCCGCCGCAAGAGAAAGATACGCAATACTCACCCCATCACGCGCCGCATAGACCAATACCGGCCTACCCCGCCGCGTGGCCTCCCCCACCATTTGACTCCACGGGATCACCAAGGGCAAGGTCATCGCGCCAAATTTGCTCTGCACCGGCACGGCCTCGGCCCCATCCTGCTCACCGCGCTGCATGGGGAGCAGATAAACCCCACGCAAGGTCTGATGCATTCCATCCCGCAGCCGCTGGATCATCAAGAGCAGCGCCGAAATACCCGAACTCGTTGCCTCCTCCATTACTGTCGGTGCCATCACCAGCACCCAATGCGCCGCCACCAAGGCATTCAGCGTCATCAATCCGAGATTAGAGGGACAATTGATGATAATGAGATCAAAGCGCGTCGGTAACGCCCACAAGGTCTCGATACTTTGCGCAAGGCGGGTGCGACTATCCCCAACCATCGCCAGCCGCGATTCAACACCAGCCAACGCCTCATCTGCGGGCAGTAAATACAAAGAAGGGATCTCGGTCGCCGCGATCATCTCGCGCGTCGCAACCGCCTCGGTGAATAGACAGGCCGCCCCGCCAATCCCATCCTGTAAACCGCGCACCAAGAGATTCCCAATTCCACTTTGCGCATCGAGATCAATCAGCAATACCACCCGCCCCGCCGCTGCAAAGGCCACCGCAAGGTTAATAGCAGTCGTGGTCTTGCCAACCGCATCAAGGACACCGACAACCGCAATGACCTCGGGCGTTGGGCGGAGGTCAGGAATTTCTGGGTTCATTTTTCGTCCCCGTTGCTGTCTTCTCTGGAACCAGACTGACCAAACTCTCAAGCCCCTTGCGCTGCCGACCAATCCCACCCCCCGGTGCCACGAGATTGCTAGCAGAGAGCGCTACAGACGGCGCAACCGGTGGCGGTGGCGGTGGCGCAGGCTTGGCAACCGGCTCGGTCGGGAATGGCGGCAAGGTGGTGCGCGGCTTGGTAACCAACGGGCGGGGCGTTTCGGGGGGCTTCGGCGCGAGGCGCTCGCTACCGAGCTTGGTCTTGATCTGCTGGCGATGCAACAACGTCTCGCGGGCGGGTGGCCGCCACATCAGCGTCTCGAGTTCCTGCGCCGAGATCACCCGCTCCTCGCGCCGGGCCGTCGGCCCATCCAAGACAAGCACCTGATCATCACGCGGAACCTCACGCGGCGCACGCAAACGCACGAGATGCGCGGGCGGCTCGGGAGCGCCAACCAGCGCGCCGACATGATACCGTCTGCGACGCAGCCAGCGCAGCAGCCACCACACGCCGAGCCAGCACCACGCCCCGATGACCAACAGGGCGGCCAGCAAGAGAACCCACGTTACCCACGAGAGATCTGACATTCAGGGAGCTTCTTCGCTAGTGTTCACGCCAAAGGTCGCGCCATTACCTGTGCCGTTTTGTCACACACAAGGATGATGGGGTGTTTCGCTTGGGTGCAGAGCGTACCAGGCACCTCACCACAACGCCAGAGCAATCACCCCACAGTAGACCTCAATCTTGAGTAACCGCTTACTCCTCCCGTTGGGCAGAGGCCAGGGAGGGGAAAGCGATTGAAAGGTTCTCCTCCCTCCTCCCAATTCCCCCCCAATAAGCGGAGAAGTCTGAATGATGAACATCGCATCTTTCAGGTCGGCAATTGCTGCCGCATGATCCATTTCGCATAAAAGGAGGCAAACGGAACCTGCACAAAGAAGGCCAGCGCAATGATAAAAGCAACCATCGCACCATTAGAATTGCTGCCCAGCAAGGGCACAGCAATCCCTAAGGCCAACGCCAGATATCTCACCGAGGTGCCAAAGACAAGAGCAACCCTCACCGGATAGGCAAGCCCCCTCGCCAATAACGTGCTCGCGCCAAACATCAGCACATAATATATCGACAACGGCACCAATCCTTTTAGCGTTAGCAGCGGGTCTTTGAGCAACATCGTATTAACATCTAGGGACATGATTAAAAATAGCACAACCAACAGGCCAGTTGAACTGGCACCAGAAAAGAGCGGCTTCTTCTTTTTAAAGAATTCCATTCCTTTCTTGGCGATAATCACCCGCCTCGTAATATCGCCAAGGGTCAGTGGGACAATAATCACCAACAAGATGCGCTGGAAGATATACCAGGGCCCAGTCGCTAGGGCGTTGCCCGCCACCAAAGGCAACACCAGCGGCAGACCAATGATGACGATGAGAAGGCTAAACGAGACAATAGAAAGCGCGGTCTTGATGTTACCCTTCGAGCGCTCCGTCCAGGTGACCGTCATCCCACTGGTCGGGATGAGAGAGATCAGCATAAGCCCAAGCCGCATAAAAGGCTCATCCGCCAAGAATAAAAACCCCAAGGCATAGGCAAACAATGGCGAAAGGATAAAATTGATAAAGACACTCAAGGCTACCGGCAGTTTATTGTTCTTTATCTCGACAATATCCTCTATCCTGAGGTTGATAAACATCGGATAGATCATTAAAAACGACGCCGTCGCGCAGATCCCAATGTTAAACGCAATCCCACCAAAGAAATAACTGTTCGCGAGCCCCCACAACATCACCACGAAGATCAGTAAGGTCAAGTTTTTACTAACCCACGCCATAAAGGTCTCAAGTTTGGCCATCATTTTCTGCCTCATTGGTTGTCGGGATATCTTGCCTACCAGAACGGTAATCGTTAGTTGTGCCCGCTGGAGTAATTGGCAAACTTACTAAAGCAAGGCGCGTGGACTCTATGCAGCCACAAGATTTTTTGCGAATAGGCCCTTATGTGACTCAATCGCTGACAGCGCATGGGCGGGATTATTGACCACGCGCCGCAAAGAACGAGAGGCACGCTTAAATTTCCCAGAAAACCGCCCCACCCACTGTAGCAAAACGATCTGCGCCCTGCTGTTTCTCTTGATTAGGTCATAGGTGTTCGACATAAAATCAACCATAACTGCACCTGCCGTTCTTCTTCTGGTGAGGTATGATATTGTACCAGTAGATCGACAACGCGCATGACGGACATCGTTTCAACCGCGCTGATATGATAATTCAACACCGCCACAATATGCTGATACTCCCAAGAGTCCTCGGCGAGTTTCCCAGTGGCGACCAGCAGCGCGAGCCTATCCCGTAGCGCAAAGAACCGGAAGCGAAACTTGGTTAGCTCTAATTCATTGTATTCGCTAATCTGAATAAATAAAATATAAAGGATATACGTGCCAATCAGAAGACTAATCAGTACGTTCATTATTTCTGCAACAAACCAAATACATGATTAGCAAAATCACGCGCAAAGTCCCAACCACCCTATTTCTGTGCCTGCGTTGGCGCTCTCGCCTTCCGCTCTTTCGAGGGGAAGGTCATGCGGTATTCCTCCGAAAGCGCGTCAATAACTCTTTCACGCACAGCTTGCCCGGTTTACAGAACGGTACCCGACAGGTCCTCGCGCACTGATGCACGGGGTCTGGCTTGGGGCGTGTGGCGGATGACTGCTCGGCCCACAGCTCTTGGCGCAGCTCGGCGTACCAGTGTTCGAGGTCGAGGCGATCGTGCGCGGTCGCCGCCCAGCGCCGTAGCGGTAGATATTCTATCTCGGTGAGTTCGTCGATGCCCGCATCCCAGTTACCGCGTCGCAGTTCATCGAGGGCGCGGGAGAGCGAGCGGCTGATCTCCTCGGCACGGGTGCGCTTCTGCTTGCGGTTGCGCATCCAGGGTGCCCAGGCATGCCACCAGACATCGCGCAACAGCTCCTGCTCTTCGCGCTCGATGAGGAGATCGCCATACAGGTGCTCGAGCGTGACCAGCAACAGCGGACGACTCGGCAGGCCTCGGACAGCAGCCGGGTCGAGCTGGCCCAATACCGCCGAGCCACTCCAAACCGCCCGTAGCGCGGTGAGTTCGGCGTGAAAGGCAGCGCCCTCGATGAGTTTCAGGCCCATCTCCTCCAGCGCTCGTACCCGCCAGAGAAACTCGCGCTGGCGCTCTTGGCGCTCACTCGCCTCGTGCAAGACCTGCTCTAGGCGCGTGTTGATCTGCGTCTGCGACGACTCCAACGCACTCATGAGATCATCCGAGCGCCGCTCGAGACGCTCACCCCACTGGGTCGTCGAGAGGTCTTGCGGCGCGTCTGCGGTGGGCTTGGCCCCCAAGTATTGGCGGAACTTAAGCCAGTGTTTGCGCCGCAGCCGCCAGCGGGCCTTGGTGCGGAGCCCGGCAAGAAAGGCCAGCATCACCAAAAACACGCCAAGACCCGTCAACCACGCTGTCCGCAGATGGGTTGGCTGGGGGGGCGGGGCCTGCCCCAAAGGAAATGCCGGCATCTTGGCGATCTCTTGCGATCGCTGATCGAGCAATTCGTTCCAGCGGGACTGAAAGGATTTGACGACACGGGTAAGGTCTTCGAGACTCTGCTCAGTGCCAGCGGTGGGCATGAGCGACTCGAAGGGGGAATCAGAACGTGCGACCAGCAGAATGAACAGACCCAAACTAAACACCAACAAAAAAAGACGCAGGCGCGCAAGCGCCCGATCGATAACCGCAGTCAGTAGGTGATTTTGTTGTTGCAGCCGTTCATCCCAACGGGTTGATTCGTGGGACAGCGCAGCAACCACCTCGGCGGTGCGCAAGACCGACGTTGAGCGCAGCAGCGACTGATAGTCTTCTTCACTGAGGCGCTCTAGGCGCTCGTCGCGGGCGCTGATGATCCGCCAGCGCTCATCGACGGTCTCAAGCAGCAACGCATCCAGGGTCTCCCGACTTTCGAGATAAGCGGCAAGCTCACCATCGGCAATCAGGTGATCCAGGTGCGCTTTCCAGTGATGCGTCCCGCTCACGGTCGCGGCCAGCCAGGGTGCGGGTCGCTTAGGCGGGGTGTTGGATCAAGGGCCCCAAGACCTGCTGAAGTTTACGCAACCAATTGGCATAATCACCAACCGCGCGACGGGCCGCCAGGATGCCGAGACCAGTCTTTTCGGCGACCGACTTTGCGTCCATGCTGACAACCGCCCAGGGGGGTAGCTTCAGACGCTCGAAGTCCGTCCAGGCCTCGCTTAGGCATTCATCCATCACGACCACGAACAGCCCGCGTGCGCGCATGGCGGCAATCTTGGCGAATTCTGGGGTAGAGGCGTAGGTATCGAAGTTACCTGCGGCCTTGTTGAGCACCAGGATGCGGCGGCTCTCGGGGAAGATCTGCTCGGCGGCCTCAAGTGCCTGGATGCCACCCTCGACGGCGAGTGGATCGGCGGTGACGGGCACGTAGATGTCCATGGTGACGCCGGTTTCTTGGAGGATCTGGCTTAGGTCAGATTTCTTGGCCCACTCCAGCAGCACCCCGTCCATGTTGGCACCGAGATCAACGCCGGTATCGTTCTCGGTCATTTCGACCGCAAGCTGATCCCAATAGCTATAGGCAAGCGCTGGATTGGCCCGCAACGCCTCGGCACTCGCACCCACACGGAGTGACAGCACCTTTTCATGCCCCATAAACTCAGCGAGCTTGGCCTT
>CAIRSR010000135.1 GCA_903881315.1 uncultured Thiotrichales bacterium | reverse complement strand
TTCGAGCCTTCTCAAGACTAAGTCACGTATGGATTACCTTTCGCAAGACTGGTTCGAAGTCCTCCAGCTTCATCTGCCCCCTGACGATCACGGACAACGAGGGGGCCGTACCAGTCCTATCAGACCAGGCGCCCCACGCACGCCTCTCTATTGGCCCCAAAAATTACCCTGACGGCCAGCCAAACGCATCAACTCCTGAATTGTGGTACCAGAAGGCCGCTGATCAAGGGTATTCAGGTGCCCAAAAGAACCTTGGTTGGATGTACGCGCAAGGCCAGGGTGTCACGAAGGACTATGCGAAAGCGGTTGAGTGGTACCAGAAGGCCGCTGATCAAGGGTATTCAGGTGCCCAAAAGAACCTTGGTTGGATGTATGCGCACGGCCAGGGTGTCACGAAGGACTATGCGAAAGCGGTTGAGTGGTACCAGAAGGCCGCAGATCAGGGAGATTCAGGCGCAAAATTTGCCATTTTTTGGGTATACGCGCTTGACTTCCTAGCGAGCACCCCCAAGTGGGCTCTCGCAATTATCATTTTGCTTGTTTTGATCTTGTTTAAGTAAAAACGCATGGTACACAGACGCGCTCTGTCCGTGCTGTTACCACTAAATGTAGCGTTCAGTGAGCAGCAAAGAGAGGTATAAATGGATAATATAGCCAGCGGTTTATTGATTATCATTGTAGTGTCTATTTTTATAGCAATATACTTTATACCTGCATTTATCGCAAACTACAGAGAGCACCACAACAAGGTGCCGATTATTATATTAAATGTATTCCTTGGATGGTCTCTCCTAGGGTGGGTAGCAGCATTGGTATGGGCGACTACTAGCACAATAACAAACCAAGATAGAGACAGGATAAGTAAATAGCATAATGGGTTGACATGCGCCGCCCCATGAACCCCTCATCCAGAACCGTACCTGCGACCTTCATCGCAAACGATGGTGGTATTGTGTGTTCCCCAGGAAAATAGTAGAGCGATGGAGCCTCTTGCAAAACTCTCTGAGGTAAAGGGTCGGCTGCTGTTTCCGCCCATTTCGGGGCGATTTTTTGATTCCTCTGTGCTCACAGCGGCGAATTTCTTATCCTGACGGTCTGTATTTCATGAGTTTGTCCGTAAGTGAACCTGCATCACAGGATGCACGATAGTAGGTGTCCGGTTCCGGACGACCCCGTGGTTCTTTGACAAAAAGGTTAGGTTTCGCTGTACCACGACTTCATCGCTGTCCGGTAATCGATACGTAACGTCACGCCTGATTACCATCCTCGGTTACTGCCATGACGGATACACCACCACGCATTGTCCTCGATACCAATGTTTTGTACGCTGGCATGTATTCGTCCAGCGGGAAATCTTACCAATTGCTCAGAGCCATTGACCAGGGTAGGGTGCGGATCGTGCTATCGACGCCTTTGCTATTCGAGTACGAAGACGTGCTCAAGCGGAATCAGGCAGTATTGAGTCTCCGCGATACGGAGGTGGACGTGGTGTTGGATAACCTGTGCGCATTGGCGGATTTCCAGGTAGTCTATTTCTCGTGGCGTCCCTGCCTACCGGATGCTAACGATGATATGGTGCTGGAACTGGCTGTTGCCGCGCAAGTGACAGGCATCGTTAGTTTCAACGCCAAGGACTTTCGTCCGGCGTCCCGCTTTGGTATTGAAGTGATTACCCCGAGAGTCATGATGGAGAAATTGGAGAATATGCAATGGCTACCTTGAATGTAACCCTACCCAATTCCATCCAACGCCACCTTCAGGAGATGGCCGATTTGGATGGCGTGCCTGTCAATCAGTTCGTTATGAGTGCGGTGGTAGAGAAAGTCTCTGCGCTGACGACCGAGGCCTACCTTCGCACCCGCGCTGGGTGTGCAGATTCGGATGCGTTCCGGGCGATTCTGGATAAGGTGCCGAGCCGCCCACCTGTATCTGGCGATGAATGATCCAGCGCCACTCCAGCCGATGAGGTGGGATCCAAGAACCGACAGCAGTGTAGGCTAACCGTCTCTGAAAAAACACCACTACGGTACATGACCAGCAATTCTCAATTTGACAAACGCGACTCTCAAGTTTTGCGCGGTGTGGGCTCTTTTGATTGGTTCGGTTGTCAGAAGCCCTGATCCTGATAGGGAGAAGGGCTATGAACCGAGAATATACTTAACCCTCCTCCTGAGCAGTGACAAAACTTGAGAGTCGCGTGGAAGAAAGTCCGACAGACTCTTAGGGGCTACCGATCCTCTGCTACCTATCGCTTCCTTTGTCAAATTGAGAATTGCTGATCCAGCACCGTCCCTGCGACCTTTACCGCAAACGATGGCAGTACTGGGTGTTCCCTAGGAAAATAGTAGAGAGATGGTGATGACATGGGCACGATCCCTACCCTAGCCGATCAAGATCGGGCGATACGAACGGCGCTTGGGCTATTTCTTGATAAACTTCAACCATCATTTGATGTTGCGGAGGTTCGTCTGTTTGGTTCGCGTGCGCGTGGTGATTATCGGACAGATAGCGATGTTGATATAGCCATTATTCTCCGTGGCGATAGGCTTGATTTTATCGACACCACACTCTGTATGTCAGACATTACCTATGATGTTCTCTTAGAAACGGGGGTTACTGTGTCGCCGTTCCCGTTGTGGGAGGATGATTGGTTGCATCCAGAGCGCACGCTAAATCCGCGCCTAGTTGCCAGCATAAAAGAGCATGGCATTAGGTTATGATAATAATCCAACACATCCAAAAGGCGGAACGTGCCTTGAAGGCATCACAAGTGTTGCTCGAGATTGGAGATACTGAAGGAGCTTGTAATAGAGCCTACTATGCGATGTATGACGCAGCTCTTGCCGCTACTGGCTGGGCAGGGCAGGAGTAACCCATGGGCAGTTTAAGACACATAACGGTGTTATTGCGGCCTTTAGTCAACATATCATAAGGCAAGGGTTGCTACGTGTCGAAATAGGTCGTTCTTTTCAGCGAGTACAAGCGTTACGTCAGATTGCGGATTATTTGGCGGAACCTGTGCCATTCGACAAAGCAGCAGAGGCAGTTGAATCGGCGAAGGTGTTTGTGTCAATAATCGACCAGCTTGTGAAACAGCCATATTCTAAATAAGATCCATTGGCTGCCCATGGGCTGCATCATCTTATGGTTCGTGTACAGCATCCTCAGATACTGGTTCATGCTACGCGAATGGCGACTCCTGCGTGGGTGCGTATTGTGTCAAGAATTACCAATCTAGTGGTTCCTGTTGTGTGTGTAGTCCGTAATACGAGGTGGATTCAAGGAATGTGGCGGTAAAATTAGTGCGAGAAGGGCAACCAAGAGAGAACGACAGGCGTACCAAGACAGGTGTCAACATGAAAGATGAATACGACTTTACCAATGCTGAACAGGGCAAGTTCTACCGACCACTCAATGAGTTAGAAATACCTATCTACCTTGATGATGAAGTCAAGGAATTCTTTCGTCACAAGATGACGACAGGGTCGTTTTCATTGAATGAGGTTGTCAATTCACTACTTAAGAAGGACATTGAGATTTCAAAGAAGCTCTCAACGTAGTCATTGTACAAACAGTAGTGTGTACGTTACGCCTATTCCACGCAGACTCAATGGTTGCGCTTCACGTAAAAACATTGATGCGACCTTTACTACAAAAACCTAACGCCAAGGATTCGGCGCTATGGGAATTGGTTGCGAGGGAGCGGTGGTTTATTCCCTCCTCAAACCAGCCCCCCCATGCAGAGGTATTTGATCTCTAGGTATTCGTCGATGCCGTACTTGGAACCCTCGCGACCGAAGCCGGACTCTTTAACCCCGCCGAAGGGCGCTACCTCTGTCGAGATCAACCCCTGGTTGATGCCGACCATGCCGTATTCGAGCGCCTCGGAAACGCGCCAGACGCGACCAATGTCGCGGGCATAGAAATAGGCGGCTAGGCCGGAGGGGGTGGCGTTGGCGATGCGGATCGCCTCTTCTTCGGTCTCGAAGCGCAGGAGTGGCGCGACCGGCCCAAAGATCTCCTCGCGGACACAGGCCATCTCGGTGGTGACGTTGGTGAGGACGGTTGGTTCGTAAAAGGTGCGACCCAACACATGGCGCTTGCCCCCACACAAGGCCCGTGCGCCCTTGGCGTGGGCATCGGCTACCAAGGACTCTACCTTGCTGAGTGCGGCTTCGTTGATCAAGGGGCCTTGTTGACGGTCGTCTAGCCCGGGCCCGACGGTGAGTGATTGGACGGCGGCAACAAAGCGCTCGGCAAAGGCATCGTACACCCGCGATTGGATCAAGAAGCGATTGACGCAGACGCAGGTCTGCCCGCTGTTACGGTATTTGGCGGCGAGCGCCCCCTGCACTGCAGCGTCCAGGTCGGCGTCGTCGAAGACGATAAACGGGGCGTTACCACCCAATTCCAGGCTGAGCCGTTTGACGGTGGCCGCACAATCCGCCATGAGTTGCTTGCCAACCTCGGTAGAGCCCGTGAACGAGAGCTTGCGCACAGTGGCGCTTGCGGTCAGCGTTCGTCCGACTGCGGCGGGGTTTTGCGTGGTGATGATATTGAGTACGCCTTTTGGCAGTTCGGCGCGTTCGGCCAGTGCGGCGAGCGCCAATGCGGTGAGCGGGGTGTCCTCGGCGGGTTTGGCGACCACGGTGCAGCCTGCTGCTAGTGCTGCGCCCGCCTTGCGCGTCAGCATTGCGAGCGGGAAATTCCAGGGTGTGATGAGCGCAACCACCCCAACCGCCTGTTTGATGGTGACGATACGGCGATCGGGGCTCGGTGAGGGGATAACATCGCCGTAGACGCGCTTGCCCTCTTCGGCAAACCACTGTAGGAAGCTCGCGCCATAATCTACCTCCCCCCGGGCTTCGCTTAAAGGCTTGCCTTGCTCAAGCGTCATCAGTTGCGCGAGTTCCTCACGGTGCTCAAGGATAAGGTTGCGAAGCCGCGTCAGGATGGCGGTACGGGCAGCGGCGGTCTTGCTGCGCCAGGCGGGTAAGGCCGCTTCGGCGGCGGCGATTGCTCGTAGGGTGTCGGGCTCGCCCATGTCGGGGACGTGCCCAAGCGTTGCGCCGTTTGCGGGGTCAGTGACCGCGTAGGACGCGCCTCCGTGGGCAGCGACCCACTCGCCGTCGATATAGGCGCGAGATCGGAAGAGGGCGTTGTCTGTTACTATCATGGCGAGTTTCTTTAAAAGATGTTCAGGAAGAGGCAGATCATGCGGTCGGTAATGGGTCAATCGCATATCATAAGACAGTTTTCGCGTTGAGACGTAAGAAGCTGAGTTGAACCCCTATGTTTCGTCCTATTCACCTGTGGATTGGCCTGCGCTATGCGCGGGCGCGGCGGCGTAACCACTTCGTCTCCTTTATCTCGCTCATCTCGATGATAGGGATTGCGGTCGGGGTTGCGGTTCTCATTACCGTTGTCGCGGTGATGAATGGCTTTGAGAAAGAGGTGCGCCAAGGGATTTTGGGCACGGTCGCCCACGCAACCCTGAGCGACCCGGGGGGAATGCTCAGCAATTGGGAGGGGGTGGCGCGCATTGTCTCTGCCCATCCAGAGGTGGTGGCGGTGGCCCCCTTCGTCAATGGTGGGGCCATGGTCACTGAAGGCCGCACTGTTGCGGGGATATTGGTGCGCGGTGTCGTGCCCGCCGCTGAGGAACGGGTCGCTGATTTTAGCGCACACCTGGTTGCGGGGAGCCTCGCGGCGCTGACCCCGACCAGCCAGGGTATTGTGCTGGGGCGGGTGTTGGCGGAGCGGCTGGGGGTTGGGTTGGGTGGGCAGGTGACCCTGATCACAACCGAAGGGGAACTCTTGGGTGACGAGGTGTTGCCCAAACTGAGCCGTCGTACCGTCGTTGGGCTGTTCGATCTCGGGATTCGTCAGTACGACACCGGGCTCATCCTGCTCCACCTTGCGGACGCCGCGCACCTGCTTGGGCTTGGCGAGCGCGTTAGTGGCCTGCGCATCAAGGTGAGTGATCCTTACCAGATCAAGCGAGTTCTCCACGAGGTTGTGCAAAAACTGCCCGGGAGCTATTTTGCCTCGGATTGGACACGGCAGAATGCTAACTTTTTTATCGCGCTGGCTGAGCAACGCCAGATGATATTTATCATCTTGGCGCTCATCGTTGCCGTTGCAGCCTTTAACATCGTGAGCACCCTGGTGATGGTTGTCATCGACAAGGCGGCGGCCATTGCCATCCTGCGCACCCTTGGGATGAGTCCACGCGGGGTGCTTGCGGTGTTCATCGTGCAAGGAAGCCTTATCGGCCTGGTGGGAACGCTCGCGGGTGTGATTGGTGGGGTGCTGCTAGCACTCAATGTCGAGTCCTTGGTCGCCACCATTGAGGCGCACTTCGGGGTGCATTTTCTTGCTGCGGATGTCTACCCGATCTCGCGTCTACCCTCCGACCTACATTGGGGGGACGTGCTAAGGATTGGCCTCATCGCGTTTGGCCTTAGCCTGTTGGCTACTATCTATCCGGCGTGGCGAGCGGCGTCTATCCGTCCTGCCGATGCCCTGCGTTATGAATGATGGGGAGGTTGGCAGTCAACACCGGTCACGCACACCACAGAAGCTTTGCGCAACGGGGGGTGAGAGGGCTAGAAACTGAACACTGCCTGGGCCCAACCCCTTATCTGATGGTGATTCCCATCGCTGTCGTTGCCCTCTCTGTTCTGTCCTGGGTTGTTGCCGATGGTGTGCGCCAACATCGCTTTTACCTGTAGAGAAGGGGATAACGTCCAGGTCGCGCCTATCCCTGCACCTTGTAGCGTGTAGGAGTTGGGTTGGTTGGGCACCGTTTGCCAGTTAGTCCAGGGTTGATTGTGTTGTTGGATCCCGCCAATGTCGTAGAACGTGAATAATTTGGCTGTTTCTGTTGCCTGCCACTGTAACTCCAGGTTGGTCATCCAGCCGCCGTCCCCGCCAGCCTCGCTGGGTGGGTAGGCGCGAATCCCTTCCTGACCGCCGAGCGAGAATTGTTCAGAACTATCGAGGTTGGGGTGCGAGATCTGCGCTTGGAAATTGGTTGACAGCGTCAGTTTATCTATCAGTGGTTGTTCGCGTGCGGCGGTAAATACCAGCTTCCCGTAGGTGCCGTTGGTGCGCCCAGCCGCTTGATCGGCGGCGAGACTGGTCGGTTGATTGGAGAGATCCAGGTGGCCAAGGCTGAGGGTGGCCCCAAGACGATTCGTTCCGCCCCCCATCCAATCGTCCTTGACCATTGCCGATAGCCCGAAGGTGCCAACCTGAATCCGCTTTTCATCCAGCATTGCGTGATTGCCCCAATCCACCATGCGTTTGTAATCGAAGGTGGCGCTACCCGTAAGCGAGAAATTGCTGGTTCTGACAATGGGATAACCAGCGGTCAGGCCGAGCGTCCAGGCAAAACCATTGAGATCGAGTGGTGTTAGTGTCCCGCCAACCGTATAGCCCAACGCCGATCCGTTGACTCCCAGTGTCAATCCAGAGATGCCAACGGGCACGACCGCGCCGAGGCGGGCGTAGGTGCTGCCAGAGGTCAGGAGGTTCACTGCAGAGAATTGCTCGCCGTGCCCGAGGGGGTCGCTCAAGGATACCGAGGTTAAGGCTCGATCGGCACCAGTGGAGTGGGAGCCAGCACGATCAAGGGTGAGGCTACCACCGAGCATGGGGCCGTCTTCGATCTTCAACACGGCGATGCTCTCGCTCTCGTTGGCACCCGGGGCGAGCGTACTGGTCGCATGAACGCCGGGCACCTCGTTTAGGATCATCACTGCCTCATCCAGCGCGGATGGGTGCAGCGATTGGTTTCCCTGGTTGATGCCAGCACGAGATTGAACCAGAGAGGCAGCGAACTTGTGGTCTAGGCGCGTGGTGCTGGAGGGATCGACCTGCACCTCTCCGAGTCGGCCCTCAACGACTGTGATCTCGACCACCCCTTTGCGTACCGTTTGTGGTGGGAGAAAGGCATGTGCCAGAAAATCGTGCTGGTGGTAATAGTCGCCAAGTTTGCGGGCGGCTTCTTGCAACTCGGCCATGGTGAGCGCCCGACCAACATAGTCCTTGAGGACTTTTAGCAGTTCCTCTTCGCTAAAACGGGTTGCCTTGATCCGAAATGAGGTAACAAATACCGTTTGTCCTGCCTGCTGTGGCAAAGGTGCTTCGGCAGGAGGCTGTTCGGCGGGAACCAATGGCGCAGGGGCCATCTCGTGCTTGCCGGTGGAGCGCTCTGCCTCGCGCAGTATCACGCCTCCCATGTTCGGGAGATTCGGGGTCGGGGTAGCTGCGGGTGCCACTAGCATCCAACCCATGAGCAGGATAAAAAACAGTTTCCGAGCGATCATGCGTATCAAAACATCATGGTGAGACGGAAGCCAAGGTTGTGATGACGGTGCCCTGGATTCCGGTGGGAACGAGCGGCTGAACGAAGCCATGTCGGTTTATTCAGCCACGACCCGCCGCGATATACGCGCAGACCGAGGTCATATTTGCTCTGGGAACATTCGGTTTCTGCGCCACGGTAGTCTTTTTCGTACTCTGAGCACGTCCACTCCCACACATTGCCGTGCATCTCGTACAAGCCGAGGGCATTGGGCGGCAGATTTCCCACCGCTTGCGTCTTGCTGATGTGGTCGTCCTCGTAGTGTGCCTGTGTTGGAGATAGGCTTGACCCAAAGTAGAACGGTGTCGTGGTTCCAGCCCGACAACAATACTCCCACTCCGCTTCGGTGGGCAACCAATAGGAATGTCCGGTTTGGATGTAGAGCCACTCGCAGTAGTCTAGTGCATCATTCCACGTCACGTTGATGACCGGGTGCTGTTCGCGTCCCCACCCCATATCGAGTGGCTTTTTTTGCCCGGTTGCGTCACAGAAAGCATCGTACTCAGCGAAGGTTACGGCATAGCGTCCCATAGCGAAGGGATGGCCAATCGTGATGGCATGTTGATGCTCGTCTTCTGCCCGCTCGTGCTCAGCGTCTGGTGAACCCATCAAGAACGTGCCGGGTGGGATGACCACCATCTCGGGGCCAGGACTCCCATCCTTCAGGATATCGTGAAAATTTACCTCGTGTTTCAGTGAGAGGGCAGCATCACGTTGCGCCGCTTGGATTTGTCCTGCTGCCACACTACCTGGTTGGGTAGTAATGGTGTGAGTTGCTGCAGACGTAGAGGATATTCGATCCTTTTTGTGACGCATTGGTTCACCTCTGGGATTGGGGGCGTCCGATGAGGAGGTTAGATACTGAGGAAGAGCCCGTGGATGGTGTGTGGTTTAGTCGTGCAGGATATCGCGTCTGCGTACGATTACGATAACCTTGGGGAGTATGTAGTAAACGCAGGGCAGCCAACAGCGCGGGCGCTGTGTCGTCTCTCTCTAGACTTATGCTAGACATAAACCCGAGCGCTGATTCTACCCTAGATGAAACCTGTTTGCAGAGTCTTTCCGGCGGAGCTAGGCAGAGTATCGGGCAGTTAGTCTGTAGGGCACCCCTCATGGTAGATAGCCATTTTTGCGGCAGACCACCCGCTAGAATCTCGGCGAGATAATTTCGCGGAAGGGTTTTATCATTCCGATTCGTATTCGATCACAGACATTCCCGAGTCGGCAGATTCTTCAAGAGGCGGGGTATTCGATGAGTCGTGATGGCTCTGTTCTTGGGGGAGGGGCTACGTCGATCGATTACGGTGTGGGTGATAAGGCGCACGGATTGGAACAAGGACATGAAATGCAGTGCCTGGCAAAGTATGCCTGGCAAAGTAGTTTACGGGGAGCGTAGCGTGATAAGGGTAGGCTCGCTCCCGAGGGTGTAGGGGAACCCCTCGGGTAGCGTGGAATACACCTGTCGCTACTGAAACCGTATGCTTGCCGGTTGTCCGCTAATTGACGATTGTGGTGCCGTCCATTTGACTGCGGAAGACATAATTGGGCTCGCTGAGAACGGTGTCCAGTGCGATGGAGTTGCCCGCAGCCGTACCGTAACGAACGCGGTTACGGCCCGTTTCTTTGGCCCAGTAGAGTGCTGAGTCCGCACGGCAGAACAAACGGTGACTATCGTCCTCGGTTTGTAGGTCGGACACCCCGATGCTTACGGTGACTTGGATTATCTGGTTGCTGTAGCGGATCTGGGTAGACTCTACGGTGGTGCGGATGCGCTCGGCGAGATGGTACGCGCCGGGTGCGTCAGTACTGTTTAGCAGTACAGCCAATTCCTCGCCACCGAAACGTGCCACGAGGTCGGTGGTGCGTGTGCAGGTAGTGACGCAGTGCACGATAGTCCGCAATACGCAATCGCCAGCGGCATGACCGTAGGTGTCATTGACTCGTTTGAAGCGGTCTACGTCGATGACCAACATCGACAAGGGGATGCTGTTGCGGCGGGCGAGCCTGATCTCTCGTTCTAGCCCTAAGTCCAAGGCGGCTCGGTTGCCGATTCCGGTGAGGGGGTCGCGTAGGGCTGCGGCAATGGCGTCTTGGTAGAGGATAGCGTTGCGCAAGGGGTAGACCAGGCCCTTTAGCAATTCTTCGAGCGTTTCTATCTCGTTTTTTGTGAAACGCCGATCCCGATATACCATCAGGGTGCCCATTGGTCTCTCGTAGAGCGTGATGCAATACCCAACGCTGTGGCAAGTATGTTGTCCGAGGGCTAGGTGTTCTCCCTTGGCGGGAGGAAAGAAGGTAAGCCCGTCATGTGGCACAATGGGGGCCAGTTCTGCCGAGAACAAACGGAGTACCTGTTCCAGTTCTAGGCTGGTCTGGAGAACACCGGCGATGCGCAGGGCCGGGAGGCTCGTTGCGAGAGAATCCTCATCAGTTGGTGGGAATACGAGTGCTGCGGGCGGCGGTTCCTGATGGGTGATAGAGGGAAAAAAAACAACGGCAGGAGGGGGCTCATGGAGAATCCTCCCTGCCAAATCGAGTGATGCGCTCATGGTGATGACCTCGCGTTTCGTTGGGGTGCTGACTTGTCCTGAGACAATGCGAAACGTGTGCCATGTGGCAGAAGGCGTTAAACCTAAGGTATTACAATAACATAGGCGTGCTTGGTGGTTTGGGTGGTGCGCAAGTCGAACATTTGACAAATTCTGTCGCCTGATTGCCGATTTTCTGGCGAGCATCTTTCGGCATGTTTTTGACGCTCCCCAGTGGTCGCCTGAGAGGGAAATTTAGGAACGTCGACCGTTTGCGATGCCTGGCCGTGCGGATTACGTGGCCAAGGTGGGGTAGGCAGTGTTTGTGGTTTTTTTTGTGCGGGGTGAGGGTGGGGTGGAGGGGGAATGCTTGACTTGGGGTTGGGATGGGTAGATTGTCCGCATTTGCGTTGTGAACAGGGGGTTGAGCAGGTTTGCGGCCTTGGTGGGGTAGCAATTCGTGGTGTGCTGTCGCTTCCTAGTCCAACGGGTGGGTGGGGGTTCCGTGGTTGGTCGTGTTGTGCGTATGAAGGCGCTGTGGCGGGTCGTTGTGCGACATCCTATGGGGTAAAATCGTGATGAAAAAGATGATATTTGCGTTTATTCTGGGTATTCCGGTGCTGGCGAATGCTGTTGAGCCTTGTAAGGACTGCGGGGTGGTTTCTGATGTGCAGGTGTTTGAGAAAAAGGATAGTGGTTTGGGAACGGTTGTTGGCGCGGTGGCTGGGGTGTTGCTCGGGAACCAGCTCGCCGAAGGCGATGTCATGCTCAATATCGCCAGTGTGGTGGGTGGTTCGATGGCGGGCTATTATGGGGAGCAGTCGCTACACAAGAGGGAGTGGCGCATTGCGGTGAGGATGCGCAATGGTGATCTGCGCAACCTGACGACGAAAACAGAACCCGTCGTGCGTCTTGGTGATGCAGTGCGTGTGGCCGAGGACGGCGTAGTGCGCTTCGAGGGTCTTGATGTGCGACAAGAAGGGCGTCGTGCTCCGGATGAGGCTTTGCGCAGAGGGCAGCATGGCGCGTCCGTGCCTCAGCCCCAAGCCCCGGTAGCACACCCTGCGAATGCGTCTGCTGCTGCCCCTGGGGGGAGTGCGCCGAACGGTCATCAAGCCTCTGAGTCTCCTACTGCTCGGACGCATCAACCCGAGGTTGTGTCGCAGCCCCAAGCTTTGCCACCTCATCTGGCGGTGCCCGCTAATCCGGTGGTGGCCAACAAGGTGGCTGCTGAGAATAAGTCCCACTAAGAGGGGCTGCCAAGCATAAAGGCCGGGTAATTACGCGACGTAGCCGACTCATGGGGCACTGGTCTAGTTTGATTCGGTTTGTAACTTGTTGATTCTTCCTGGTGCATTAGATGTTTTTCTGGAGCATTAG
>CAIRSR010000134.1 GCA_903881315.1 uncultured Thiotrichales bacterium | reverse complement strand
TGATGCGGATCTTTGCCTCTGAACGCATCGGGGTGCTTATGCAGAAGCTTGGGATGGAGCCAGGCGAGGCCATTGAGCACCCGTGGGTGACAAAGGCGATTGAGAATGCCCAGCGCAAGGTTGAGGCCCGTAACTTTGATATCCGTAAGCAGCTCTTAGAATACGATGATGTTGCGAATGATCAGCGTAAAGTAATCTACGAGCAGCGTACCGAACTCATGATGGCTGACGATCTGACCGAAACGGTTCGCGCCATCCGTGCTGATGTCATCAACGAAATCATCAACACGTATATCCCGCCAGAAAGTATTGAGGAGCAGTGGAATATTCCGGGCTTGGCGGCTGCGTTAGAACGCGATTGTGCGCTGCCGCTGCCGCTTCAGGAATGGTTGGCGCAAGAGGCGGGCCTAGATGAAAGCGGGTTACGTGTTCGTATCTTGGAGCAAGCCGAGTCGGCCTATGCCAAAAAAGAGGTGCAGGCAGGATCCGCCGTGATGCGGCATTTCGAGAAGGCGATCATTATGCAGGTGCTGGATGCCCTGTGGAAGGATCATCTGGCGGCCATGGATTATCTACGGCAAGGGATCCACCTGCGCGGATATGCGCAAAAAAATCCCAAACAAGAATATAAGCGCGAGGCCTTCGAGATGTTCCAGCAGATGCTCGAACGCTTCAAGCATGATATTACGGGTATTCTGGCGCGAGTCCAGGTGCGGGCTGAGGAGGATGTGGCTGCAGTAGAGGCGCGTCGGCGTGCAAACGTGCAGATGAACTTCCAGCATGATCAGGTTCAACCCATGACCGGCCAGCCGCAAGCAGAAGACAGAGGTGCTGTGGCACCAAGCGACCAGGGGGTTGCGCCGGTTGGAGAGGCGCATGTTCCTTTTGTACGGCAAGGCCCGAAGGTCGGGCGTAACGATCCCTGTCCTTGTGGGTCAGGCAAAAAATACAAACAGTGCCACGGTAAGCTGACCTAACTGAGTGGTGCGCCCGCTTTCTTCAAAGCCCACCGACGAGCGGGAGGGTGAGTAGGGCGACCAAAGCGCCGAGGGCAGCGCCTGCGAGGACATCGGAGGGGTAGTGCAGTCCGAGTACGACACGAGAGACGGCGACGAGTCCGGTAAAGGGCACGACCAGCCAAACCAGTGTTGGGTGGTAGATAGCGGCGATAATACTGAAGGCTACGGCATGTAGCGTGTGTCCAGAAGGAAAACTGTACTGATCGAGGGGAATGCCGCCACGATGGATGCGTTCTTCGACCTGGTAGGGGCGTGGACGGGTGGTTCCGCTCTTGACCCCCTTCGAGAGGGCTACGCAGCACAGGCCAGCAATAAACAGATGCACGACTGGGTGCAGCGCCTTCATCCCGTAGCAGAGCGGCAGAGAGAGGATTAGGATGAACCAAAATAGGCCATCCCCAAGCCGACTCACGGTGGTGAACAGCCACCATCCGACGGGACGGCAGCTTATTCTGTTGGCGGTGATGCACAGACGCAGCTCCCATGCGGCCATGCGCGACAGGGGCGATGAATAGCTCATGGGTACACTTTCTCCAATGGCTGGCAATGGCCCGAGGTGTTATGGGTTCATCTGGTATGCCACGACGGCCAGAGTAGCACGGAGCGCATCGCTGCGCCTTCCATGGGCACAAGACTAAGTGATTTTCATCGTTTTGATCGGCACAATGGGGGTGGTAGTTGCGCCCTTCCCGTGAGGCTCGCTTGCAATCCGAGACACCTGGGTCTATAAATCGAGGGTTCTTTTCTGAACCACGAAGAGAAGGCGTCTTTCATTTCCTCAGACGGAGAATTGATTATGGGTATTGGTGGAGTACATATCTGGAACCTGCTAATTTTACTCCTTGTGGTTATCTTGCTGTTTGGAACCAACAAATTGCGCAATATTGGTGCGGATTTAGGTAACGCCATCAAGGGATTCCGCAATGCCATGAAAGAAGGCCAGGATGCGAGTGCTAGCGCAGCGGCGGACAAGCCCGCACCGGCAGGAGCGCAGCAAACGGAAGCAGCGAGCCATACGGAGGCGGGACGCGTTCTTGAGGGGCAAGTCACTGCCCGCGAGGCTCCAAAGGCCTAACGAGTACATGCCATGGTAGATGTTGGTTTCTGGGAGATGGTGATGGTGGGGGTGGTCGCCCTCATTGTAGTCGGCCCTGAGCGTCTTCCCGGGCTCGCACGAACCGTTGGCTTGTGGCTTGGCAGAACGCGCTACTTTGTGAGTAGCGTCAAGGCTGAGATAGACCGAGAGATTCGGGCCGATGCGTTGCGGCGTATGCTCGAAGAACAGGCGCGGGTGCCGGAGGTTTACGATCTCATTGAGGAGACCCGTCAGCATCTGGCTGATGTTCACGAGGCGATCCATTCGCCACTGGAAGCGACGCAGTTAGCGCTGCCCCTGTCTGATGCCCCTCCGGCACCACCGCCTGTCGTGGCGGAGACTGAGGCGCTCGATCATGTCCCGGAAGAGTTCCGGGGGGCCTTTTCTGGTGAGGAAACCGTGAGGGTAGACCACCCATGAGCGCCCTCAATGATGATGATCGGGCGCAGCCCTTTATTGCCCACCTCATCGAGCTGCGCGAGCGACTGCTGCGCATCATTCTCGCGATCTTGGTCGCGACCTTGGCGTTGTTTCCCTTCTCTAACCCCTTATATACCTGGGTGGCTCACCCCCTGATGCGGTTGCTTCCGCAAGGGTCGAGCATGATTGCAACGGAAGTGACCTCACCTTTCATGGCTCCTTTCAAGCTGACGATGGTGGCGGCGGTATTTTTGGTCATGCCCTATATTCTTTATGAGATATGGGCCTTTGTCGCGCCTGGGTTGTATCGTCATGAGCGTCGCCTGGTCTTGCCCTTGGTTGTGTCGAGCGCCTTGCTCTATTACCTTGGGATTGCCTTTGCCTATTTTGCGGTGTTCCCGATGATATTCGGGTTTTTTGTGGCTACTGCGCCCCAAGGGGTGTCGGTCATGACCGATATCAACAAATACCTGGATTTTGTGCTCACCTTGTTCTTTGCGTTTGGCGTTGCCTTCGAGGTGCCGGTGGCCACGGTACTGTTGGTTTGGACGGGGGTGTTGAAGCCAGATACGCTGGCCGAGAAGCGACCGCACATTATTGTGGGGGCCTTTGTCGTTGGCATGATCTTGAGTCCGCCCGATGTCTTTTCACAGACCATGTTGGCGGTGCCGATGTGGTTGTTGTTTGAGATTGGGCTCTATGTCTCTAGGTTGATGTTGCGTGCGCGTGGGCAAGAACCACAGTCCACCGACGGGGGGCTGGTGTCTACCGATATCGCTTCCGTGGTGGCGGATAGGGATCGCCCCGACCATTGAGCAAAATCCCTTCAGAGAGGTGTCATCTTAGTGCGCGGGGTTGGGCTCGCTAACCGCCAACCGTATGGGCAGAGATGTGCCGACTGAAAGCTCTGTGCTACGGCGCGGGATTTAAGTGGCGGTTTTCACCCGTCCGATGGATTTTAGGGTAGGGAAATCGACCGCGATCCGGCAAAGTTGGTTGGATGCGACGGTTAGGCAAAATGGTTGAGCCGGAAAACAGCGGCGGCTTACCAACCGAGGTCGAGAGGGGGCGCGAATGAGGGAAGGGATGAATGTCGGGATGGGTTGGCAGAAGGTAGGGACAAGTTGGGGGTACGCTATGGCCTGTGGGTGCGTTCGCGCCTGTGGGTGCGTTCGCGCCAAGTCTTTGGGCTATGTGACGACAGGCTGAGGAATGTGCGTCGGTGGACTTGATCTCAGCGTATAGTAAAAACCGCGAGGATGGTGGCGGAGGATCTGTGCAGAGAATGATGACAGCATCTTGTGCTTCGCCCTTCTGGTGGAGAGCGGTGACAGTTGGCTCATCGTTCCACCCCCCACTTTGCAGAGAGTGCGACGGTAAAGGTATGACTCCAAAGAAGAATATTGTATCAATACAATACCTGCGTGCCATTGCAGCGCTATCGGTTGTTTTCTATCATGCGGTACAACAACTCCCAGCGGTTGCCGCGCTCTCTACCTCGCTCTTTCCAGATCTTAAGGAGCCTATTGGTATTTTTGGGGTAGATATATTTTTTGTCATCAGCGGGTTTGTAATGACCTATACAACCGCTGTACATGGATACGGTATGCGGCAATTTTTGGCTAGGCGCTTAGTGCGTATTGTGCCACTTTATTGGTCGGTTACTATAGCTGCTTCCCTTGTTATTGTTGTGGCGCCAGAAATTCTCCGGCATAGCAAATTCACAATCAATCATTTGTTGTTGTCTCTGCTTTTTTCCCCCACATCGATCCGGGTGGGTCAAATTCTTTAATGCCAATAGTCAAGGTTGGTTGGACATTGAATTATGAGATGTTCTTCTATATCTTTTTTGCTGCTGCCATTGTTATGGTTTCTTCCAGTATTTGGCGCACGGTGCTTCTGTATTGCGCATTTATTGGCTTAATCTTATTTGTTTCTCTTGTCGGCTCACAGCCAGATGCGGTGCGCTACTTTTGTGACCCAATATTATTTGAGTTTATATTGGGTTGTTTTGTTGCTAATCTATATATGTCAGACCGATTCAATAATATGCCGTGCTCTATCTGTAGAATATTGATCGCGTTCGGCACAGCTCTTCTGTTCTGTTCTAGTATCTACGACAATTCCTTCTCCAACCGATTGCTCGATTATGGGGTGCCGGCGACACTGATAGTGATGGGTTTTATTGGCTTAGAGCATTGCATCATAAAGGACAATTGGAATAGTAAGCTCTGGCGATTTTTGGGAGACGCATCGGTACTGGTCTAGTTTGATTCCTGCTTCAACCGCATGAATATGCTATACTATTCTCTAAATACATGAATATCAGATATTCTTGGTAATTTTTGTGA
>CAIRSR010000133.1 GCA_903881315.1 uncultured Thiotrichales bacterium | reverse complement strand
AGTCCTCGGGGGTAACGCCTAGCTGTTTCCGCACCGCCTCCCGCTCTGTTTTGGTGGGTGGGTAAAATATCGTAGCATCGATACCATGCGGCACCACAACCACCTTCTCTCTTGGTATACCGAAATCTACAATTCTCTCCTTTGCCCACGCCGAGGGAGTAACGATAATATTGTTGTCAGCAACTAAAACAGGAATTTCATTCCCCTTCTCTAAGAATCCATCCCTCCCCAGCCCCATCTCCGTGACCATGAAGGTAATTGTCTTTTTTGCCTTCACACTCGGACGCCTAAATGGCCATCCTATGGTATACACGCAATCAAAGACCTGCCCGGAGGGAGCAGGGATACTCTCCAGCAATCTTGTTTTCTCCGCGCCAAAACCTGCACCATTCTTTCCCTGGCCCCACGCTGCCGATGGATAAGGAAGCTCTCGGTGAACCACCGAAAGTTCATCTCTTCCCAGCATCTCAAGTAGCTGGTACTGGTTCACGATGGAATAGGAATGATTGATCTCTTTCCAACCTTCAATCAGAATCCTTTTGCTCTGATGACCTTCACCCAACAAACGCCTCGGCAAAGGATCCCCCGCAGGCAATACCGCCCGTGATTGATTGGTGTCTATTGCAGTTAGGGCATTTACCCTACCATTAGTAATCGTCTTCAACAGTCGGGCAAGGCCTAGGAATGTGGAACCACTCGGCCCTATCATCTCGGACTGCGACAGAATCAAGAGGTCAATCACTGCATCTCGTATGCTTTGCGCGTTTCTCTTAACATTGCTGTGATAGGCGCGTCCGCTCTCATCTAGGGTAACGGAATTCCAATCCCCGGTTGCTACCTTCATTTCTGCATATGCGTCCTTCTTTCTGGTGCGTATATTGGGCACTGCACCAAAAGAACGCTCAGTAGCCTCTGCATCTGAACAAACAAAAAATAATTTATCTGCATGTTGTGCCGCAATCGCCCTCACCTCATCATCGCTAAGCCCTAACGCCAGGTCAGTGCGCCGCAGATGGATCCCATAGAATTCCTCTCCTAAGTATTCACGAATATAATCCCGCGCCGCTTGTAGCAAATCACCCTTAAATGGAACCTCACGCGCTGCCGCACCAATTGCATCTTTGGACACCCAGTCAGGAATAACCGGAAGATGATAAAAGATATTGGCAGCACCCGCTACCATGCTGGCAAGATTGTCCATCGGCCCGAAACCAAGAGGCGATCGATAGGGGACGTTGAGGAATGTACACTGATCCTGGTTCGTAACAATAAAATACCCATCCAGACGGTTTGTGTTCTTTATCTCAACCAATTCTGTCGTGGTAGCAGAAAGGCGGCTCTCAAAGAGAGTTTCAAAACGGGCCCCGCACCAGCTATTGGTAGGCCAGACCACTTCTGGTTCTAGATTAAGCGCATTACTAATGGCAAGCCCGGCGACAAGACAGTTATATCTATTCGCAAACCCGCCATCGCAATAAATCAGAATGGTTTTTCTTGGATCTGCGGGATCGCCTGTTACCACCCGCTCTGGAGTGGGCCGCTCAGCCGCTGGCTTATCTGCCATCAGTACCGCCAATTTGTGTGTACATTCCGTCCATGCAAACTCTCTGATCAAACGATTCCGGCCATTCACAAATGCCGCCAAGGATGCGCCTCTGTCGAACAATGCGCCTTCCATTTTTTCCACCACGCTATTCAACCTTGGCTCAAGACGGCAGCCTTTACCCACAGCGCGTTCGTCAATAAAGTCACTCGCTATCATCCATGCGGTATCCGTATCACAGTAATCATCCGTTGCCCCGCCCTTGGTGACAATGGCCTTGGTGCCAGAGGCAATTGCCTCCATGACCTGGAGATTGAACCCATCCGCACGATACGGCGACACATACGCATCTACCGAACCATATAACTGTCTTAGCTGATCTAATGAAAAGGATGATGTGATATTAACAATCGACTGCAATACGGATTCATCAAATAGCTCGGGATGGCGTCCCATTACATCATGGATAACACTGTCCGTGGTGATACCATACAACCTCCGATTGTCCTTTAATACCAGTCTCACATTGTCATGTACCTTGCGCAGAGAGGCAAATGCCATCACCAAGAGATCAACCCCGGTATTCCAAGACATATCCCCGACATTTAAGAATAAAAAGTCGCCAGGCGATACCCCAAGCTGGGCACGTACATTATTCCGCTCTGCCTGGCTTGGCGGGTAAAATATCTTCGGGTCAACCCCATGCGGCACTAGCACCACCTTCTCTCTGGGGATACCAAATTCAACCAGCCTCTCCCTTGACCACGCCGACGGCGTAACAATAAGATTATTACCAGCGGTTAGCGTAGGCAACTCATTGCCCTTTTCTAGCAAACAATCCTTCGTCAAACCAAACTCGGTGACCATAAACGTAATGGTTCTTTTCGCCCGAAGACTTGGTCTCCGAAAAGGCCATCCCATTGTATAAACACAATCAAATCTCTGCCCGGAAGGTGGCGGCATGTCAGCAAGCAATTTGACGGCCTCAGGCCCAAAACCCGCCCCTTTTTTGTCTTGATTCCATGCCTGGGATGGATAGGGAAGCTCCCGATGAAATAGCGCAAATTCACGGTTTCCCAACAGTTGGAGTAATTGATACTGATTCACTACCGAATAGCCGTGGCTGATCTCTTTCCAGCCTTCAATCAGTACCTTTGTTACCGCATTGTCCGTAGCCAGCGCATCCTCAGACCAGGCAGCATTGGCAATAGCGGCATCCGGAGCAGCTAAGCACGCGGCCACCTCTTCGTATAAAGACTCTAGATCACGAACAAATTGTGGCGTATCAAACAAAGCAAACTGCAACCGGTTATTATTCAGATGCTCTTTCATCGCGCCAATTTTGGGAAGACTCCCGGCCAACTCCACCGCCTTGTCTTCATACTCTTGCAGGCTATAGGTAATTAACTCCGGCAGATTAACGGCCTGCAACAAACTACCCGCCATGCGCGAAGCAAAGGTGCGACCCGCATAGGTCAGGATCGGCAGACCAGCCCATAAGGCGTCACTAGCGGTAGTGCCCGCACCAAAGGGAAAGGTATCAAGAAAGAGATCCGCCACCTGGAAGCGCGCGAGATAATCGGCGGGCTGCACCCGCTCGGCAAAATACAGGCGCTCACCAGGTACGATACCCAGTTTTTTGGCATACCGAGACAGATTGGTGCGCACCACCTTATCGTCTGCGACCAACCATAAAACGCTATTGGGCACTCGCTTGAGAATGCTCATCCAGACGCCAAACACCTCCTGCGTAACCTTGTAGGTATTGTTAAAGGAACAGAACACAAACGCATCTTTGGGTAAACCACAACTTTCCCGGGTCGGGCACGGGCCAATGGTGCGCTGGCGATCATTGACCTGAAAGGTATGCGGCATGCGCAATGGCTTTTCTGTAAAAAACGGCTCTAATTCCTTCGGCAAGACAAAAGCGTCGGAGAGAACATAATCAATCTCGGGTAGCGCCGTCGTCCCAGGAAAACCAAGCCAGGTAATCTGCACTGGTGCTGGGCGATACGACAAGATATTCTGACGGGTGCCCAGCGTTAAACCCTGTAGATCAATCAGTATGTCTATCTCATGCGAGCGAATAAGACGCGCTACCTCTTCGTCGCTCTGGGCACCAACCTTGATATGGTAATCCATGCCGTTGATTATCCGCGCACGAATCGGCGAGCCATCCTCGCGACTCCAGCAGAAGCCAAAGACCTCAAACCTCGAGCGATCGTGTAGGCTATATAGCTCAGCCGTCAGGATAGACACCGGATGCGCACAGAAATCACCGGACAAATAGCCAATACGCAGACGGGTATGACCATACGACTGTTTAGCGGATAGATACGGCACACCCTGCAGCACCTTTTCATCCAGATAGCGAATCGCCGCTTTCAATTGCAATGCGGGATCATCAGAAGCGCTCAGCATAGCCAGCGCCGAGGTCGCGACAATCATCTCATGCTTCGGAATGCCGAGCGAATCGGTGTATACTGGCCATTCGCACAACTTCTGGCGTATATGGATCAGGTGAGTGAGTGACGGGGTTTGTTTCGGGTCGAGCCTTACGCTCTGCGCAAGCATCGTCAACGCTTCTGGGAGTTCCTTACGAATCTCTAACAAGCGCCCAAGATTATTTAACGCCTGCACATAAAAGACGCGACTGGCCGGAACCTTCTTGTTCGCAAATTTAAGGATGGTACGCCATACGGATAACGCTTCTTCTGGGCGTCCAGTTCGCTCAAGGAGCGCACCAAGCGTAATATGACATTCTGCACAGGTTGGTTGCTTGCCGATCGCTTTACGGATGAGCACCTCGGCATCTGCATCGTTATTGGCATTGAATAACAGCACAGCGAGGTTATACTCTGCGGCATAGGTAACCGCCGACTTGGTGTGCGCAAGCCAGATCCGATACAACGCAATTGCCGCCTCCGAATCATTGGCCTCAACCAATTGTTGCGCGATGGCGAACAAATCATTCAGCGACAAGCCACCCCCGTTGGCCAATGCAAAGGCCTGTCGGATAGTTTCTGCGGTGGATTCTGGTAACCCGTGAGGAAGTTCTGGAATCGGAAGATCGGAATTTTGCATTGTTTGGCTCATCATTTATACACTTAATCATATCTTTTGTTATGTCACTGAGCACGCTCTTCATGTACAACAGGATCGAGTACGCACGACGACACAACGCAACACCGAGCCATCTTCAGAGATAACCCTCTCGAAACGGTGGGCCTCTACGCATATGTCCGGCGAAAAAAACTGTAACGAATTCTCGATTCTTGGCGAATCTTCTTACACTGACTAAAATGGTGCCATAATGGTTAATTCATTTAATTAGATAGCAAATCTTTGCAAGAAGCATCATAATCAATATACTCATGAGTATGCCAATACTGTTTTTGACACTGAGAACCACTTAGCTTGATCCCTAGTGGAAATATCGTTCTTGCCGAAGAAAGCCCAGGAACCGCATATAACTTCTCAAGAGCTATCATTACTCTCTGCGCGGCAAATGCGGTATTTGCCAACCGCGCATATAGATACCAAAGTACGGCCACCAGGAAAATAGTAACAACATACTGGATGACGCACCCATTTCCGTAAATAATATCATGGGACAGCGAATACCCGCAGGACACAAACGCTCCGCCTACCGCAAAATAAGAAAAATTATCGTAGTGCCTAAACTCATGCCCAATCTGTTCGTAGGATTTCTCTGGAAAATTATTCAGATCAAAACCCGCAATATCCACCCACTCCTTCTTGAGCTTATTTAGCTTATTTCTTTCTCCCTCAAGTATTCCTTTATCGAAATTAGCAGGATCGGGCACGGACAGATATTCAAGATTATAACCAAGCATTGTCCTACCAAATATATATTTAACGCGCCCCATATGAAAGTTAGAACTAACAATGACAACTTTATTCACTTCACTAAAACCCTTAACTGTACGCAACACCCCATAGGCATCTTCAACAGTATTAGATGTTCGTGTAAACGGAAGTATTCCGTCCTTAGTAATCCCATGTTCTGTAAGATATCTTGTCAGTAGTTCTCCATGGGGAATATGGCTCGTATTAAAACCATCCCCGAATGCTCCAGTTGGCAGCACCTTGTAGTCATCATGCTCTTTTAGAAACTCAACCGCTCCGTCAGCTCGCAATTTGGAAACGACAGATAGCGCCCCATTTTGTTCATTTTCATTTCCCAGCAAAACCAAGATGTTTGATGGTTTGTCCTGTGACATAGTTAGTACCCTTGTGATGATGCTGCGCCTGACTATTGCGTAACAAACAACCCACAGAAACAAGATGCCCTAGTTTAGTGAACACGCCTCACCACGCTCTGTATCGGCCAAGCGACAGCGTAGAGTAGTCACCACCGCACTTTTTAATCATCCTGTGCGATTTTCGCACCCTGACAGACATCCGCAGGATGCCCCACTCGTCGAACGACCGCACCCCACCAAAATATCATACCAACGGCATTCTAACCCGATCCTGGGCACCTCGGCAGCAATTCCGCAAGCCGGGCAAACTGGCCGAGCGACAATGTTTCGGGACGCACACCTGGATCTATCCCAGCCGCCTGGATGGCCGCCTCGGTGAGTAGACCACGCAAGGTGTTGCGCACCATCTTGCGGCGTTGGGAAAACGCCTGGCGCACCAACAAGGCGAAATTCTGGAAGTCCGCTACCACCACCGGAGCGACGGCATGAGGCCGCAGGCGCACCACCGCAGACTCAACCCGTGGCGGGGGGCGAAAGGCTCCGGCAGACACCACGAACAACCTCTCAACACTGCAGTGGTATTGGATCATCACGCTAAGACGCCCGTAGTTTGCGTCCCCAGGAGACGCGGCAAGGCGCTCTGCTACCTCGCGCTGCAACATAAAGTGCATGTCTACTAGGTGAGCAGAACCGGCTTGGTGATTGTGCGCCTGGTGTTGACTGAATTGCTCTAGGATGTGGAACAGCAAAGGGGTTGCGATGTTATAGGGGAGATT
>CAIRSR010000132.1 GCA_903881315.1 uncultured Thiotrichales bacterium | reverse complement strand
GGCACGCCTTGGGTTCGATGATCCTTTCATTCAAGAAATCCCTGAAGAGTTTCGCACAGATACTTGGTGGAGAAGCAAGGCTGACCAACAACGGCTGGCCGCAGAGCGGGACGCCTTACCGTAGTGCAGGCCGCCACCCTCTGATACAATCAACCGTAGTTTGGGCTTGGCTGGCGTCGGAGAATACGGCGTCGGCCAGCCTGACCGTTGGTAATGCCGAGTGGTTCGTTACTTCGACGCTACCAAGATGAAAGGTCATTCGCGATGCTCCAGATACTTGCTCTTGTCGCCTTGATCGGCGTTGCAATCAACGCCTCTCGCGTGGTACGCAGCCTGCCACGCATGGAAAACCAACTGGCGCGTATTGCCCGCCACAAAGGTTTCAGTCGGCGCACCACCGACGCACGCTTCCGTTGGCAAGATCGCGCCTTTGATGTGGCTACCGCACTGCGCGAATCCTCTGCACGACAGGGTTTCTTCGGCATCAACATGGCATCCACTGGCTGCGGTAAAACCCTTGCCAATGGCCGCATCCTTTACGGATTGGCGCATCCCGAACGGGGCACGCGTTTTACCATCGCCCTCGGTTTGCGTACCCTGACCCTACAGACGGGTGATGTCTATCGCGAGCGTCTCCACCTTGGCCCAGAGAACATTGCGGTCTTGGTTGGGGGTGGCGCGATACGTGCGTTGCACGCGCACCAACAAACATTGCTAGAGCTAGAGCAGGAGGGGCGCGAATCCGCCGAGGAGTTCTTTTCGGAACACGAGCCCGTACATTTCGAGGGTAGCCTGGAAGACGGCCCGCTCAATCGCTGGCTAGAAAAGAGTCCGAGCGCCCATTGCCTAGTCAATGCCCCGATCCTAGTTTGCACCATCGACCACCTGATGCCCGCGACCGAAAGTACCCGTGGTGGCTACCAGATTGCGCCCATGCTGCGGCTACTCAGCGCCGATTTAGTACTCGACGAACCAGATGACTTTGGTCTCGAAGATTTGCCCGCCCTATCGCGTTTGGTTCATTGGGCGGGGATGCTCGGCAGTAGGGTGTTACTGTCGTCCGCCACCCTGCCACCGGCCCTAATCCAAGGACTATTCCGCGCCTATCGGGCGGGGCGTGAGATCTATCAACAAAATCGCGGGGAACATTGCAACGCACCAGCCAATGTCTGCTGCGCTTGGTTTGACGAGTTCCACGCAGAAGCTAGCAATCAGGCAGAGGATGCAGGTTTTGAGCAAGCCCATCGCGTCTTTGTCGAACGGCGATTAAAAAAATTGACTGAGGATCAACGGCGTCGTCATGCGATCATTTATCCTTTGGATATTGCGGTTGGCGAACGTGAGACTATCTGCACCGCTTTGGCAAAATCCCTGCGCGAGCAAATGGTCTCGCTTCATCAACATCACGCCGGCACGGATCCCATCACGGGCAAGCGCGTCAGTTTGGGGCTCGTCCGCATGGCCAATATCGATCCGCTGGTTCTCACGGCACGGGCGCTTTATGAGTTAGGCGCTCCCGAGGGGCAGCGAATCCACTTGTGTGTTTACCACTCGCAG
>CAIRSR010000131.1 GCA_903881315.1 uncultured Thiotrichales bacterium | reverse complement strand
GCTCAACATAGATTTACCTCACAAAAATTACCAAGAATATCTGATATTCATGTATTTAGAGAATAGTATAGCATATTCATGCGGTTGAAGCAGGAATCAAACTAGACCAGTACCCATCCATGAGGTCAAGAAACTTCCAGCCTATAAGTTTACGCCGATCATGGTACTCACCACCGAGTCTGAGGAGCGCAAGAAGGCGCAGGGACGCGAGGCCGGTGCCAAGGCGTGGGTGGTAAAACCCTTTCAACCCGCGCAGATCCTGGATGCGGTCTCTAAACTAATCCTCCCGTAGGGCTGAACGTAGGTGGGGCGCGGCCCGGTGAGGTTTCTTAGAACACGGTCAAACGATACCATCGGGGTGGCGTATGAGTGTCGCATTGCAACTCTATGAGCGGTTGACCACGGCGAGAGACGAGCAGGCTCGCGCCGGGTTTATTGCCGAGGCGTTCGATATCCTTGAGCTACGCTTCTCCGACCTAAAGGACATGGCGACACAAAGCCATGTGCGCGAAAGTGAGCTGCGTCTCCAGAAAGAGATCGCAAGCCTCCAGAAAGAAACCAGCAGCATCCGCCTAGAGATCAAGGAACTAGACGTAAGGATAACCAGTCTCCAGAAAGAAACCGGCAACATCCAGAAGGAGATCACCAGTCTCCAGAAAGAGACCGGTAACATCCAGAAAGAGATGGCGAGCCTCCAGAGAGAGGCCAACAGCATCCGTCTAGAGATCAAAGAGCTGGATGTAAAGCTCTCAAGAGAGATCAAAGAGCTGGATGTAAAACTCTCAAGAGAGATCAAAGAGCTTGATGTAAAACTCTCACGGGAGATCAAAGAGCTGGATGTAAAACTCTCAAGAGAGATAAAAGAGGTTGAGGTTAAGCTCGCCGGGGTCGAGGTGCGCCTCACGCAGGCGATTCATCACCAAACCTTGTGGATTATCATGGCGGTGGGGGGTATTAGCGGTTTTGTGCATCTGCTGGATAGATTCGTGAAGTAGGGTCGGCGATTTGATTTAGGTACCACGGCGAGGGTTGCGTATGAGTATCGCTCTTGATCTGTATATACAACTGGTCAAGGCAGGCACAGACCGGGTTGAAGCCATGTACATTGCCGAAGCGCTCGAGACGATTGATCGGCGTTACCCGCAGGCGAGAGACATCCCCCCCGAAGAGCGCCCAGACGAACCGCCACCCGAGAACGAGCTAGACATCATCCAGAATGCCCTGAATCGACTCGATGTAAAATTATCCAGGCACCTCAACAGGAGAACCTTGGCAGAAGAGAAAGCCTTGAAGGGTTCTTGATGACTCTTTGGTTTGGGGCTATGGATGTAATACCTTATAGATAGATAGGAGCGGTGGATTTAGGAGCGGCAGCGGGGCAACGTCCATCGCCAATAGCTGGTTGGTCGTTGCGGTGGTGGTTAGCAGCACGTTGGCGAAACAGATTGCGTAGTACAACAAAAGGCTTCTCTCAACAATCCATATCTTCACTGAAGCGTTCTTCCGGAGAAAAACACAATGCTGGCGAATATGAAGATTGCCTACAAACTCGGGCTTGGTTTTGGCTTGGTTCTGCTGCTCACCGCCTTTGTCGGGATGGTTGGCTGGGACGGTCTGCAAAAGATGGACAACCGCGCAACCAACCTAGATGGCGTGGTGAAGGTTATGAAGCACGCCCAAGAGGCGCTTTTCTGGGATGCTACGTTTGCTGGCACCCATAGCAGCGCTGATGCGACCAAGGTCAAGGAAAATATCGCGAGGCTCGTTGAGGAGACAACCCTCACCCGCAAGCGCTTGAAAGACCCAACCGACCAAAACGACACCGACGAGATCAGTAAACTCGCCCAGCACGAGTACCTGGAAACCTTTTTGCAGTACGCCGACATGCAGGCGCAGCGCGATATCGACACGGATAAGATGCGCACCATCGCCGGTGCCGCAACCGAGAAGGTGAACGCCGTCCGTACGGATCAGGTCAATGCCCTCACCGAAGACCGGAAGAAATTTGCCGACCTCATCACCGAGCGCATGAACGCCAAGGACAACACGGGCCTCGTGAAGGCCGTCCAGGACGAGGGCGCGATGATCGATGACAGACTTGGCAAGGAGCGCGACGCCGAGGCTGCCATCATCGCCTACTGGCAGGTGCGTTTTGACGTAAAGGAATACATCCAGTCGTCCCAGCAAAAATGGGCCGATGACGCCGAGAAACACTATGCGGAGCTGAACGGCATCCTGAAAAGCCTTCTGTCCGGGCGGCTGAAGCGCGAGAAGAACATCCAGGAGGCCCGCGAGGCGCAAAGCGCAGTCGAGGCGCACCACGAGACCTTCCGCAACTTTATCTCCCTCACCGAGCGGATGAAAGCCTCTGACGAGCGCAGCAATGCGGCAATGGGACAGATCATGGGCCTGGTCAAAAAGCTAGTTACTCATCAAGAGGAAAAACAAGCCAAAGAACAAGCGGACGCGGAACGCCTCATCCAGGTCTCGGTCGTCTCCGCCATCCTCCTCGGGCTCTTGATCGCCTGGTTGATTGCGACCACCATCAGCCGTGCCG
Source organism: uncultured Thiotrichales bacterium (assembly GCA_903881315.1). Lineage (GTDB taxonomy): Bacteria > Pseudomonadota > Gammaproteobacteria > CAIRSR01 > CAIRSR01 > CAIRSR01. The sequence goes on along the minus strand of CAIRSR010000131.1, from coordinate 19,536 downwards.
CAGAAAAGGGTTTGCGCTTCACTAAGGCGGTTGCTGAGGGCGACCTGCGGGTACGCCCCGAACAGCAGGGGATGGACGAACTCGGCCAACTGTTGAACGCACTCGAAGGGATGCGTGGGCGGCTCGTCGATGTGGTCGGGCAGGTGCGCTCCACCGCCCAGGCCATGGCGAGTGCGGCGGTGCAGTTCTCGTCTACCGCGCAGTCGCTCTCGCAGGCCGGCACCGAACAGGCGGCCAGCATCGAAGAGACCTCGGCCTCGATCGAGCAGATGTCCGCCTCAATCACCCAGAACTCGGACAACGCCGCCACCACCGACACGGTCGCCAGCAAGTCAGCCAGAGAGGCCATCGAGAGCGGCAAGGCAGTCGCCGAGACCGTTGAAGCGATGAAGCGTATCGCCGAGCGTATTGGCTTTATCGAGGACATCGCCTACAAGACCAACCTGCTCGCCCTCAATGCCGCCATCGAGGCAGCGCGCGCCGGCGAACATGGCAAGGGCTTTGCGGTGGTTGCCGCCGAGGTGCGCAAGCTCGCCGAGAACAGCCAGGTGGCAGCGCGTGAGATCAGCGGCCTTGCTCGCTCGAGTGTCGCGGTCGCCGAAAAGGCCGGTGGGCTCTTGACCGCGCTCGTGCCCGGTATCGAAAAGACCGCAACGCTCGTGCAGGAGATTGCGGCGGCCTCACGCGAACAGGCGAGCGGTGTCGCCCAGGTCAACGAGGCGATGGCCCAGGTCGACCAGACCGTGCAGGAAAACGCAGCCGCCTCTGAGGAGTTGGCAGCAACCGCCGAAGAGGTCACGGCCCAGGCCGAGCAACTGAACCAGCTCATGACCTTCTTCCGCCTCGAAGAAGGCGCGGGCGGCGGCAACGGGGGAGAGCGTCACTCTAATGGCCAAAAGACGCAAAAGGCGGCCCCAGGCAAACACGGGGGGGGTAAATCGCTGCCTCCAGTGCGTCCGGTGGCAATGAAAGGTGGATCAATGCGTAGTTCAGCCCCCAAAAAGGCTGATAATCTATCGGAATTCGAAAGCTTCTAGGGGAGGCGCACAATGTACCAACTGACCAAGAGTGGCGGTAGCGGAATGGCAATGCAGGCCGCTGCCGCAGCCCAGGCAATCGTCGAGATGCAGCAGTACCTAAGCTTCATCGTCGGGGGCGAGACCTACGCGCTCGGTATCCTCGATGTCAAGGAGATCATTGAGTACGCGAGTGTGACGCGAGTGCCGATGATGCCGCCGACCATCCGTGGCATTATCAATCTGCGCGGCAAGGTCGTGCCGGTCATCGATCTCGGGGTGCGCTTTAAGGGGGCCCCGACCGAGACCACGCGGCGCACCTGTATCGTCATCGTCGATGTGGAGTCCGGTGAGTCACGCCACGACATGGGGGTGATGGTCGAGGCAGTCAACGAGGTGCTGGACATAGCCCCCGAGAATATCGAGCCCTCCCCTGCCTTTGGCGCGGCGGTGCGGGCCGATTTTATCCGTGGCATGGGTCGGGTGGGCGACCATTTCGTGATCCTGCTTGATGTCCGGCGGGTGTTATCGGTCGAGGAACTGGCCCAGGTGCAGACCTTGGCCGCCGCCCCGTAACGAGTGCGCACAGGTCTACCCCCCGGCCCGTCTCAAACCCGCGACGTGGGAGGGGGGAGTCTTTTGGCGTCATCTTGGTTCAGGAGGTTCTATGAGCATCAATACCAATTGGCAAGGCCGCCGCTGTACCCTCCAGGTTGAGCAGGAAATGAGCATCTACACGGCAGCAACCCTCCAAACCCCGTTGCTAGAGCCGCTTGCCACCAGCCGTGATCTCACGCTTGACCTCTCGCTGGTCTCGGACATGGATACCAGCGGTGTGCAGTTGTTGCTACTGCTTCACCGCGAGTGCATCCGCCGCCAGGTGCCACTGCGCGTCAGCGCGATGAGTGCTGCTGTCCACGAGGCGCTGCACCTCTACGGCCTATTGGGTTGGTTTGGCGTTGCAGAAACATTAGCTGGAGGATCACGCGCATGAGCAACACCATCCTTGACCAGGCGCTACAGACCTTTGTTGGCGAGAGCACCGAACTCCTCGCCCAGACCGAAGAGATCTTGTTAGCACTCGAGGCCGACCCGCACAACGAAGAGATCCTAAACGCGCTGTTCCGCACCGTCCACACCGTAAAGGGTGGGGCGGGGATGTTTGGCTTTGATGCCGTAGTCGATTTCGCGCACATCGTCGAAAACGTACTCGACAGGCTGCGCAATAAACAGTTTGCCTTTGATAAAAAGCTCGCTGAGCTACTGCTGCAATGCAAGGATCACCTGCTCGCCTTGGTAGAAACCGTGGCGGTAGGAGAAGAGGCCACCGCTGCAGTGTACGCACAGGGCCAGGTGCTCAAGACAGCACTCGCTGTCTATACCGGACAGACCGCCCTCTCCCACCCAGCAGATCCACGCATGGGTAACTCACTCCCGGTAGAGGCGGTGGCGAGTGTTCAGCGCGAAGAGGTCTATGTTGCCAATGAGGCCTGGCACCTGTCGGTGCGCTTTGGGCCCGATGTACTCAGAAACGGCCTCGACCCGCTCTCATGTCTGCGTTATCTCAATACCTTGGGCGAGATAGTCAGCGCTACCGCCATCTGGGATTCCTTACCAGAACCCGCCGAGTTCAACCCCGAGACCTGTTACCTCGGCCTTGAGGCAGACCTCAAGACCAATGCTACCAAGCAGGCCATCGCCGACGCCTTCCAGTTTATCCGCGAAGAGATTCGCATCCGCATCATCCCGCCACAAGCGACTGTCACTGAATACCTGGCAGCCCTTGAAGAGATGGCTGGTGACGACACCCTGCGTCTTGGTGATATGTTGGTCAAGACCGGTGCGCTCACCACCTACGAACTCGAAGAGACCTTGCGCCTCCAGGCCGAGCGCGGACGCACCGAGTCACCCCCGCCGCGGGTCGGCGAGGTAATGGTAGAGAACTCGCTCGCTGTCCCCGAGATCGTTGAGGCAGCCATTAACCAACAGCAGCAGCGCCGCGACCAAGCGGCACTGGTCACGCGCCATGTGCGGGTAGACGCAACCAAGCTCGATCGGCTCATTGACCTCGTCGGTGAGTTGGTCGTTGTCGGCGCGAGTCAAGGGCTACAGGCCAAGCGTCTTGGGGATACCTCCCTCATCGAATCGGCCTCGATACTCTCGCGTTTGGTGGAGGAGATCCGCGAGGTCGCACTCCGGCTGCGCATGGTGCAGATCGGCGAGACCTTCTCGCGCTTCCAACGGGTGGTGCGTGACGTTGCCCGCGACCTGGAGAAAGAGGTCAAGCTCGAGGTCAATGGTGCCGAGACCGAACTCGACAAGGCCATGGTCGAGCGGCTTACCGACCCGCTCACCCATCTGGTGCGCAACAGCCTCGACCACGGTATCGAGCCCCCGAGCGAGCGCATTGCCGCCGGTAAACCCGCGCAAGGGACGCTCATGCTGAATGCCTTCCATGATTCTGGCAGCGTTGTCATTGAGGTTGCCGATGACGGTCGTGGCATCAACACCGAGCGGGTGCTGGCCAAGGCGGTTGCGGCGGGTCTTGTCGGTGCGGATGCCAAACCCTCGCGCACCGAGATCTTCCAGTTTATCTTCGAGCCCGGTTTTACCACTGCGGCAGAAGTAACCGACATCTCGGGGCGCGGGGTCGGCATGGATGTGGTGCGCCGCGCCGTAGACGGCCTGCGCGGCACCATTGAGGTTGACAGCCAGAAAGGGGTCGGAACGGTGGTGCGGGTGCGGCTACCGCTCACCCTTGCCATCATCGACGGCTTCTTGGTGGGGATTGGCGGCTCCTTTTACGTCGCCCCCCTCGATATGGTGGTCGAATGCCTCGACCTACTCGACGCCCAAGGGAGCCAAGGACAGTCGCTCCACACCCGTGGCTATCTCAACCTACGCGGCGAGGTACTGCCACTCTTGTGGTTGCGGCGCACCTTTGCCGCTCCGGATGCCCGCGACGATGAGGCCGAGATCCGCCATAGTGTCGTGGTGGTTCATCATGCCGGACGCAAGGCGGGCCTGGTGGTAGACCAACTTCTCGGCGAGTTCCAGACCGTGATCAAACCCTTGGGTGAGGTATTCCGGCGTCTCGCCGGAATTAGTGGTGCGACCATCCTCGGCAGTGGCGAAGTGGCCTTGATCCTAGACGTGCCGGCGCTGATCCACCAAGCCACCACGCGCAACAACACGGTGTCGGCGTAATGCTGCTTTTTTTCAGTGTCAACAAGGGGCGTTAGTATAGCGCGTGGCCGAACATTATCTCTATCCTGGTGGGCTATGGTTCGGCCGGGGGAACCTACAACTGCGAACACTGCTTGGCTCTTGCGTCTCGATTACGCTCTGGCACCCGGGCTTGCGGGTGGGTGGGATGTGTCACTACCTGCTCCCCGAAGACACGGGTAAGGGGCGCGCCGCGACCCGCAACGACACGCGCTACGCCGATAACGCCATGCGTTCACTCGTCCGCAGCATCAAAAAGGCGGGCACCTGTGCGCAGGATTACCAGGTCGGGTTGTTCGGCGGCGGCAATATGTTTACCTCCCTCGAAAAGTCTTGGAGCGTGGATGTTGGTTCGCGCAACATCGCGGCAGGCTATCAATTGGTGCGGGAGTGTGGGTTTACGGTGGCCTACGAGGATCTCGGGGGTAAACTGCACCGCCAGATTATCCTCGATTTGGTGGACGGCACCCTGCATCTCCGGCGTGGCACCGAACGCACCCTGGTTTTTCCAGCGCTATAAGTCTCTTAACTTTGTTTTGAGGATGGGATTGTGGCAATCATTAAAGTACTCGTAGTGGATGATTCGGCGGTTGTACGTCAGGTCATGTCGTCGATCCTCAGTACCGACCCTGAGATTCGGGTCATTGGGGCGGCAGCAGACCCGATCTTTGCCATGGCCAAGATGCAGGCGGAGTGGCCGGATGTCATCACCCTAGACATCGAGATGCCGCGTATGGATGGCCTAACCTTCTTGCGACGCATCATGGCGGAGCGCCCGACACCGGTCGTTATCTGCTCCACCCTCACCGAGGCTGGCACCAAGACCGCCCTGGAGGCCCTTGGGGCGGGTGCTGCCGAGGTGGTCGCCAAGCCCAAGGTAAATTTGCAGGAACACCTCACCGAATCCGCCGCCGCACTCATCCAGGTCGTAAAATCAGCATCGCGGGCCAATCCGCGTCGTTTGGGGTCGGCTGCAGCCATCCATGCTGCTGCACCTCCGCCCAAGCTCAACGCAGACGTCATCCTGCCCCCTGCCTCGACGCGCCACCCCATCCGGGGCCGAGACCCGCTCATCGCCATCGGCACCTCCACCGGCGGCACCCAAGCGCTCGAACTCGTTTTGCGCAACCTGCCACGCGAGGTGCCCGGCATTGTGATTGTGCAACACATGCCGGAGTACTTTACGGGTGCCTTCGCCGCACGACTGAATACCCTCAGCGCCCTTGAGGTACGCGAGGCCGCCAATGGCGATAAGATCAAACCTGGAATGGCCTTTATCGCGCCCGGTGGTAAGCACATGATGGTCACGTCCGCCTCGGGTGGTGGCTACCAGATCGAGGTACGCGAGGGCCCACCGGTCAGCCGCCATCGGCCCTCGGTGAATGTGTTATTCCGCTCGGTTGCGCGTACCGTCGGCTCAAACGCGCTCGGCATCATCATGACCGGCATGGGCGACGACGGTGCCAGCGGAATGCAAGAGATGCACCAAGCGGGTGCCCGCACCATCGCACAAGACGAGGCAACCTGCGTGGTCTATGGGATGCCCAAAGAGGCAGTGGCCTTGGGCGCAGTGGATCGGATCTTGCCCCTTGGCCAGATCGCGCACGCCATCATCGAGAGCGCGGACAAGCGTAGCCGATAGACATAAGCAGCGGCACTCACCATTACACGAGGCCGCTTGCCCTGGAACGGTAACACCGAATCGGTAACACCCTGCGTTGCGCCAAATGTTACCGGAGCGTCGGTGTGACCAGACTAATTGGTCAGGATCACCCGCGCACCCACCGGCTGTACTGGACGCGCATTGTGCTCATGTACCGCTTTTGCGAACTTCTCGACCTGTTCCTCAGAGGCGGTAATGGGATCTTTCATGACCAACCAGCGCACCCCCTCAGAGCAAGGCGGCGTGGTGAGCGAGCCATCAAAGCGATAGTAATCACGCTTCTCGGGTAACAGGCTCGCCGGATTTACCTTGGCCTCGAGCGGATGATTGCCGTCGGCGGTGTTCGGCATTTGTTTCCAGAGTTCTGCCAATACTGGATTCTCCTCCCCTTTCTGGATCATGACCCCGACCACGGCCAGATTCCCATCTGCATCGGCATGGACAAGATGCAGCTCCATCGCATACGGCTTACCATGCACCAGGTTCTCACTGGGGGTGTGGAAATGGAACTGCTTCAACTGGAATGCCTTGCCATCAACCATAATCGAACTGCCTGGCGCAACACTCACCTGTACCGTATGGCCGTTGTTAAAGATCTCGGAGCCATCCGTGGTGTACTCGAATTTGATCGGGTGAATCTCGGCCTTGACCTCGTGCTCAATGTCAATTGGGGTCTGGGTCTTGCCTTTGCTGCAAGCATAATTGTCGGGGGAGAGATCACCCCAATGTTCCGGGCCCTCATCCCCCTCATAGGTCCAATGTCCGGCATAGGCGGCGGAGCTAAGCAGAATAGAGGCAATCGCTACCAGGAGATTCTTCTTGAACATGCCAATTCCTCGTATTTAAATTAAGGTCGATTACACTGGATGTGTATCGTCAAGTACCACTCAATAACAACAATTTACACATAGACCAGTTTTATAATACCCTAAGCGAAATCCCTGTCAAGGGGGGTATCCGTTGACCACGGTTGCAGCAGCTCTGCAACCCACGCGCTACCCCCTACCCTCTCCAAGATTCAGCGCAATTCCCCCCATACTGACGTAAGGCTTGTCTCTTTTTATCAATAAGTGGTCGCAAAACGACCAGCAGATAACCGAGACGCATGATCGCCTTAATCGGTTTGCCAGCGTATTTTAAAAAAAACAGATTAGCGGTTCTTGGTATCTGCTTGCGCAAACCCCATAGGAATCCTTGTGTGCGTCATTTGGGTGAGCGGAATTTGATCCTACGCGATCGATTGCCGGACAGGTTGAATGGAAAATCCTTTTCATGTATGCGGATAATGCGATGGGCCTCACCGCGATACGATCCCTTTACCACAAGAGGGTTTGCGGTTAGCCCCCACAAAGAACAGCGCATTACCGGACACCGAATAATCGGCACCCAGCGGGTGACAGCGATCAGCGCTTGGCCACAGGTCTCCCGCCGTTGATCCAAGCCGATAGATCAGAAGAAAACCAATAAGATCATTGGGTAGAAGAGAGGGGAAGGGCGCCTTGCGGCGATTTCAGAATGGTCGGCCAACCATTTTTGTTCCCCTCCGAAAAGGCGGTTTTGTACACACAGAAATACCGTTCGCCGCAGGAAACAGTCCCTATTACCAATAGGTTAGAGAACCTAGCGGTACTTGTAAACGCCATTCTTGCTTGTCGGAGGGGGCTCATTTTTGGCGACAAGCACTTGACAACGGACGCCGCAATCATTTAACTATAAATAGGATTGATGACCAACCACGATACCGCGCCAGGCAGGTGGTTGTTGGTTCCCTGGTAGAGCATGGCGGTATAATGGTCATCGGGTTGGGGCTGGCGCTGACGGTAGCTGCCTTGCCTGGTTTGCGCTTTGTGGGATTAGGCGTGTTTATGGAGCGTCTCTTGGGCCTTGGCTTGGGGGACGTGGAAGGTTTCGGTGTGCGGATTGCCCGTTGCCCTTGGGCCTTGGCCTGGGGGGACGTGGAAGGTTTCGGTGTACTCAGACGATAAAGGTTCAGAAGCCCATGTCCATCACAATGTCACGCCGTCGTTTTATCACCATCGCTGGCGCTGCTGTGGGTTTGCCGTTGGTGTTGGGTTTGGGGCGTGGTCTACCACGGCTCGCCCGCTGGGAGGGCCGGTGCCTGGGTGCGCCTGCTGCCATCCAGCTCTACCATAGCGATGAAGCGGCGGCGAATGCGGCGATTGCGGCGGGCCTGGATGAACTCAAACGACTAGAGTCTATTTTTAGTTTGTATCGGGCTGATAGCGCGCTTTCGACCCTCAACCGTACGGGTGTGCTGCATGACGCGCCCACCGATTTTATTGCCCTGCTCAGCCATGCCTTGGCGCTTGCGCGGGTGAGCGATGGCGTCTATGACCCGACGGTGCAGCCGGTATGGGAACTCTATTTCCGCCATTTTACTGCTGCACAGCCTGACCCGGCTGGGCCGGCACCAGAGGCGATTGCGGCGGCACTTGCCCGCATGGACTGGCGAGCGGTAGAGATAGACGCGGCAGAACGGCGCGTGTCTTTTGCCCGTGCGGGGATGGGGCTCACCCTAAACAGTGGGGCGCAGGGGTTTATTACCGATCGAGTCACTGAGGTGCTGCGGGCGCGTGGCTTTGATCGGATGTTGGTGGATATGGGGGAGCCGCGAGCGCTTTCGACCAAGCCGGACGGGTCGGCGTGGCGGATTGGCATTGCGAACCCGGCCAACCCCACGCAGTCCATCACGAGTGTTGATGTCGTGGACAAATGTGTTGCCACCTCGGGTGGTTATGGCACGTTGTTTGATGATGCGGGGCGCTTTACACACATCATCAATACTCGTAGTGGCAAGACGGCTCCGGCGTTGCTTGGGGTATCGGTGATTGCCGATTCTGGGACACAGGCGGACGGCCTGGCCACCACCCTGCTCATGGCACCGGTTGAGCGCCGTCAGGCCATCCTGAGGGCGGCTGGCGGCCTCCAGGCCATCTATGTCACGCCTGAGGGTGTGGCGGCGACGGTGAACGCATGAGTGTGCCCTCTCCCACCGATGATGCCCTGGTAGAGGGCTTTGCGCGGGTAGTTGCGGTGGAGGGGGTGGTTGCGTGGTTAGAGCCGGAGGCGACGACGAGTTGTAGTGGGTGTAGTGCTTCGAGTGCTTGTGGAAGTCCTGGTGGGATTGGTACGGTTGCCTCGCGGATTGAGGCGCGGCGCTTTTCGTTGCCAAACGATCAGGGTTATGTTGTGGGTGAGCGGGTTGTGATTGGTGTACGAGAGCAGGCGTTGGTGAAGGCGTCGCTTACGGCTTATGCGATCCCTTTGTTGTGTATGTTGGTTGCGGCGGTAGTAGCGCAGTGGCGATTTGGGCGGGATGAGATTACGTTAGCGGCGAGCCTGATTGGTTTGGTGATGGGTTTTAGCGTTGCGCGGGTGAGCGCGAATTATCTACGGGCGCGGGGTGGCACTACCTTGCGTTTTGTGCGACGGGCGGATGAAGACGCTTCTTCGCAGAGGGTTTCCACCAAGATCCAGAGAATTGAGCGATGCAAGAATACGTGATGATTATGGTTAGTGCTGCGCTGGTGAACAACGTGATCTTGGCGCGGTTTTTGGGTTTGTGTTCGTTTATGGGTGTGACCACGCGGGTGGATACTGCGGTGGGCATGGGGATGGCGACGACCTTTGTGATCACGGTTTCGTCGGTATTGGATTGGGCGGTGCAGACGTATTTGTTGTGGCCGTATGATCTTGGGTATTTGCGAACGGTGACGTTTATTTTGGTGATTGCGGCGGCGGTGCAGTTTACTGAGATGACGATCAAGAAGGTGTCGCCGCCGTTGTTTCAGATGTTGGGGATTTATCTGCCGCTCATCACGACCAATTGTGCGGTGTTAGGGGTTGCGTTGTTGGTGGTAGAGGGAAAACTTGGATTTCTTGCGAGCGTGATGTTTGCTTTTGCGTCGTCGTTGGGCTATAGCTTGGTGATGGTGATCTTTGCGGGCTTGCGGGAGAGATTGGCGTTGGCGGAGGTGCCGTTGTTGTTTGCGGGGCCGCCGATTGGGTTTATTACGGCGGGGCTGTTGGCGCTGGCGTTTATGGGGTTTTCTGGGATGGGCGCTAAGTAGGATTTCCCCCGCGTGATTTATAGGGTGTTTTGACTTGATTATAAATCCCCCCTCTCCTGACAAGGAAAGGGGGCTGGGGGGGAGAGGTTGCCTTTGACTGAAATCCTTTGACTGATCTTTTAAATGATTTCTAAATAATTGTTTAAACGATCGATGATCAGAGACGTTTCAACTGGACTTAGAGATCAGTCAACGGATCAGTCAAAACATCAACCCCATCGCAGCAGCCCCTTCCCCGCTCACGGGGAAGGGGCTTAATATAAAAAGATTTAATATAAAAAAAGAAAAGAAGTAGCTTTTCAACTGAAGTAATTTTTCAACCAAGGACAGCGCCGTCTACTGTCCTGACCATCTAAAACGAGGAGTGCGTGTCATGTTGCTCGCAGTCGGCAGTCTTACCGTAATGGGCGTCGCGTTGGGTGGAATGCTCGGCGCAGCAGCACGTTTTCTCGCCGTCGAAGAAAACCCCCTAGAGGCCGAATTACAAGCCATGCTGCCCGGCTCACAATGCGGCCAGTGCGGCTATGTCGGTTGCGCCCAAGCCGCCGCTGCACTCGCACGCGGTGAAGCACCGGTCACCGTCTGCCCCCCAGGTGGCAAGGCCGTCGCAGAGCAACTCGCCAAGAAATTGGGCGTTTCGGTTGATCTCTCCGCCAGCGAAGAAAAAGAACCCCAATTCGCCGTCATCAACGAAGAACTCTGCATCGGTTGCACCCGCTGCATCAAAGAATGCTCGGTCGATGGCATCATCGGTGCTAATAAACTCATGCACACCGTAATGAGCGAAGCCTGCCACGGTTGCGGCAAATGCGCTAAAGTCTGCCCCACCGATGCAATTACCATGACCCCAATACCGCTCACCGTGGCCGGTTGGCATTGGCCAAAACCAGGTGGCGTACACCTGCAATAGGGAATACAGAGAATGAAGCTATTTCCCATTCGCGGCGGCATTCACCCCGATTACCGCAAAGAGGAAACGAGTGAAGAGCCGATTGTCACCATGCCTATGCCGGGCGCACTCTATATCCCCTTGCAACAGCATATCGGGGTATCCGCCGACCCACTGGTAAAGCAAGGCGATCGCGTCCTTAAGGGACAGCTCATTGCGGGCAATCACCTCACCATGTCCGTTCCGCAACATGCGCCCACCTCTGGGTATGTGCGGGCCATTGCTGAGATCACCGCCCCACACCCTTCGGGTCTGCCCCAAACCACCATCATCATCGAGCCGGATGGCAAAGAGGAATGGTGTACGCTGCCCGCGCCAATTACCGACCCCTTCTCCACAGACCCGGAGATTATTCGCACCCGCGTCGCTGAGGCCGGTGTTGTCGGAATGGGTGGGGCCGCCTTTCCTTCGGCGGTAAAATTAAATCTTGGTCTGCGTTATAAGCTCCGCATCCTGCTCATCAACGGCGCAGAATGTGAGCCCTATCTCACCTGCGACGATCGCGTAATGCGCGAGCGCGCAGATGCCATTATCGACGGCGCTCGTATTATGGCCCACGCGCTTGGCGTGCCGCGCATCGTCGTCGCAATCGAAGAAAACAAGCCCCAGGCCATTGCGATCATGACCAAGGCGGCAGCGGGTGTTGCCGAGGTCGTTGCCGTGCCCGTCCAATACCCAATGGGCTCCGAGCGCCACCTCACCCAGGCAATCACCGGCCAAGAGACCCCAGCACGCGGCCTCACCGCCGATATCGGCGTTGTCGTCCACAATGTCTCGACCGCCTGCGCGGTACACAACGCCATCCGCCACGGTCGTCCGCTGATTTCGCGCGTTCTAACCGTAAGCGGTCACGCCGTGCGCAATCCCAAAAACGTCGAGACCCTCATCGGCACCCAGGTCGCTGAACTCATCAAGTTCTGTGGCGACTTCAAAGAAGCCCCCGCCCGCCTCGTCAACGGCGGCCCAATGATGGGCAACCCCCTGCCGGGCCTTGGAGTGCCAGTGGTCAAGGGCATGTCCGGCGTCCTCGCACTCGCCGCCAACGAGGTCAATGAGGGGCCAGAACAGCCCTGTATTCGCTGCGGCAGTTGTGTCAGCATCTGTCCTTTGGGCCTCACGCCAGTCGAATTGGTGGCGTTCGTTCGGCGCGACCTGCTCGACAACGCCGAGAAACTCGGGGTACGCGATTGTGTCTCCTGCGGTAGCTGTTCGTGGGTATGCCCGGCCCGTATTCCCTTGGTGCATTATTTTAATTACGCAAAGGGCGCACTCAACGCCAGGGATCGCGAACGCAACAAACTCGAACGGGTAAAAACCATGGCAGAAGCCCATGCCGAGCGCGTTGCCAAGGCCGCCATGGCCAAACAACAACGCGCACCCAAAAATACGGGTGCGTCCCCTCCTCCACCGCGCGGAACCAATGAACCCTCCGCCGCCGAAAAGATTACCCCATGACTACCTTCACTGTGGCCGGGAAAAGCGGGCCATTTACCCACGCGCCCAATAGCGTTCAAAAAACCATGAATACGGTTTTGCTGGCCCTCTTACCAGCCATCCTATTCAATGCCTACCTGTTTGGTCTGCCCGGCATCTTTTTGTTTGCGGTAACCGTCCTTTCCTGTGTCGTGGTCGAGGCCGCTTGTCTCCTGATTGGTGGTCGTTCGGTCAGCGCCACCCTCATTGATGGCTCGGCGGTATTGACCGGTGTTCTATTGGCCATGAGTCTGCCCCCCTGGGCACCGTGGTGGATTGGTGGGCTCGGTGCGGTGTTTGCGATTGCACTCGCTAAACATACCTACGGGGGACTCGGCCAGAATGTATTCAATCCGGCCATGGTGGCGCGGGTGGCACTGCTCATCTCCTTTCCGGTCGCGATGACGGCTTGGGTGACGCCCCACCCCTTGTTCTCATTACATACCCCAAGTCTGCATGAGGCGCTTTTGATTACCTTCGGCACCGGCACCCCTGATACGGTGAGTTCAGCCTCGGCGCTTGGGCTCATCAAGACCGAATTGTCGCGGGGTGTTCCGGTCTCAGAGGCGATGAAACAGGTGCCCGACCTCATGGATATGGCCATGGGTTATCGATCGGGTAGTCTTGGTGAGACCTCGGCAGTGCTTATTCTGCTCGGCGGCGTCTTTCTGTTGTTGCGCGGGGTGATCTCCTGGCATATCCCAGTCGGCGTCATCGGATCCCTTTTCCTAATGGCGAGTTTGTTTCATGCCATCAACCCCGATCGGTTCACCGGTGGGCTTTTTCATATCACGTCAGGGGCGACCTTTCTGGGGGCGTTTTTTATCGCTACCGATTATGTTACCTCGCCGGTCTCGAATCTCGGCAAACTCGTCTTTGGGATCGGCTGCGGTATCCTGACCTGGGTGATCCGTACCTTTGCCGGCTACCCAGAAGGCATGGCCTTTTCGGTGCTCTTAATGAACGCAATGACGCTTATCATCGACCAATATACCCGCCCACGAGTATTTGGCCGGACTCGCTCCGGCGAGCCGTTGCAGCATAAGGAGAAAAATCCTTGAAGCAACCCGCCACCAAACACGCGCTTATCCTCGGGGTCTTTTGTTTCGGCTTTGGGCTGGTGTTGGCGCTCACCGATCTCTTTACCTCAAAAGAGATTGCTACCCGTGCGATGGAAGACCGGCAGAATTCTCTCAGCCAGGTGCTGCCCGCCGCCATCCTGGATAACAATCCGGTGACCAACACGGTCATCCTCAAAGACGCAGAGGGTAAAGAGGTCACAATCTATCGTGCGACCAAGGCCGATAAGATTACCGGAGTCGCCTTCGAGATCTACGGCACGGGTTATGCCGGCGAGGTCAAGTTAATGATTGGCATCGACCCCGCGAGCAATATCCTCGGCGTGCGTGTCCTTGCCCACAAAGAAACGCCTGGGCTTGGCGATCGCATTGAGGAGAAAAAGAGCGATTGGATCCTACGGTTTACGGGCCTCGCGCTCGGTAATCCGCCCGCCGAGAAATGGAAGGTAAAGAAGGATGGCGGCCAATTCGACCAGTTTTCTGGTGCGACGATTACCCCGCGTGGGGTGGTCAGTGCCATTCGCAATGGGCTTGAATTCTTCGCGGCGCATAAACAGGAAATCCTAGGGGCACGCTAATGGCAATCGGCTATAATAGAATTATCCGTGATGGCTTGTGGGACAACAACGGTGTATTCGGGATGTTGCTCGGCATGTGCCCAACCATGGCCATGACCACCAGTGCCACCAACGGACTCGGTATGGGGCTTGCAACCGCAGTCGTTATGGCGGCATCGAATCTGTTGGTCGCCATGTTTCGCAATTACATCACCCAAGAGGTGCGTATCCCGGTCTACATCCTGATTGTCGCTGCGATGGTGACAATGGTTGACCTCATCATGAACGCCTGGATGCACGAACTCTATAAGGTGCTCGGGCTATTTATCCCGCTGATTGTGTCGAATTGCCTGCCGCTGGCGCGTCTTGAGGCCTTTGCCGCAAAAGAGCCGGTATTGCCCTCCCTCGTCGATGGTATCTTTATGGGGATTGGTTTTACCCTGTCGCTCACGGCGATTGGCGCGGTGCGTGAGATAATCGGTTCGGGTACACTGTTCGCGAATGCTTCTTTCCTCTTGGGGCCCAACTTCAAGTTCATGGAGATGCAGATATTGCCTGGCGACATGGGGGTGCTGATGATGATCCTGCCGCCCGGCGGATTTCTCGCGACCGGACTTTTGCTCGTCGTCAAGCGTATGATTGACGTTCGTAACGGCAAAGGCATCCAGATGGCGGGTGCCCATTGCGTCACCTAAGGGAGTATCAGCCATGAAGATTGCGGTTGTGTATGCCCTACCGAACCGTCAGATGATGTTGACTGCCACTGTCCCCGACGGGGCAACAGTCAAAGACGCTATTGAGCGCTCGGGGATGCTGAAACAATGCCCCGAGATCGATTTTGCCCGCCAGAAGGTTGGCATCTTTCACAAGATAGTTACCCTCGACACCGTGCTTGCGGATGGTGACCGGATTGAGATCTACCGCCCCATCACGGTTGACCCCAAGACGGTAAAACGCAAGGCCAAGGGCGAGGGCGATTCGGACTAGTCCAGACTAGGTTGCCTATGCACGTCTCCTTCGATGACTACGAGGCGGTAGCCACCGCCCTCGGCAATGGTTTTGGGATGCGCCCGGTGCTGGTGGTGGGCGATCTGATGCTCGACCGCTACCTTTGGGGCGAGGTCAAGCGCATC
The DNA here is from genome assembly GCA_903881315.1 of uncultured Thiotrichales bacterium. Lineage (GTDB taxonomy): Bacteria > Pseudomonadota > Gammaproteobacteria > CAIRSR01 > CAIRSR01 > CAIRSR01. The sequence goes on along the minus strand of CAIRSR010000131.1, from coordinate 4,350 downwards.
TCCCCAGAAGCACCGGTGCCGGTCGTGCGCCTGCTGCGCCAGACCGAGAACCTGGGGGGCGCGGCCAATGTCGCGCTTAACCTGCGTGGTCTCGGGCTGTCTGTCTCGATCGCGGGCTTCATCGGCACCGACCCGGAGGGTGCCTCCCTCACCAAGCTGCTACAAAAGGCGGATATTGATAACCGTGCGGTGCTTGCCCTCAACAACCGCCCAACCGCCTGCAAGACCCGGGTCATCGGCGATCACCAGCAGATGCTACGCATTGATGTCGAGGAGACCGCTCCGGTCTTTACGGTGACGACAGAAACCCTCACCGAGCGCATCCAGGCGTTGCTCACCCGACGACCCAGTGCTGTCATCCTCTCCGACTACGGCAAGGGGGTGCTGACCCACGCGCTCTGTCAGGCCATTATCAGCGCCGGAAAGGCTATCGGTGTGCCAGTACTGGTTGACCCCAAGGGGCAGGACTACACGCGCTACCGAGGTGCTACCCTGATCTCCCCGAACCGCGCCGAACTCGCCCTGGCGACTGGGGTCGCGGCTTCTGATCTGGATGGCCTGCTCGCGGCAGGCGAGACACTCCGCACCACACTCGGTTTGCGTCATTTGTTGGTGACCCTCGGTGACCAAGGCATGACCCTGTTGGATGGGGGCACACCGGTGCATCTCCCCGCAGTGGCGCGCGAGGTCTATGATGTCTCGGGGGCTGGCGACACGGTGATTGCCACGGTTGCGGCGGGCCTGGTGGCGGGGCTCCCAATAGCGGATGCCCTGCGGCTTGCGAATATCGCCGCCGGGGTGGTCATCAGCAAGGTGGGGACTACCCCTATCGGTAGCGAGGAACTCACCCAGGCCCTCTCGCGGGATCATGAATGCGCCGCTACCGACAAGCTCTTCACGCTGCCCGCGCTGTTGGCCCAACTAAAGCGCTGGCGGGAGCGCAATGACCGCATTGTTTTTACCAATGGTTGTTTCGATCTCCTCCACCCGGGCCATGTCACCTACCTCGCACGGGCGCGCGCGGCAGGTCAGCGCTTGGTGGTTGGCCTCAACACCGACCGCTCGATCCGCGCCCTCAAGGGGGAGAGTCGCCCGATCGTCTCTCAGCACGACCGGGCGCGGGTGTTGGCGGCACTGGCGGCAGTAGATGCTGTGGTGCTGTTCGATGAAGACACGCCGCTCTCGCTCATCTCTGCGGTGCGCCCAGATGTCCTGGCCAAGGGGGCGGATTATCGTGAGGATCAGGTGGTGGGCGCGGCGGAGGTCAAGGCCAACGGGGGGCGGGTGTATCTCGTGCCGTTGGAGCAGAACCAGAGTTCGACCAACATCATCGAGCGCATCCGCGCCATCCCGTAGGCGACCATTCGGACAGAACCCACCACACCAGTAGGCCTGTCCCGGGGCGCTTCTAAGAATCGGCAAAACCACCAAGCCCAGTCAGTTGCCGATTCTACCGTTGCCAGCAGATCAATTTCGAGATGTCTAGCGGTGCCCGTAGGCTACCATTCAAACAGAACCCACATCGGTACCAGTAGGCCTGGGTCTGGGCCGTTTCTGCGCACAAAGGTGCCATTGCCGGTGGTATCGACCAGGTAGTAGGGGTGACCATATTTCGGCGTCACCTTTAGCATAAACACGCGCCCACCCACGCGGTACTCCGCGACCTTGTCCTCGCCGTGCTGTACGATGGTGACGGTCGGTTCTTCGGGTGCGCTTTCGTTAGGCGTGGCGGCGGGGGCGTCCGCGATAGGCGGTGGTGGCAGCGCAGGGGCGGGCTCCTCGGCACCAACCAAGGTCGAGAAGAGTGCCAGCAAAAATAACATCACGCAGCGTTTTACAATTCTCATCAGTCATCAACCTAGGGTGATTAAAGGATGGGCTGGCAGGGACGATAGGGTATTACGTCGTGCTAAACATGCCAGAAAGTGATAGATTATTCGTTCGACCCGGCTCAGGTCTGTGTAACACGAACGGATAAATCGGGCCAATCCCTTGTGGTTATCAACATTTGTGCTGTTGCTAAGAGTATAAACTAGCCTGTATGACCACTAAACCAACACCAGCCGCCGCATCCGCTGCTGCCAAACCACTGACAGCAATCGGCCGTTTCCAGATTGTACGCGAACTTGGGAAGGGTTCCCAGGGTGTCGTGTTTCTTGCGCAGGATCCGAAACTACAGCGCAATGTTGCGATAAAGACCCTGCGTGTGCAATTCGACCAGCTCAAAGAACAGCAGACCATGTTGTTACAAGAGGCGCGCACGGTTGGCCGTTTGAATCACCCGACCATTATCCCGATCTACGACTCGGGTGAGATTCTAGGGCGTCCCTACCTGGTGTTTGAATACGTGGATGGGATAACCCTGCGGGAGTTTTTGAAGCAAAACGGGCCATTGGCGATATCGAAAAGCCTTGGCCTGATGGTGCATCTCTTGAGTGGAATTGCTCACGCCCACGAGCATAATATCGTACATGGGGATCTCAGTCCACACAATATTATGATCGATAAAAACGGCCTACCACGCATCATGGATTTTGGCATTGCGCGTTTTCTTGGTGCGCGCCAAGATGCAACTCTTGGGATGTGGGGGTCGTTGGCCTATATGTCGCCGGAGCATTTCAATAATAGTCCGCTCACCGACAAATCGGATATCTTCTCGCTTGGCCTGATTCTCTACGAGATGCTGATTAACCAGGTGGTGATCACGGCAGACAATGATTTTGCCATCATCAACGCCATTGCCAATCACCCCATCGACCCGCCAACGTCGCGCAATCCCGACCTAGACACGGCACTCGATGATATTGTTCTGCGGGCCTTAGAAAAGGATCCAAATGTCCGCTACGAGAACGCGCTCGCGATGCGCAAGGCCATCGAGGACTATCTGCACATTGAGCAGCAGCAGACCACGGATAAGGGAGGGCCGTCTACCAATAAGCAAAGCGCCTTAGATTTCTTGATGCGGCGTATGCGCTTTAAAATGGACTTTCCGGCACTTTCTCATCACATCATGGAGATTAGCAAGAGTGCGGCACGGCTTGATCAGACCTCGGCTGCCGATCTCGCCAATGTCATTCTCAAAGACTACGGCCTGACCAGCAAACTATTAAAGCTCGTCAATTCCTCTTATTATCGGCGCTCCTCGACAAAGATTAGTACCATCTCGCGGGCCATTACCTTGCTCGGTTTCGAGCAGGTACGGACGGCGGCGCTCGGCCTCATGCTCATGGAGCATGTCCGCAATGGGGAACAGCGCGAAGAGCTGCGCGATGGGGTGATCTCGGGTTTTTTGAATGGTGTGATCGGAAAGGATCTCGCAGAAAAGATCAAATTCAAGGAGCCAGAAGAGGCCTTTATCTGTTCGATGTTCCATAACCTCGGGCGCTTGCTGGCTATCTATTATTTCCCTGAGGAAGCTAAAGAGATCAAGAATCTCATCGAGAGAAAGGGCGTTAGCGAATCCACAGCAACCCACTCGGTTCTCGGTTTGAGTTATGAGGATCTGGGTGCTGGGATCTCGAAGGCCTGGGACTTCCCGGACAAGATTACCCAAAGCATGGCAACCTTGCCCGAAGGCAGGCTTGCCAAGCCATCAACGGATGCAGACATCCTGCGCCTACTCTCGAATTTCTCGACCGAATTGAGTGCTGCTGCAACCGGCGATGACGATAAACGCAGCGAGCGCCTCAAGGATATCGTTTCTCGTTTCGGTGGTGTGCTGCCGGTTACGATCAAGAATGTTGAGGCGCTCATCCAAACCGCAGCGAACAATGTACGCAAGTACGCCGATGTCTTAAACATCCGCCTCGATAACAGCGCCTATTACAAGAAACTGACCCGTACCATTACGGCGGTCACGGCTGACGCCCCCGAGGGGTTCTCACCCAATGCAACCATCATCTCGAGTCAGTACAATGCCGTCAATGCGCTGCAAGCGGATTCTGCGCAACATCCCGAGGAGAGTCCCGAGCGGATCATGCAGGACAGTATCCAAGAGATATCCAACGCCCTCATCGAGGAATATAATCTCAACGAGATCCTTATCACCATCCTCGAGACCATCTATCGCGGCTTTGGTTTCTCCCATGTGCTGTTCTGCGTTTTGGACAAGAACAAGGTAACGGTTAATGTCCGCTTTGGTTTTGGCAATGCGATAGAAGAGATCACCAAGGGAATGCGCATCTCCCTCAAGGATAAGCCCGATGTCTTTGGCACTGGTCTAGTTTGATTCGGTTTGTAACTTGTTGATTCTTCCTGGTGCATTAGATGTTTTTCTGGAGCATTAGAATCTGTTCCCAAGAGAAGCCATTTTCTATAACACCTAAGGCAACTGCGGGGATTTGTTTTATT
>CAIRSR010000130.1 GCA_903881315.1 uncultured Thiotrichales bacterium | reverse complement strand
CGGATCATCATTGAGGAGCGCTCCATTCGTGGCATCTTGCAGAGTGGGGAGCGCTTCACCACCTATAACCCAGGCGACCCGGGGCTTATGGGGGATCTCATCACGAATGGTGTTGCCGTTGATGCACGCCCCCCTGAGCAACAGGGCGTCCTAATGCAGATGTTTATCTCCTGGTTCCCGATGCTCTTGCTGATCGGTGTCTGGGTGTTTTTTATGCGCCAGATGCAAGGAGGGGCTGGTGGACGCGGGGCACTCTCCTTCGGTAAGAGTCGGGCGCGGATGTTGAGCGAGGATCAGGTCAAGATCACCTTCGCGGATGTAGCGGGGGTCGAAGAGGCCAAGGAAGAGGTCAGTGAACTGGTCGAGTTCTTGCGTGATCCGGCCAAGTTCCAAAAGCTTGGCGGCAAGATACCGCGTGGTGTCCTAATGGTGGGGCCGCCAGGAACCGGCAAGACGCTCCTTGCCAAGGCGATTGCTGGTGAGGCGAAGGTGCCCTTTTTCACGATCTCGGGTTCTGACTTCGTGGAGATGTTTGTTGGCGTCGGCGCGTCCAGGGTGCGCGATATGTTTGAGCAGGCCAAGAAACACGCCCCGTGCATTATCTTTATCGATGAGATCGATGCGGTTGGGCGTCATCGTGGCGCGGGACTCGGTGGTGGTCACGACGAGCGCGAACAGACCTTGAATCAACTCTTGGTCGAGATGGATGGGTTTGAGGGCAGTGAGGGTGTGATCGTCATTGCTGCGACCAACCGCCCCGATGTGCTCGACCCCGCATTATTGCGCCCAGGTCGTTTTGATCGTCAGGTCGTGGTGCCGCTGCCGGATGTGCGTGGCCGCGAGCAGATCCTGCGCGTTCACATGAAGCGCATCCCACTCTCGGAGGATGTTCAGCCCGGCATTATTGCGCGGGGGAGCCCGGGATTTTCTGGGGCCGACTTGGCGAATCTCGTCAATGAGGCCGCACTCTTTGCGGCACGGGCAAACAAGCGTTTGGTTGAGATGGAGGATTTCGAAAAGGCAAAAGACAAGATCATGATGGGTGCTGAGCGCCGCTCGATGGTCATGAGTGATGACGAGAAAAAGCTCACGGCCTATCACGAATCAGGCCATGCCATCATCGGGCGTTTAGTGCCAGTGCATGATCCGGTTTATAAGGTAAGCATCATCCCGCGTGGTCGTGCTTTGGGTGTCACGATGTTTCTCCCCGAGGAGGATCGTTACAGTTATAGCAAGCAGCGCCTCGAGAGCCAGATTGTAAGCTTATTCGGTGGCCGGGTTGCCGAAAAGATCATCTTTGGCCCGGAGTGTGTTACCACTGGGGCGAGCAATGATATCCAGCGTGCTACCGATATTGCGCGCAATATGGTGACTCGTTGGGGCTTTTCCGACAAACTCGGGCCGCTCACCTATATGGAAGACGAGGGCGAGGTATTCCTTGGCCATTCGGTAACCCAACACAAGATGGTTTCGGATGAGACGGCGCATATCATCGACAAGGAGATTCGGTCGATTATCGACCACAGTTTCCAACGTGCCGAGAAATTGCTGACCGATCACCTAGACCAGTTGCACCTAATGGCCGAAGCCTTGCTGAAATACGAGACCATCGACGCCGAGCAGATCGAGGACATCATGGCCGGGCGGCAACCACGTCCCCCAGCGGATTGGGATGACACCCCGCGTGGCCAGTCTACCCCAGCGAGTGCGCCCGGGCCGGACGTTGATCGGGGCGATAGTACGGACAGCGGACGAATCGGTGGGCCCGCCCAATTGCATTGAGCGGCTATAGCAGAAGCAACACAACTTGATGATCCGTCAAAAGCTTACGCCCCTCCCCGACTCATCGGCGAGGGGCGTAAGCGGGAAGTCAGGCGATCAATGTGCGCTGCCTTTGCTAGAGTCTTCTGCCTGACTCGGCAATGGGGATGTTATTACGGCAACAACGGCAATCCTAATTCCTTGAGAAAGGCGTTGTGCTTATTCTTCGCGGTGGTGATTTCCACTTCGATGTTTTCTAACTGCTGGTGCACAGCAGCAAGATCCACTTCGTCCTCGGTAACCGCAGTACTAATGTAGCGAGAGATGTTCAGATTGAAATCGTTTTTCTCGATTTCATCCATACTCACCCGCCGCGCATACCGAGCGCCTTCTTTGCGATACTGGTACGTGTCGATAATCTTGTCGATGTGCTTTCCCAGCAGTTTGTTCTGGCGCTTGCCTTTCTCAAAGTGTTCGGCGGCGTTGATGAATAGCACGTCGTCTGGCTTCTTGCACTTTTTCAGCACCAGAATGCACACAGGGATACCAGTCGAGAAGAACAGATTGGCAGGTAGGCCAATTACCGTGTCAATGTGGCCGTCCTTTAGCAGCTTGGTACGGATGCGTTCTTCCGCACCGCCACGGAACAACACGCCGTGTGGCAGAATGATGGCCATGGTGCCTTCTGGCTTCAGATAATGAAAGCCGTGCAGCAGGAACGCAAAATCGGCAGCGGATTTTGGTGCGAGACCGTAATTCTTGAACCGAATATCATCGCCCATCGCATCGGACGGTTCCCAACGATAGCTAAATGGCGGATTGGCAACCACGGCATCGAATTTCGGAATCTTGGCTGGATTGGCCTCGCGCAGGATGTCCCAATCGTTGGTCAGCGTGTCGCCGTGGAATATCTCGAATTCCGAATCCTTTACCCCGTGCAACAGCATGTTCATGCGTGCTAGGTTGTAGGTAGTGATATTCTTTTCTTGCCCGTAAATCTTGCCAATACCCTGCAAGCCGAGCTGGTGGCGCACGTTCAGCAACAATGAACCCGATCCGCAGGCAAAGTCAAACACGCTTTCCAGGTGCTTCTTCTTACCAGCGCTGGGATCTTGGCTGTCCAATGTCACGATGGCGGAAAGGATGCTAGAGATCTGCTGGGGCGTGTAAAATTCACCTGCCTTTTTGCCAGAGCCAGCGGCAAACTGACCGATCAGGTATTCATAGGCACCACCCAACGTATCGCTGTCGGTAGAAAACTCCGCCAATCCTTCCGCAATCGATTTAATGATGTTACACAGCTTAGCATTGCGCTCTGCATAGAGCTTGCCGAGCTTTTCAGAGCTTAGGTTAATTTCCGAGAACAAGCCGTCAAACGCACTGGCAAAAGATTTTTCCTCAATGTAATTGAAACCCTTTTGTAGGGTATGCAACAGCTCAGCGCTCTGTGTGCGGGCCATCTCTGCGATGTTGGCCCACAGGTATTGCGGCTCAATTACATAATGCACCTTGCGGCGCATCTGCTTCTCGAACTCGGCAACATCGGCGCGATTGCCTTCGTACCACATTTGCAGGGGCGTGGTACCAGGCTTACCCTTGTTGTCCGGGTAATCGCGGCCCAGTTCCTTTTTGACTGCCGCCTCATAGTTATCCGACAGATAACGCAGAAACAGGAAGGACAGCATGTAATCGCGGAAATCGTCCGCATTCATCGCGCCGCGTAGTTGATCGGCAATGCCCCAGAGGATACTACCCAGTTGTCTTTGGTCTTGTTCGGTCATGGTGTCGGTGCGGGTAGAGTGGAGGTAGCTCGCGCTGGCTTATCCAGAATCTCCGGCAGCGCGAAGCGGTAGCGTTCGAGAAAGGCGGTGAGGATGTCGCGGAAAAGGGCCTTGTTGTCGTCCACCATTTCCTTTGGTTCATAGATGGCGTATTTGCCGTGACTCAGGAGGTTCAGCGCCCGCGAATACAGCGCCTCGTCCTTCTCCCCCTCCAGGCAGGCGGAGAAATCATCGTGACCGAAAAACGTGGCCGTCTTTTCCAGAATGCTCCGCAGCATGTTGAAGTGGTAAGTGAAGAGCGATCCACTCTCCGCTGCCTTCTGCAGCTCACAGAGCATTGCGACATGGTGAAAAAACGGCGTATCGTCCGTGGCGCGTAGCGTGTATACCTCTCCTCGGTTGGGGCGGTGCAAAAAATACTTCTTATGCGGCAGCTTCTTCAATTCATTGCAGACCACATTGTAAAAGAGCGCGTGATGTGACGAAATCACCACCTTCCATCGATCCTTACCCTGCCTCAGCAGCTTCGCCAGATCGCTCGCCACGGCGATAGCGTTGTTGTCGTCCAGTGACGAAATGGGGTCGTCGATGTAGAGGTATTTGACCCACGCATAAGATTCGTGCCCGTCGAGCACCCGCTCGCAGATCGCCATGAAGAGGCACCAGATGAAGATGTTTTCTTCGCCACGGGAGACCTTTATGTGCTCGGCACCCTCTTTCCGGAAACTGATTATCCAAGCCTCGTAGTCGATATCGAAGTCAAAATCCGCATAACGTCCGAGATAACCCTGGATGCTTTTCTCCAAGGCTAAATCCCTCAGACCGGAAAAGAACTTGGAGCCGGAGTTGATTTTGAACTTCCGCTCGCTGTCGCCATCAAGGTCGTTGTCCCATGAAAACAGGTCTTCCGTGAAGGCATTGAAATAGAGCGTGTCGGAATTACCTTTGTTGTTACGCTTCCCAGCGTCCTTGAACGCCATGGAAATACGGGTTTTGCCCGTGCCGTTATAGGCATAGAGCAATACGAAGTTCTGATTACCGCTCGTCAGGTCGTCCCGCAAATAGGTAACCAGTTTGCGCATATCGCGAAACCGATGGATTTTTGGTATATCGCTCATGCGTCACCCTCCTCCGGAAGGGGGAAAAGCTGCTGCATCAAGAAATCCATGACACCCACCATGTTCTGCTTCACATCCTTATCCAGAATATGGATAACACTCAGACCAAGACACGATAAATAAGCATCGCGTTCCGCGTCATAGCCTGCTTTGTCGTCGTGGCTGCTGCCATCCACCTCAATGACAGCATTTTTCTCGGCACAATAAAAATCAACGATGTAATTGCCAATGATCTTTTGCCGGTCAAAATCCAGCCCCTTGAACTGGCCATTTTTGAGTTGATTCCAAAGTAGCACCTCAGACAAATTGCCCGCACGCCGCAACTCCCTGGCCCGCTCCTTAAGTTTTGGGTTGTATGGCAAGGATTGATACTGTTGAGTCCGGCGCATCAACCACCCCGTCCGGCTACGCCGGCCACCCCTCCACAGGAGGGGAATAATACTGCACCCAATTCCCCTCCCGTGGAGGGGTGCCCCGTAGGGGTGGGGTGGTTCGGGGTAGGCATTGATATCGTTGCGTCTGACTCATTAACCACCCCGTCCGGCTACGCCGGCCACCCCGCCAAAGGCGGGGAAGAATACTGCACCCCAGTCCCCTCCCGTGGAGGGGTGCCCCGTATG
>CAIRSR010000129.1 GCA_903881315.1 uncultured Thiotrichales bacterium | reverse complement strand
ATCAGAAAGATCGGGCAAGGCATCTATCGGTGTTTTCAGAAGTGCAATGATGCCCCCACCAATCACGAATAGGGTGGCCAGTAGCACAAGAAATTTATTTCTCGCTGACCAGGCAATGATTCTCGCCAACATGGCTATTGGCTCCCTCAATGCTGCGCGTGGGCAGGGATTGGCTTTAGATCATCAGCCGCTTTCGTTCCTGACTGCATCTTGGTAATAACCCATTCCCCCGGCCCCCGCTCGACAAACTCAAAAGAAACCACCGCTCCCGCCGTTATGCCCTGCAGCAATGAATCATTCGCAACATTAAATTCCATCGACATGGCCGGCCAGTGCAGTTTCTCGATTGGGCCATGGCGAATGGTTAGCGTTGCGGTCTTGGCATCCACCTCATCCACAGTTCCCTTTGCCTGATACCCGACACTAGCCATTTCTGATTTCCGTGACAAAGCCTTTACGCCCGCATTACTAAAACCGCCAATAGCCGCTTGTAGATTACTCTCCGCATCAATCAGGAAATTGGAATAGACCACCACGTCCTCGCCATCCTGAATACCACTCAACACCGCGACGTAGTGATCACTACGAGCACCAAGCGTTACCTCTCTCGGCTCATAGCGCCCCGCCTTGGCCTGCACTAAGATAATCTGTCGCGTGCCACTATCAATAACCGCCGACACCGGCACCGCAATCACAGAACCATTACCATCGCTAGGAATCTCTACTTTGGCAAACATGCCCGGCTTTAGCAAACCATCTGGATTCGTCAATTCGATCCGTACCGGAATGGTACGGGTCTCGGTTTGCAGCGTCGAATAGACGTAGGTAATCACCCCGCTAAATCGCTTATCGGGATAGGCGTTAATCGTGAGGGTTGCAGTTGTGCCAACCTTTACCACCCCAATGTCTTTCTCGAAGATATCGGCAATTACCCAGATAGTCGATAGATCGGCAACCCGATAAAGAGCCTCCCCTTGCATAAAACGCATCCCTTGCACAGCCTTCTTTTCTGTCACAATACCACTGACCGGGGAGAGAAAAGAAAGCGTATGTCGAGACTTACCCAAACGAGCAAGGGTCTTGACCTGCTCCTCGGAGATATCCCAATTCTTAAGACGCGCCAGACTCGATTCAGCCAGGCGTCGCATACTGGCCTGTGCCTCGCCACCCGCATTATTTAGGGAAGCAATCCCCTGAACAGCAATGGCGTATTCGCGCTGTGCCGAGACCAATTCCGGGCTATAGACCTCGAACAATGGCTGCCCCTTACCTACCGGCTGACCGGTTATATTGACGTAAAGCTTGTCAATATAACCATCGAATCGGGGTGCTATCACATAGACACGCCGCTCATCCGGCTCGATGCGGCCACTCGCACGAATCATCTTATCTATTGGGCGAAAACTGGCCTTCTCCGTTCTGACACCAAGTTTCTGTACCTTTTCGGTACTAATGCTTATCTGACCAACCGCAGCCAAATTATCAACCTCGTTGTCCGCGTAGACCGGAGTATAATCCATCCCCATGGGATCCTTTTTAGGTGTTGGCGAGGTATCGGGCAAACCCATTGGATTCCGGTAATAGAGCAGTTTGCGCCCCCCCTCCCCTTTCTCACCAAGAGGCTGCGCTACCTGGGCTATTGCGGCAGGGTAATGATTTCCCGTGCGCACACCCGCCCAATATCCAAAGGCCGCAGCAATGGCCGCGAGCCAAATGAATTTCCCACCGAGGCTCACAGGGCCGCTCCTAGAACTCGTTCTATCTCGGCGAGGCGTGATTGGCCTTCAAGCTGCACCTTGAGCAGGGCCTGTTTGGCTTGGCGAGTTTGTCGCTCAGCGTCAAGCAAGGTAGAGAAATCAACCTTGCCGTTTTCATAGCCCGCAAGTGCTGCACGGAAATTGATTTCCGATTGCGGCAGTAATCGATCGCTAAGCTCAGTTTCGGTTTTCCGAACGGATTCAATACCAGAAATATTTTCCGCAAGATCAGAGCGCACCTGGTTTATCGTCATTTCAGAACGCATCCGTGCAGCCGATAGCATCGCCTCTGATTCGTGCTCAGCGGCGCGGCGCGAAGATTGCTGCAAAGGGATATTTACCTGCACCATCAATTCCCATTCCTTGATCGAGTTCTGGTACTGGATCGGCGAGACACCGAAGGTAAAATCTGGATAACGGTTTTTGTAGACCAGGTCGCGGTTCTTCTCCGCTGCTGCTAGGCGGGCCTCCGCCGATGACAATAACGGATTATGTGACTGAACACGCAGAAGCAGAACGGCGTAATCCAGTTTGGCGGGGGGTGGCAGGGGACGTAATCTCTCTGGTTCCGCCAGTGGGGTCATTGGGTCTCGTGCAAGCAATGCGTTGATGAGGGTATTCCTATGATGGTATTCAGTCTCGATAGCAATTAGCTCATTGCGGAGACTGGTTTGTTCCACCTGCGCCCGCACCACATCCTGTAGCGTAGCAAGACCATTCCCATAGCGCGTTTCGGCAATACGCTCAAGCCGCACCATTAGATCGAGGATCTCGTTCGTCAGGCGCTCGTTGCGTGATAAATAATATCTCTCGGCATGGGCTATTTTAATCTTGGCGGCAATATCGTTCCAGACGCTTGCCGCCTGCCCTTGAGAGCCTTCCGCCTCGAATTCTGCCACCGTGCGTTTTAATTCACGCTTCCCAAACCAAGGGATCTCTTGGGTAATCAGGTAGCGGGTATTGCCAACCTGATTCGGGAACAAGGTCGGGTCTTGCGCACCTAAGCGCGTAATATCACGCAACTCGATTTGGATCTTTGGATCAGGCAATGCCCCCGCTGACACCACCCGCGCTAAAGCTGCGTCTGCCTCAAAACGCTGACCGGCATATTCTGGATTCCGTTCTTCTGCAATAGCAAGCAGACTCTCTACGTCCTTTCCGGGTAGTGAGTCCTCTGCCCACACAACCAGACACCAGCCCCCGATGATGGCAATAAACAGAAAATCCATTAAGGTTCTGTCTTGTTTCATACGGCAATCCTCCACCGATCAACAGGCCACGCAAAAGACAATCCTCACCCGACCCCTTACTGTATTTCCTCAAACTGCACCATGGTCATCGCTCCATTCACTTCATCCGCAGCAAAGCGAATCTTCTGGCCAACCTTCATTTCATTCAGCCAATTGGCTTCTTTGACATGATAGGCCATACTCATGCTCGGCATACCATTGGCTAGCGGGCCATGAAACAAGGTGACCCTTAGGGCCGCCTTATCGATTTTCTTGACCAATCCCTCGACCAGTAGCGGGTTGTGGTTGCTATTCGCAACCATGTTTGCACGAGTGGCAGAGAAGACTTGCGCAGGAAAAACCGCCACCGAGATCGCGACCACAACACTAGCAATCAGACTATTCATGGTTTATCACCCAGTGTAATTTAGGAAAGTGACTCTCTTATCATTTATTGGTAGAGTAACCTGTTGCGTTTTGGTTATCTTGAACCGATAAAGACGGGCAAAGCCGTCCCATGTACCAGGGTACAGACCGACACCTGACCGCAAGATGACGCAAGGATTACATTTCTGTAATCTAACCAATGCCCGCTCGGAGGACTATGAAGATTTTAATTGTCGAGGATGAGCCAAAAACCGGCAGTTATCTAAAGCAGGGATTGGGTGAGGCGAATTTTAACGTCGATCTCGCGGATAACGGACTCGACGGCCTGCATATGGCGCTAACCGATACCTACGATCTGGTGATTCTGGATGTGATGCTGCCCGGTATCAACGGCTGGCAGGTACTCCAAGGCATCCGCCGCAGAGGACTGGAAATGCCGGTTTTGTTCCTGACCGCGCGTGATGAGGTCGCTGATCGCGTCAAGGGACTAGAGCTTGGCGCAGATGATTATCTGGTAAAACCCTTCGCCTTTTCCGAACTATTGGCCCGCGTCCGCTCGCTATTGCGGCGTGGCGGCAAGACCAAAGAATCGGAATTCCTGAAAGCAGCCGATCTCGAATTGGATCTAATCCGCCGCCGCGTGAGTCGCTCTGGTAGAAAGATTGAACTAACTGCGAAGGAGTTTTCCTTATTAGAGCTTCTGTTGCGACGTCAAGGCGAGGTACTACCAAGATCACTCATCGCCTCTCAGGTCTGGGATATGAATTTCGACAGTGACACCAATGTCATCGAGGTTGCGATTCGCCGCTTACGCGCCAAAATAGACGATGATTTTGATCATAAACTAATCCACACCATTCGCGGCATGGGCTACCGACTGGAAGTCGCCGAATGAGCGTAACCCATCATCCCTCTATCACCTTCCGACTGACCCTGCTCTTTGCCTCCGCCTCGACAACGGTATTGTTACTGTTGGGAATCATCATCGGATCGCTCGTCGAGAAACATTTTGAAGAATTGGACATGGAATTGCTCCATGGCACACTACAATTCATCAATCACACCCTCGAAAACATTCACGCCAATCGGAAACTCGCCACCTTGCCAAAACAGTTAGAGGATTCTTTAGCGGGATACCACGGCCTCGCGGTCATTGTAAGTTCGCCAAATGGCAAGACCCTCTTCTTGACCAAAGGCGCAAACTTCCCCCGCGAGCTACTCACGCAGGCCAAAGAGAACCTAACCTGGCCTACCCTCTGGACTGATGGCGAGAATCACCGCTATCGGGGGATCTCCGCCACTGCATCTACCCATATCATAGGCCAGGCCCCCTTGGTCGTCGCGGTATCCACCGACATTGCCCATCACGAGCGCTTTATGCGTTCGTTTCGGATCACCCTGTGGGCAGTCATGGGGCTTGCCGCCTTGATCACTGGCTTCCTCGGCTGGATTGTGGCGCGTCGCGCCCTCGCCCCCTTACGGGAAATGGGCCAACGTGCGGCAGGTATTACCGCAAGCCGTCTTGATCAACGCATGTCCGCAGAACTCATTCCAATGGAATTGGCCGAGGTCGCCGAAACCCTCAATGCGATGCTCGCTCGACTTGAAAATTCCTTCCATCGCTTATCCGATTTCTCCTCAGACCTCGCGCATGAATTACGCACCCCAGTCAGCAATCTATTGACGCAGACCCAGGTCATCCTCTCCAAAACCAGAACGCCGGAAGAATACCAAGACGTACTGGCCTCGAATGCCGAAGAATTAGAGCATCTCTCGCAGATGATTGCTGCAATGCTATTCCTCGCCCGATCGGACAATCGACTAAGCCTCCCCGAGCAAGAACGGGTCGATTTGGCAACCGAAGTAAACAACCTATTCGATTTTTACGAGGCATTGACCGAGGAGAAAGGAATCCGCCTAGCGCTTACGGGAAACGCCGTAATCCACGGCAATCAGATGATGCTGCGCCGTGCCATCAACAATCTACTCTCCAATGCGGTACGCCATACACCAAGCGGTGGGCACATCTCCATTCGCATCACCAATTGTGATAACGGTTGCGATAACGGAGCCGTTACCCTTGCGGTCGTAAATAGTGGCGACACCATCGACCCCTTACATTTGCCGCGCTTGTTCGATCGTTTCTATCGAGTGGATGCCGCACGGCAGCGTTTCAGCGAAGGGGTCGGACTTGGTTTGGCCATCACGCGCTCAATTGCAGAGGCCCACGGCGGCGAAGCGTTTGCCACCTCCGAGGCCGGAATCACAACCTTCACTTTGCGAATCCCGAGATTGCCGAACGGTGGCTCACAAAAAAACCTAGCATAGGACATCAAACAAATTGTGGTGGGGGTCTTTAAGGATTAACCGCCG
Source organism: uncultured Thiotrichales bacterium (assembly GCA_903881315.1). Lineage (GTDB taxonomy): Bacteria > Pseudomonadota > Gammaproteobacteria > CAIRSR01 > CAIRSR01 > CAIRSR01. The sequence goes on along the minus strand of CAIRSR010000129.1, from coordinate 4,028 downwards.
AGAGAATTGCACTTTCTCTTATAGAGAAAGCAGACCCTCCAGCCGATTTCGCTAAAGACCTTATGGCGGGTTTACTTGCGAGCGTTTAGTGGATAGCCCAGAAGAGTACAAGCAGAGATTACAACCACAGATTACAACCGAAGAATACAAGAACTGGAGATCCATTCCTAAAGGATCATATAAGGACTACCACATGAGATCATCGGGGATCTGGTAGGCTGCATAGGGGTCATCGTGCGCACACTTGTCCTCGGTTGCCTGTCCGTGCGTTAGCCGATGCACAAAGACATCGGGGACGAGGGTACGCACCTTCTCGGACGTATCGCTCGGCACCAGGTAATGGCGCTCACCGAGTGCTACAACCGCAAGCTCCCCTTTCGTGAGCTGTTCTCGTTGCGTCTCTGTGACATAGAGGTGACAGACGCGAGTGCCTTCGACAAAATGGAACGGGATAGCCGCTGCCGCATCGTTCTGCATCCGCTCGCGCAACACCCGCTTGGCCTCCGCACGCGCCGCCTTGAGGGCGAGAGCCGCCTCGCGCGCCCGGTTCATCTCACGGTCTCGCGCCAACTTCTCTTGCTGCGCCTTGGCGGCGGCCTTGGCCGCCTCGCTCTGAACAACCCCACCGGTGCGTTTGGTGTGGAGATCTTGGCGTTCGGTCTTCTTCGCCTGTTGGGCCGCCACCTTCGCTTTGCTGGTGCTGACCACCCCAGCCTTCGTTAAGGCGTCACGCAACGAATTGCTCATCAACAAAACCCCATTGCGTCCCCAGCACCACGACAACCCCCTGTCCGTGTCAAAACAAGGGGCTTAGCCGCAAGAGAGCGACCAAACGCAACCGACAGGCTGCGTCGGGCGGGCAGGCGCTACACCGAGCCCCAAACAACACGACGCCTACCCGCAACCGTACGATCAGATATAGAGGCAGATATCGGCTTCGCCAGCAAACTCAAAGAATGCAGCCGCACCGGCGTATTCGATCCCCGAGACGAAATCATCCTTATTGAACTCGAAGAGATCAACCGTCATCTGGCAGGCGATCATCTTGACCTCGGCCTCGACGCACAGGTCGCGCAATTCTTCGAGGCTCGCCACCCCTTTGTCCTTCATCTTCTTCTTCATCATCATGGTCATCATGCGCTGCATTCCAGGCAGTGCTTGCAGCAACACCGGCACTGGCATGGGCATGGGCATCCCAGGATTCCCAAGCGAACTGACTTGGAGATCGAGATCCTTCTGGAGAAGCTTCAGGCCGTAAAAGGTAAAGAATATCTGTACCTCGTAGCCCAACGCCGCCGCCGTAGAGGCTAGAATAAAGGGCGGATAGGCCCAATCCAAGGTGCCTTTAGTGGCAATAATCGCAAGCTTTTTCTGAGACATGGCGTAACCTTTAAGGGACAAGCGCGAAACTTAGGCCTTCTGGATCAGGAAGAAGAATTTACCGCCCTCTTCACCAGATTCTAGCAGCGGATTACCGGTCTGCTTCGCAAAGGAATCGAAGTCCTTCACAGAACCCGGGTCGGTCGCGATGATACGCAGAATCTTACCGCTCTCCATCGCCGAAAGCGCCTTCTTGGCGCGCAAAATCGGTAGTGGACAATTGAGGCCAGAGGCGTCTAATACTTGATCATGATTTGCCATTGTAACTCTCCAGACTACGGTATTTCCCATATTGGGCTATTGAAGGGGAAGGTGGGTCGAGCCCTTCGCGCCAGAGGGCACCCAGGGTGCTCTGCTCATAGCGCAGAACTTGAACGGCGGGAATGTTACCATAGACTTGTGTTACACCCCCCTCTACCCATCTGGGAGATACTCAAGCGCACTTTCTACCCACCCTACCCCATCCCCCAGCAGCGAGTGCCTACCATGAGTCAAAAAGAGTTCCCGCGTCGTCGTCGCAAACTCCTGCGCGCCATGGGCCCGAGGACGGTCGCCGTGGTCGCAACGAGCAAAGTCCAATACCGTAACAGCGACACCGCCCACCCCTTTCGCCCCGACAGTGATTTTTATTATCTCAGCGGTTTCCCTGAACCCGAGGCCGTACTCGTCTTGATCCCCGGGCGGCCCGAGGGCGAGACCCTGCTGTTCTGCCGCGAACGTGACCCAGAAAAGGAACAATGGACTGGCTCCATGATCGGTGTCGCGGGGGCAAAAGAACTTTCGCTCGTGGAGGAGAGCTACCCCATCTCTCGCTTAGACGAGATGATGCCGAGCCTGCTCGAGGAGAGAAGCCGCATCTACCACACCCTGGGCCGCAACGCCGAGCTAGATGGCCGCCTCGTTGGCTGGCTCAACCAGGCCCGTCGCAAGGCGCGTGCGGGTACTGAAGCCCCGAGCGAGATCGTCGATCTTGACCGCATCCTCCACGAGTTGCGGCTCATCAAGGACGCCTCCGAACTAAAACGGATGCGCAAGGCAGCACGCATCACCGCACGCGCCCACCAACGGGCGATGCGCACCTGTCGGCCCGGGATGTGGGAATATCAACTCGAGGCCGAGATCCTGCACGAATTTACCGCAAACCAGGTGCGCTCACCTTCCTACCCTTCCATCGTGGCAGCAGGGGCAAACGCCTGCGTCTTGCACTATTCTGATAACAACTGCGAAATCCAAAACGGCGACCTCGTCCTTATCGATGCCGGCGCGGAGTTTGAATACTATGCCGCCGACATCACCCGCACCTTTCCCGCCAATGGTCGCTTCAGCGCACCGCAACGGGAACTCTATGATCTCGTGCTGAAGGCGCAACTCGCCGCCATCGAAAAGGTGCGCCCGGGTCAGCGCTGGAACGACCCCCACGACGCCGCCGTCGCGGTCTTGACCAAGGGCATGGTGGCGCTCGGGCTCCTCACCGGTAAGGTAAAAGAACTGATTAGGGACGGCGCTTACCGACGCTTTTACATGCACCGCACCGGCCATTGGTTAGGCATGGACGCCCACGATGTAGGCACCTACAAGGTCGATGGCGCGTGGCGTTATCTAAAGGCTGGCATGGTATTAACGGTGGAGCCCGGCATCTACATCCCGCAGGGTGCCGAAGGCGTGCCTGAAAAATATTGGGGCATCGGTATCCGCATCGAGGATGATTGTCTAGTAACCGAGGGTGACGCCGAGATACTAACCGCCGCCGTAGCGAAACACCCAGACGAGATTGAGGCGCTCATGGTGCGGAAGCGCTGAATTATCGAGCACCGATCCAGCATAAGCGGGCCAAACAGCCAGGCAGATACACATCGGCCCGGCGCTTTTCCTCTGTTGTTTCCTCTGGGGGGGAGATACAATAACCCTATGAACAGCGTACCACACCCAATCCAATATCAGGGCAGCAAACGCAATCTAGCGTCTGCTATCTTAGGATTGATAGTAACCAGCCACTAACCGAATCGTTGCGCTATTGAATCACTGAAATGAACTATATTGATCTAAATTTCAAAATACCTCAACAAAGCACCGATTACGATGAATGCTCAACATTTGTCACAAACTCCATTGAGCATATCATGCAGGATGCGATTACTCTCGGGCGGAATAAGATCATTATTAACACAAATCTTAAGCTCGGCCTCCCGATGGAAAATATAAACAAGATCGCTGGCCCATTTGTTGAAGCCTGGGCGGTTGAGATATTTCATGATGTACTTGCCGACAACAACAATAGCTACTCTCTTATCAATGTCGAAGCAAAAGAACGCCTATACATGGCTGATGTCATTCTCCAGTTCAGAAAAGAGAGAAGGGTAGAGAGTGGCATTACCGCAGAAGTTGATGTGAAAGCCACAGCAGAGGATATCCCGTCGAGCGGGAAATCTCCAAACATAACCTCTTTCCAAAGAATTAGGTCAGCATATATTGAAGACCCTGATTACCTATTCATCATACTATCCCTTAGGCACTGGTCTAGTTTGATTCGGTTTGTAACTTGTTGATTCTTCCTGGTGCATTAGATGTTTTTCTGGAGCATTAGAATCTGTTCCCAAGAGAAGCCATTTTCTATAACACCTAAGGCAACTGCGGGGATTTGTTTTATT